>NZ_JBRKNU010000001.1:0-488294 GCF_053010225.1 Streptococcus sp. Z556
TTTCGTATGCGGATGGTAAAGCAGTTGTATTTACAAATAAATACACTGTTCCAAACCCAACACCGGATCCAAACCCAGCACCAAATCCAAACCCAGCACCAAATCCAAACCCAACACCAAATCCAAATCCAACACCAAATCCAAATCCAACACCGGATCCAGCACCAACGCCAGATCCAACACCAGATCCAGCTCCGACGCCAGATCCAAATGAACCAGGAACAAAACCAAATGTTCCAGGAGAAAAAGAGGAACCAAAACCAACACCTCCAGCTACGGAGACTAAAGGTAAAGCTGAACTTCCAAAAACAGGTGAAGCAACATCTATCTTCTCAGCAATTGGATTTGTAGTCTTGGCATTGAGTGGACTGGTATTCTTCGTAAAACGTAAAGCTTAAGCTTTCGTAGAAGAAACATGAAACTTGGTAAGTGAGAATTCTACTTCTCTCTTAAACTTGATAGAGAAAGTCTCTAGAAAATTTATTTTCTAGGGGCTTTTTTTGTGTTTCAAAAAATTTTTTAAAAATAGTCAAATTTGGTCAAAAAGTTATTGACTTTTACTGACCAATGTGATATAGTAGAAACATAAGGAAAATGAATTCCTTAAATAGCTTACTTTCAAGAAATTAGTCTTTGATAATGAGCTATAGAATCCCGAGAAAGGGGTGAGGCCTATGTTTAATCTAACAGACTGTGAAAAGAAGATGATAAAAGGCTTATTTAAAAAAGAAAAACCAGAAATTATACGTAGAGTAGCTAGATAGCTAGTCTAAATTTTTTAAAACAAAGGTCAAAGATAGTCAATATCAGTGATCGCAAATAATCAATATTAAACGAGGTAAAGAATATGAACAACAACTTTAATAACTTTAACAACATGGATGATTTATTTAACCAATTGATGGGTGGTATGCGAGGATACAGTTCTGAAAACCGTCGCTACTTGATTAATGGACGCGAAGTGACACCTGAGGAATTTGCTCAGTATCGTGCAACTGGTCAATTACCAGGAAATGCAGAATCTGATGCGCAAATGCAACAACACGCTTCAGGTATGAAACAAGACGGTGTCCTTGCTAAACTAGGTCGTAACTTGACAGCGGAAGCTCGTGAAGGCAAGTTGGATCCTGTTATCGGTCGAAACAAGGAAATTCAAGAAACTTCTGAAATCCTCTCACGTCGTACCAAGAACAATCCTGTTCTGGTCGGAGATGCAGGTGTTGGTAAGACAGCAGTTGTCGAAGGTCTAGCGCAAGCCATTGTGAACGGAGATGTTCCAGCTGCTATTAAGAATAAGGAAATCATTTCCATTGATATCTCAGGTCTTGAGGCTGGTACTCAATACCGTGGTAGCTTTGAAGAAAACGTTCAAAACCTAGTCAATGAAGTAAAAGAAGCAGGGAATATTATCCTCTTCTTTGATGAAATTCACCAAATCCTTGGCGCTGGTTCAATCGGAGGTGATAGTGGTTCTAAAGGTCTTGCAGATATTCTCAAGCCAGCTCTCTCCCGTGGTGAGTTGACTGTTATTGGGGCAACAACTCAGGACGAATACCGTAACACTATCTTGAAGAATGCAGCCCTTGCTCGTCGTTTCAACGAAGTCAAGGTCAATGCTCCTTCAGCAGAGGATACCTTTAAAATCCTTCAAGGCATTCGTGACCTCTATCAACAACACCACAATGTCATCTTGCCAGATGAAGTCTTGAAAGCAGCAGTGGATTATTCGATCCAATACATTCCTCAACGTAGCTTGCCTGATAAGGCTATCGACCTTGTCGATGTAACGGCGGCTCACTTGGCAGCTCAACATCCAGTAACAGATGTTCATGCTGTTGAACGGGAAATTGAGGCAGAAAAAGACAAGCAAGAAAAAGCAGTTGAGGCAGAGGACTTTGAAGCAGCTCTTAATGCCAAGACTCGCATTGCAGAATTGGAGAAAAAAGTCGAAAACCACACAGAAGATATGAAAGTGACTGCCACTGTCAATGATGTGGCTGAATCTGTGGAACGAATGACAGGTATTCCAGTATCACAAATGGGAGCGTCAGACATCGAACGTCTCAAGGATATGGCTCATCGTTTGGAACACAAGGTTATCGGTCAAGATAAGGCAGTAGAAGCAGTGGCTCGTGCTATTCGTCGTAACCGTGCTGGTTTTGATGAAGGCAATCGCCCAATCGGTAGCTTCCTCTTTGTAGGGCCAACTGGGGTTGGTAAGACGGAGCTTGCTAAGCAATTGGCGCTCGATATGTTTGGAACTAAGGATGCGATTATCCGTTTAGATATGTCTGAATACAGTGACCGCACAGCTGTATCTAAGCTAATCGGTACAACAGCTGGTTATGTGGGGTATGATGACAATAGCAATACCTTGACAGAACGTGTTCGTCGTAATCCTTACTCTATCATTCTCTTGGATGAGATTGAAAAGGCGGATCCTCAAGTCATTACCCTTCTCCTCCAAGTCTTGGATGATGGTCGTTTGACAGATGGCCAAGGAAATACCGTGAACTTTAAAAACACTGTCATTATCGCAACATCAAATGCTGGATTTGGTTATGAAGCCAACTTGACAGAAGATGCGGACAAACCAGAATTGATGGATCGTTTGAAACCATTCTTCCGTCCAGAGTTCCTTAACCGCTTTAACGCTGTTATCGAGTTCTCACACTTAAATAAGGAAGATCTTTCTAAGATTGTGGACTTGATGTTGGCTGAGGTCAACCAAACCTTGGCTAAGAAAGACATTGATTTGGAAGTCAGCCAAGCAGCTAAGGACTTTATCACAGAAGAAGGTTATGATGAAATCATGGGTGTTCGTCCTCTCCGTCGTGTAGTTGAACAACAAATCCGTGATAAGGTGACGGACTTCCACTTGGATCACCTAGATGCCAAACATCTGGAAGCAGACATGGAAGATGGAGTCTTGGTCATTCGCGAGAAAGCCTAAATCAAGATTTTGAGAATAAAAAAGAACCAGTTATTGTAACTGGTTCTTTTGCGTTTAGATGACATGGCGTTCAAAGGCATCATCTGAAATACCTTGTTCTAGGATGAGTTTAGCCCATTCTTTAGCAGAAAAGAGGCTGTGGTCTTTGTAGTTTCCGCAAGATTCGATGGTTGTTCCAGGCACATCTTCCCAAGTAGTAGTTTCAGCAATTTCCTTTAGAGAATCCTTGATAACAGCTGCAATCTCAGCACTGGTGTGACGTCCCCACATAATCATATGGAAACCAGTACGGCAACCGAAGGGTGAGCAGTCAATCATGCCGTCAATGCGGGTACGAATGAGTTTGGCTAAGAGGTGCTCAATGGTGTGAAGGCCAGCGGTAGGGATAGAGTCTTCGTTTGGTTGTACCAAGCGAATATCAAAGTTGGAGATAACATCTCCCTTTGGCCCTGTTTCTTCCCCAATCAAGCGAACATAGGGTGCTTTAACAATGGTGTGGTCTAGTTCAAAACTTTCGACAATAACTTCTTTTGACATGGTCGTTCCTTTCAGTTTTCTTCTTTCATTATAACATAAAGGATGCTGTTGAGATAGAGAGAAAACCTCTCCGAGAAAGGAGAGGTTTGAGTTTTTACTTACGATACAAGCGATCGTATTGGTAGTAAGGGTCAAAGGTTACGTTGATACCTAGTTTGCGAAGGACATTCTTGTCTTCATCGGTCAAGATGATGGTAGAGTGGGCTTCGCTACCTTTGAGGTTACCAAGTTCTTCCATGGCACGCGCGGCGTCAGGGTTTTCCATAGCTGTGATGGCAAGTGCAATCAAAATTTCATTTGAATGCAGGCGCGGATTACGGCTACCTAGATGGTTGATTTTAAGGCCTTGGATTGGTTTGACAACTTCAGGCTCGATTAATTTCACTTCCTTGTCGATAGTAGCAGATTTCTTAATGGCGTTGATCAAGGCAGCAGCTGTAGGGCCAAAGAGTTCAGAGTTTTTACCAGTGACAATGTCGCCAGATGGCAATTCGAGAGCTAGGGCAGGTCCGCCAGTTTCTTCCGCTTTTTGACGTGCTGCGACAGCAACCTTACGGTCTGCAGGTGTGATACCGAGGTCGTTCATGAGAAGTTCAATCTTCTTGACAGCAGTTTCTCCGACTTTTTCAGCTTTAAAATCAAGAACAGTTTGATAATAGCGACGGATGATTTCTTGTTTAGAAGCTTCGATAGCAGCCTCATTATCTGTAATAGCGAAGCCAACCATGTTGACACCCATGTCTGTTGGTGAAGCGTATGGAGATTCACCGAGAATGCGTTCCAACATACGTTTGAGCACTGGGAAAATTTCGATATCACGGTTGTAATTGACAGTGGTTTCTCCGTAGGTTTGGAGATGGAAAGGGTCAATCATATTGACATCGTCAAGGTCTGCGGTTGCAGCCTCGTAGGCCAAATTGACTGGATGATGAAGGGGAAGATTCCAAACTGGGAAGGTTTCAAACTTAGCGTAACCAGACTTAATGCCATTAAGTTGGTCGTGGTACATATTGGACATACAAGTTGCCAATTTTCCAGAACCAGGTCCAGGAGCGGTTACGACAATCAAGTTGCGACTGGTTTTGATGTAGTCGTTTTTCCCCATACCTTCGGGAGAAATGATGTGGTCTATATCAGTCGGGTATCCTTTAATTGGATAATGAAGATAAGAATCAATTCCATTTTTCTCGAGCTGGTTTCGGAAGGTATCTGCAGCGGGTTGTCCGGCATATTGTGTGATGACAACAGAACCGACAAAGATCCCCAGCTCATTGAATTTGTCAATCAAACGAAGCACTTCTTGGTCATAAGAAATGCCTAGGTCGCCACGTGCCTTGGAATGCTCGATGTTGCTAGCGTTAATAGCAATCACAACCTCAACCTGCTCCTTCATCTCCTGCAAGAGCTTGATCTTGTTGTCAGGTTCATAACCAGGCAGTACACGAGCAGCGTGGAAATCTTCTAACATTTTGCCGCCAAACTCCAGGTAAAGCTTGCCGTCAAATTGGTTAATACGCTCCAAAATGTGGTCGCGTTGTAGATTTAAATATTGTTCAGAACTAAAAGCTTGTTTTTTCATTTTTTTACCTCTGACCTCTATTATATAAAAAAAATGGGAGTTAGGAA
The DNA here is from genome assembly GCF_053010225.1 of Streptococcus sp. Z556. NCBI lineage: Bacteria > Bacillati > Bacillota > Bacilli > Lactobacillales > Streptococcaceae > Streptococcus > Streptococcus sp. Z556. The sequence continues at coordinate 5,117 of NZ_JBRKNU010000001.1, forward strand.
ACTACGGAGCTAAAAAAGAAATCAAAAAGATTAGGCAAACGCTTGCACTAAGTTTTAAAAAGCGCTATCATAGACTGTAGAATATTAAAATAATGAGGTAAACAGATGCAAGAAAAATGGTGGCACAATGCCGTGGTTTATCAAGTCTATCCCAAGAGTTTTATGGACAGCAACGGAGATGGCATTGGTGATTTGCTAGGAATTACAAGTAAGTTGGACTATCTAGCTAAGTTAGGAATTACAGCGATTTGGCTTTCTCCTGTTTATGACAGTCCTATGGATGATAATGGTTATGATATTGCTGATTATCAAGCGATTGCAGCTATTTTCGGGACCATGGAGGACATGGACCAACTGATCGCAGAAGCTAAGAAACGTGATATCCGTATCATCATGGACTTGGTGGTCAATCATACCTCGGATGAACATGCTTGGTTTGTCGAGGCCTGTGAAAATCCTGACAGCCCTGAACGTGACTACTATATCTGGCGAGATGAGCCCAATGATTTGGAGTCTATCTTTAGTGGGTCTGCTTGGGAATACGATGAGAAGTCGGGTCAATACTATCTCCACTTTTTCAGTAAGAAACAGCCCGATCTCAACTGGGAAAATGAAAAACTTCGCAAGAAAATTTATGAGATGATGAACTTCTGGATTGATAAAGGTATTGGTGGTTTCCGTATGGATGTCATTGACATGATTGGTAAGATTCCTAATGAGAAGATAGTTAATAACGGTCCTATGCTCCATCCTTATCTCAAGGAAATGAATCAGGTAACTTTTGGGGATAAAGATCTCTTGACAGTGGGAGAAACTTGGGGGGCGACACCAGAAATTGCCAAACTCTACTCTGATCCAAAGGGGCAAGAATTGTCTATGGTCTTCCAGTTTGAGCATATCTGTCTTCAGTATCAGGAAGGGCAACCTAAGTGGCACTATCAAAAAGAACTGAATATCAGTAAGTTAAAAGAAATCTTCAACAAATGGCAGACAGAGTTAGGAGTTGAAGACGGCTGGAATTCCCTCTTCTGGAACAACCATGACCTTCCTCGTATCGTCTCTATCTGGGGAAATGACCAAGAATACCGTGAAAAATCTGCCAAAGCCTTTGCAATTCTGCTTCATTTGATGAGAGGGACTCCTTATATCTACCAAGGTGAGGAGATTGGGATGACCAACTATCCTTTTGAAACACTGGATCAAGTAGAAGATATTGAATCCCTCAACTATGCGCGTGAGGCACTTGAAAAAGGTGTTCCGCTCGAGGAAATTATGGATAGTATCCGTGTCATCGGACGTGATAATGCCCGTACCCCGATGCAATGGGATGAAAGCAAAAATGCTGGTTTCTCAACTGGTCAACCTTGGTTGGCAGTTAATCCAAACTACGAAGAAATCAACGTTCAAGAAGCACTAGCAAATCCAGATTCTATTTTTTATACCTACCAAAAACTGGTTCAAATCCGTAAGGAGAACAACTGGCTGATTCGAGCTGATTTTGAATTGCTTGATACAGCTGATAAGGTCTTTGCTTATATCCGTAAGGATGGAGACCGTCGCTTCCTAGTTGTGGCTAACTTGTCCAATGAAAAACAAAACTTTTCAGTAGAAGGAAAAGTTAAATCTGTCTTGATTGAAAACACTGTGACTCAAGAAGCAGTTGAAAAACAGGTCTTGGCTCCGTGGGATGCTTTCTGTGTGGAACTGACTGACTAAAATGAGCAAACCTCAAGTTTTTGAAGCTTGAGGTTTTTTACTAAAAATTGTATTGAAAAATCTTTAAAAAATATTTGTTAGAATTTTCTAAAAAATTATGCGAAAGCCCTTGCTTTTATAAAAAAATAGGGTATAATGGTGAAAATACTATCTTAAAGGAGATTACTTATGAGATCGAAAAAGTGGCTCTTAGGAGCAGGTGCTGTTTTGAGTGCAGCCCTTCTGTTAACAGCTTGTGGGCAAGGTGAAAAAAAGGCTGATGCTCCCAAGACATTTTCATATGTCTATGCTATGGATCCATCATCTTTGGACTACAGCGTGACGAGCAAGAGCTCAACTTCTGACGTTATAGCCAACGTTGTCGATGGCCTTTTGGAAAATGATAAGTATGGAAACTTAATTCCATCACTTGCAGAAGACTGGTCCGTTTCTAAAGATGGTTTGACTTATACCTACAAACTCCGTAAGGGTGTAAAATGGTATACTTCTGAAGGAGAAGAGTATGCTGAGGTCAAGGCCAAGGACTTTGTTACTGGTCTGAAACACGCGGCTGATGGCAAATCAGACGGCCTCTCTCTCCTTCAAGATTCTATCAAAGGTTTGGCAGAATATATCAGTGGAGAAAGCAATGAATTCTCTACTGTAGGAGTTAAGGCTGTTGATGATTACACGGTAGAATACACGCTTAACAAACCAGAAAGTTTCTGGAATTCTAAGGTTACAACTGCTACTATGATGCCAGTTAATGAAGAATTCTTGAATTCTAAAGGGAGCGACTACGGTGCGCCAACACCATCAAGTATTCTTTATAACGGTCCTTACCTTTTGAAATCATTGACTTCAAAATCAGTCATTGAGTATGAAAAGAATCCAAACTATTGGGACAAGGACAATGTTAAGATTGACAACATCAAACTAACCTTCTATGATGGTTCCGACCAAGAATCCTTGATTCGAAGCTTTACGCAGGGTGCCTATACAACAGCTCGTCTCTTCCCAACAAGCTCAAACTTTGAGTCAACTAAGAAAGAGTACGGAGATAAGATTGTCTATAGTCCACAAGAAGCGACAAGCTACTACCTCACTGTTAACGTAAACCGCCAGTCTTACAATAAAACAGCCAAAACAGACGAGGCTCAAAAAACATCAACAAAAGAAGCTCTTCTCAACAAGAACTTCCGTCAAGCCTTGAACTTTGCCCTTGACCGTCATTCTTACACGGCTCAGTTGAATGGTGAAGAAGGTGCGGATAAAATTATCCGTAACAGTCTAGTACCTCATGACTATGTTCAAGTAGGTGAAAAGACATTTGGAGAGTTGGCACAAGCAGAGCTGGTTTCTTATGGAGACCAATGGAAAGATGTAGCCCTTACTGATGGTAAGGATACGCTTTACAGTCCTGAAAAAGCCAAGGCAGCCTTTGCGAAGGCTAAGGCAGAATTGCAGGCTAAGGGTGTGACCTTCCCAATCCGTTTGGATGTTCCAGTTGAACAGACTGATGTCATTGCCGTTCAACAAACCAACTCACTCAAGCAGTCTATCGAATCAACACTTGGTACGGAGAATGTCATTGTCGATGTCCTTCAAATGACCGATAATGAGAAAATGAGCATTACGTCTCAAGCTAAGGTTCCAGCGCAAAAAGACTACGACTTGAATGGAACTGGTTGGGGACCAGACTATCAAGACCCAGCTACCTACCTAAACATTCTTGATGCTAAGAAGGGTTCTGCCCTTAAACACTTGGGTATCACTCGTGGAAAAGATCCAGAAGTGATGGCTCAAGTAGGTCTAGACGAATACAAGAAACTCTTGGATGATGCCGCAGCTGAAACAAGCGACCTCAATAAGCGTTACGAAAAATACGCTAAAGCGCAAGCTTGGGTATCTGATAGTTCGCTTTTGATCCCAGTTGCTTCTTCAGGTGGTTCTCCAACTGTTAGCCGTACTGTTCCATTCACAAAAGCATACTCTCAAGTCGGAATCAAGGGAGATCCATTTGTGTTCAAAGGTTTGGAGTTGCAAAATGATGTCGTGACTACAAAAGAATACGAAGAAGCTCTCAAGAAATGGCAGAAAGAAAAGATTGAAACAAATGCCAAATACCAAAAAGAGCTAGAAAAACACGTTAAATAATCTATAAGAAAGGAAGATGCAAAATGCAGCGCTTCCTTTCTTTTTATTTGACTAGGTTCATCATTCATCTATAAAAGAATCGGAAACTTTACAATTTAAGATAAATTTGATAAAATATGTCTATGTTATAAAAAGTAACATAAAGGAGTAGAGGATGAACATGAAAAAAAGACTCATCGGAACTGGTCTTGTCCTAGCTACAGGAATTTTACTGACAGCTTGTGGACAGTCAAATACTGATACAAGCACTTTCTCATCAACATTTAGTGCAAATCCGACGACATTTAACTATCTTTTAGACTATTATGCAGATAACACTTCAGTGATTACCAATCTTGTGGATGGTTTGCTAGAAAATGATAGCTATGGGAATCTAACGCCAGCTCTAGCTGAAGATTGGTCAGTTTCGGCGGATGGTTTAACCTATACCTATAAACTCAGAAAAGATGCCAAGTGGTACACTGCTGATGGAGAAGAGTACGCTCCAGTCAAAGCCCAAGACTTTGTCACTGGGATTAAGTATGCTGCGGACAACAAGGGTCAAGCCATGGATCTCATCCAAAACTCTATTAAGGGATTGAATGACTATGTGACAGGTGCGACCAATGACTTCACAACAGTTGGTGTCAAAGCCTTGGATGACTATACGGTTGAGTACACTTTGACTCGACCAGAGCCATACTGGAACTCAAAGACCACCAATAGTATCCTTTTCCCGGTTAACGAAGAGTTTTTGAAATCAAAAGATAAAGAATTTGGAACCTTGACGCCAAACAGTATCCTTTACAATGGACCTTACTTGTTAAAAGATTTCACATCAAAATCTTCCATCGAATATGTGAAGAATCCTAACTACTATGATCATGAGAAAGTCACCATTGAAAAAGTTAAATTGGCTTACTTTGATGGCTCTGATCAGGAGATGACCATTCGAAACTTTGAAAGTGGTGCCTATACGCTTGCGGGAGTCTATCCAAATAGCTCGAGCTATGCTAAGACAAAAGAAAAATACCAAGACAATATTGTTTATAGCTTACAAGACAAGACTTCTTGGTACTTCAACTTTAACGTTAACCGTAAAGCCTATAACCATACTGCAAAAAACTCAGACCAGCAAAAGAAATCAACTCAAACAGCGATTTCAAATAAAAATTTCCGTCAGGCCTTGAACTTTGCCATCGATCGGACAGCCTACTCTGCTCAATCTAACGGGCAAGAAGCAGCAAGTAAGACCCTTCGTAATACCCTTGTTCCCCCGACATTTGTGCAGGTGGGAGATAAGAGTTTTGGAGAAGTGGTTTCTTCTAAACTTGTTCAGTATGGAACAGAATGGTCAGGAATCAACTTAGCAGATGCCCAAGACGGTTATTTCAACAAGGAAAAAGCCCAAGCAAAATTTGCGGAAGCTAAAAAGGAATTGGAAGCCCAAGGGGTGACCTTCCCGATTCATTTGGACATCCCAGTTGATCAAACCAATAAAAATGCGGTTTCTGGTATGAATTCGGTTAAACAAACACTTGAAACAGTACTAGGTTCTTATAATGTCGTTATTGATGTTCAGCAACTTTCAACGGATGAGTTTGGGAATGTCGCTTTCCTAGCACCAAATCCAGCAGCTCGTGATTACGATTTGAACTTTGATGGCTGGGTTGGTGATTACCAAGATCCGTCAACTTATCTGGATCCATTTAATGCCGAAGATGGTTTTTATCTCAAAATTTTCGGTCTAGATGCTAAGGAAGACCAAGAACTCATCAAGAGTCTAGGACTTGATACCTATACGAAACTTCTAAAAGAAGCAGACGCTGAGAATCAAAATGTTGCTAAGCGTTATGAAAAATACGCTGAAGCTCAAGCTTGGATGATTGATAGTTCTCTGATCATGTCTACGATGTCAAATGGTGGTACAGCCTCTGTAACCAAAGTAACTCCCTTTACACGTGCTTACTCTCTAGTGGGAATCAAAGGTGATGGAAATAACTACAAGTACATGAGACTGCAAAAAGATCCTGTTACCAAGAAACAATTTGATGAAGCTAAGGCTAAGTGGGAAGAAGAAAGTAAAAAGGCTATCGAAAAGAGTCAAAAAGAATTTTCAAACCACGTTAAATAAAAATGAAAGACAAGCTGGCAAGATAAAATGCCCTTGTCTTTTTAATTTGTCATCGAGAAATGAAGTTAGTATACTTTTAAAGTAAATAAAGCATACAGAAGTGAATGAAAACGCTGAGAATGGTGGGAATAATTGGAATTTCTTTCATAATTGTGATATAATAATCCTAATTATTAACGTATAGGGGATTAACATGAATAGACGTTCAAAGAGAACTCGTTCTGGCAACATGAAACGAAATATTAACATAGTCTTATTAACCATTTATCTATTGTTGGGTGGTTTTTTGCTGTTCTTGATTTTTAGACACAACATTTTAGCTTTTAGATACCTGAATATTATTTCTGCAGTTCTCGTTTTATTAGCTGCTTTAGTAGGACTACTGCTGATTGTTTATAAAAAAGCTGAGAAGTTTACGGTCTTCTTTTTGACGCTTGCCATCTTAGTTAGTTCATTTTCTCTCTATGCTTTGCAACAGTTTGTCGGTTTTACCAATCATATCAATTCGACGTCAAATTACTCAGAGTATTCGATTAGTGTGGTCGTTTTGAAAGATAGTGAGATCAATAATGTGACCCAACTGGATACGGTTACGGGGCCAACAGAGACAGACAATGACAATATTCAAAAGTTGTTAGCAGATATTAAGACCAGCCAAAGTAAGGACTTGACGGTTGAGAATGCGACTTCTTACCTAGCAGCTTATAAGAGTCTGCTTTCTGGTGAAACGAAAGCAATCGTCTTAAATAGTGTCTTTGAAAATATTATTGAAGCAGAGTATCCTGACTATGCTTCTAAAATCAAGAAGATTTACACTAAAAATTTGATTAAAGAAGTTGCTGCACCTAAGGTATCGAAGAATAAAGCTTTCAATATTTATGTGAGTGGTATTGATACCTACGGTCCAATCAGCTCAGTTTCGCGTTCAGATGTAAATATTTTGATGACGGTGAACCGTGATACCAAAAAGATCCTTCTCACTACAACTCCTCGTGATTCCTATGTACCAATCGCAGATGGAGGAAACAATCAAAAGGATAAATTGACCCATGCAGGGATTTATGGAGTAGACTCGTCGATTCATACCCTGGAAAACCTATATGGTGTGGATATCAATTACTACGTCCGTTTGAACTTCACTTCTTTCTTGAAGTTGATTGACCTTTTAGGTGGCGTAGATGTTTATAATGACCAAGATTTCACATCTTTACACGGGAAGTTCCATTTCCCAGTTGGAAATGTCCACTTAGATTCTGAGCAGGCTCTGGGATTTGTTCGTGAGCGCTACTCTCTAGCAGATGGAGATCGTGACCGTGGACGAAACCAACAAAAGGTTATTGTAGCTGTTATTCAGAAATTGACGTCAACTGAGGCTTTGAAGAACTATGACAATATCATTAAAGGATTGCAAGATTCTCTTCAAACTAATATGCCTTTGGAAACCATGATGGATCTAGTCAATACTCAGTTAGAGAGTGGAGGAAATTATAAAGTAAACTCTCAAGACTTGAAGGGGACTGGTCGTATGGATCTTCCTTCTTACGCCATGCCAGATAGTAACCTCTACATGATGGAAATCGACGATAGTAGTTTGGCTGCGGCGAAAGCTGCTATCAATGATGTGATGGAGGGGAAGTAGAATGATCGATATTCATTCGCACATCGTTTTTGATGTGGACGATGGTCCAAAGTCGATAGAGGAAAGTAAAAACCTTCTAAGAGAGGCCTATAGTCAAGGAGTGCGAACAATCGTTTCAACATCGCATAGACGAAAAGGAATGTTTGAAACTCCTGAAGAAAAGATCGCAACCAACTTTCTCAAGGTACGGGAAATGGCTAAGGAAGTTGCTAATGACCTAATCATTGCTTATGGGGCTGAAATCTACTATACTCCGGATGTCGTTGAGAAGTTGGAAAAGAAATTAATCCCCACGCTAAACGATAGTCGCTATGCCTTGATTGAATTTAGCATGAATACACCCTATCGAGATATACATAAGGGGTTGAGTGATATTCTAATGCTGGGTATTACGCCAGTCATTGCCCACATTGAACGTTACGATGCTTTAGAAAATAATGAAAAGCGCGTACAAGAGTTGATTGACATGGGGTGTTACACTCAAGTCAATAGTTCTCATGTCTTGAAACCTAAACTCTTCGGAGAAACTTATAAATTCATGAAAAAGAGAGCTCAGTATTTCTTAGAGCGTGACCTCGTTCATGTAATCGCTAGTGATATGCACAACTTGGATCATAGACCGCCTCATATGGAAGAAGCCTATGATATCATTGCCAAAAAATACGGTGAAAACAAGGCCAAGGAACTTTTTAAGGATAATCCCCGAAAAATAATAATGGATCAATTGATTTAGGAGAAAAAATGAAAGAACAAAATATGATGGAAATCGATGTATTTCACTTGCTTAAAATCCTTTGGAAACGAAAATTGTTAATTGCTTTGGTAGCATTCGTGACAGGGGCAGTAGCATTTGCTTACAGTAGTTTTATTGTGAAACCAGAGTTTACCAGTACTACCCGCATTTATGTGGTCAACCGTAATCAGGGAGATAAGCCAGGTTTGACCAACCAAGACTTGCAAGCTGGATCTTACTTGGTAAAAGACTATCGTGAAATCATTCTCTCGCAAGACGTTTTAGAAAAAGTTGCGACTGACTTGAAACTAGAACTCCCTCCAAAAGGTCTAGCTAGTAAAATTAAGGTGACAGTTCCAGTGGATACGCGTATTGTTTCTATCTCTGTTACAGACCGTGCACCTGAGGAAGCTAGCCGTATTGCCAACTCTTTGAGAGAGGTTGCTGCTCAAAAAATCATCAGTGTCACGCGAGTTTCAGATGTGACAACGCTTGAAGAAGCGCGTCCTGCAACATCCCCATCGTCTCCAAATATCCGTCGCAATACCATGGTTGGATTTCTTGCTGGAGCGGTTGTAATGGTTGTTACGGTTCTCCTAGTTGAACTCTTAGATACACGAGTGAAACGTCCAGAAGATATCGAAGATGTGATGCAAATTGCGCTATTGGGAGTAGTTCCAAATTTGGATAAATTGAAATAGGAGAGAGAGATGCCAACATTAGAGATTGTACAAAAAAAATTAGATTTGGCGAGAAAAGCTGAAGAGTATTACAACGCGCTTCGTACCAATATACAGTTGAGTGGGAATAATTTGAAAGTTATTTCGATCACGTCTGTGAAACCGGGTGAAGGGAAATCAACTACTTCTACAAATATTGCTTGGGCCTTTGCGCGTGCAGGCTATAAGACACTGTTAATCGATGCCGATATTCGTAATTCTGTCATGTCAGGTGTTTTTAAATCACGCGAGAAGATTACTGGACTAACAGAGTTCTTATCTGGGACGACAGACCTATCACAAGGGCTATGTGACACCAATGTAGAAAACTTGTTTGTTATTCAAGCGGGTTCTATATCACCAAACCCAACAGCCTTGCTACAAAGTGAAAATTTTGCAACCATGCTTGATACCTTGCGTAAGTACTTTGATTACATCATTGTGGATACAGCCCCGATCGGAGTTGTCATCGATGCAGCTATCGTCACTCAAAAATGTGATGCTTCTGTTTTGGTAACGGCAGTAGGTGAAGCTAATAGAAGAGATGTTCAGAAGGCGAAAGGGCAGCTCGAACAAACAAGCAAACCATTCTTAGGAATTGTGCTCAATAAATTGAATACCTCTGTTGAAAAATATGGTTCCTACGGTGCTTATGGCTCTTACGGAAATTATGGCAAAAAATAACAAATAGCCTAGGGAAGATATTATGGAAGAAAAGGGATTGAAGATTTCTTTGGCAGTTTTCCAGAGTTTTCTTGTCATTATTTTAGCTTATTTGCTCAGTTTTGTTAAAGAAACAGATATTGTATATACCTCAATGGTAATTCTGTACATTCTCCATTATGTTGTCTTTCATATTAGTGATTATGGACAAGAATTTTTCAAAAGAGGGTACTTGGCTGAGTTTATCAGAACAGCAAAATATATCATTTATTTTGCTTTAGCGATTAGCATCTCGAATTTTTTCTTAGAAGAGCGTTTTAGCATTTCAAGACGAGGGATGGTTTATTTTTTGATAATACATTCCATTTTGCTTTATCTGATGAATGTATGTATCAAACGTTATTGGAAACGCCTATTCCCAAACTTAAAAGGGAGAAAGAAAGTCTTTTTGATAACGGCAACTTCTAGAGTTGAGAAAGTAATGGATAGACTGATAGAAGCGAGTGACATTTTATGGGAGTTAGAAGCGGTTAGTGTTTTAGATCAACCTAACTTCCGTCATGAACATTTAAAAGTCATTCCTGCTGAAAATATTTTAGACTATACAACTCATGAAGTTGTTGATGAAGTCTTTATCAATCTACCTAGTGAGGAGTATAACATTGAAGATTATATTTCCCTCTTTGAAACAATGGGGATAGATGTGACAGTCAATCTCAATGCTTTTAACGATAATTTAGGTAGCGATAAAAAAATTCGTGAAATGGCAGGTTTGAATGTCGTAACTTTTTCAACAAAATTTTATAAACCTAGTCATGTGGTCGCTAAACGGATCATTGATATTTGCGGTGCGATTGTCGGATTGATTATCTGTGGTTTGGTGAGTATTGTTCTGGTTCCGATGATCAGACAAGATGGTGGACCAGCGATTTTTTCTCAAACTCGTATTGGGAAAAATGGTCGACATTTCACTTTCTATAAATTTAGATCTATGTGCGTGAATGCTGAGAAGCGCAAACAAGAACTTCTGGCTCAAAATACCATGCAAGGTGGTATGTTTAAGGTTGATGATGATCCTCGTATTACACCAATTGGTCGCTTTATTCGTAAGACCAGCATAGATGAGTTACCTCAGTTTTGGAATGTTTTAATGGGAGATATGAGTCTGGTAGGGACCCGTCCCCCAACAGTGGATGAGTACGAGAAATATACTCCTGAACAGAAACGTCGTCTCAGTTTTAAACCTGGGATAACAGGCTTGTGGCAAGTCAGTGGACGAAGCGAAATCAAGGATTTCGATGAAGTTGTCAAATTAGATGTAGCCTATATTGATGATTGGACTATTTGGAAAGATATTGAAATTTTACTGAAGACCGTTAAGGTTGTATTTATGAGAGATGGGGCGAAGTAATTTCTGCCCCTCAGTCTTGTTAGGAGAGAGATGAAACAGTCAGTTTATATCATTGGTTCAAAGGGGATTCCTGCCAAGTATGGAGGATTTGAAACCTTTGTTGAAAAATTAACCGAATACCAAAAAGACAGCAACATACAATACTATGTTGCTTGTATGCGTGAAAATTCAGCTAAATCTGGTATCACGGATGACCAGTTTGAGCACAATGGCGCCGTTTGTTTCAACATTGATGTGCCTAATATTGGGCCGGCTCGTGCTATCGCTTACGATATTGCAGCGGTCAATAAGGCTATTGAATTGGCTAAGGAAAACAAGGACGAGACTCCTATTTTTTACATTCTAGCTTGTCGCATCGGGCCCTTTATTTCTGGCCTTAAGAAAAAGATTCGTGCGATCGGTGGCCGGTTGCTGGTAAATCCAGATGGTCATGAATGGCTACGAGCAAAATGGAGCTTACCAGTTCGTAAGTACTGGAAATTCTCAGAGCAACTCATGGTCAAGCATGCTGATTTACTGGTATGTGATAGCAAAAATATTGAAAAATATATCCAAGAGGACTATAAACAGTATCAGCCAAAGACCACCTATATTGCCTATGGAACGGATACTGCTCCTTCAAGCCTGAAGGCAGAAGATACCAAGGTTCGGAACTGGTATCAGGAAAAAGGTGTTAGCGAAAATGGCTATTATCTAGTGGTGGGACGATTCGTTCCTGAAAACAACTATGAAACCATGATTCGTGAATTTATCAAGTCCAAGTCCAAGAAGGACTTCGTCCTCATCACAAATGTCGAGCAGAATAAATTTTACGATCAGTTGTTACAGGATACTGGTTTTGACAAAGATCCTAGGGTCAAATTTGTCGGTACGGTCTATGACCAAGAATTGCTCAAGTACATTCGTGAAAATGCTTTTGCCTATTTGCATGGGCATGAGGTTGGAGGGACTAACCCTTCTCTACTGGAAGCCCTAGCATCTACAAAACTGAATTTGTTGCTAGATGTTGGCTTTAACCGTGAGGTTGGTGAAGACGGGGCTATTTATTGGAATAAAGACGAGTTGGCACACGTCATTGAGGAAGTAGAGGGATTTGATCAGGTAGTGATAGCTGACTTGGATTTCAAGTCAAGCCAAAGAATTCTCTCAGCTTTCACATGGGAAAAGATTGTGTCAGATTATGAAGAAGTGTTTAAAGGGTAAAGAATGAAACGGATTTTATACTTGCATGCTGGTGCAGAAATGTATGGAGCAGATAAGGTTTTACTGGAATTGATCAAAGGATTAGATCGCCAAGAATTTGAAGCTCACGTCATCCTACCAAATGATGGTGTTTTAGTCGAGGCCTTACGTCAAGTTGGGGCTCAGGTCAGCGTGTTGGATTATCCGATTTTACGAAGGAAGTATTTTAATCCCAAAGGCATTGCCGACTATATTCGCTCTTATAATTTCTATGCTAAGCAAATCGCCCTCTATGCTCGAGAACGCAGTATAGATATGGTTCACAATAATACAGCGGCTGTTTTGGAGGGTATCTATTTGAAACGCAAGCTCAAGCTGCCTTTGATTTGGCATGTTCATGAGATTATCGTCAAACCCAAAGCTATTTCTGACTTTATCAATATGCTCATGGGACGATATGCAGACAAGATTGTGACGGTGTCCCAAGCGGTTGCTAATCATATCAAGCAGTCTCCCTTTATAAAAGATAGCCAAGTGGAAGTGATTTATAACGGTGTCGATAATGCCGTCTATTATCCAATGGATGCGTCTTCTATTCGTGAAAAATTTGACATTGCGCAAGATGCACTTGTGATTGGCATGATTGGTCGGGTCAATGCTATCAAAGGGCAAAATGATTTCATAGAAGCAGTCGAGCCACTTTTGGAAAAGAATGAGAAAGCGGTGGCTTTCCTAGCTGGAGGTGTTTTTCATGGTGAAGAATGGCGCTTAGAAGAACTAGATAATAGAATAGCTTCTTCATCTGTTGTGTCACAAATTCATCGTATTGATTACTACGATAAGACTTCTGAACTTTATAATATGTTTGATATCTTTGTCTTACCAAGTATAAAACCTGATTCCCTACCTACAGTAGTCCTAGAAGCCATGGCTTGTTCAAAACCAGTTGTTGGTTATAACAATGGGGGAATAGCTGAAATGGTAGTAGATGACAAAAGTGGTTACTTAGTCAAACCAAATCGTCCTCAAGAACTTTCTAATGCCATTTCTCTATTACTAGATAGTTCTGAAAAAAGAGAAAAATTTGGGCGAGTAGGATATCAGAGACAAAGAGAGCTGTTTTCTTTGGAGAGTTACATCAAGAACTTCTCGGAGTTGTATAAAACAGATAGAAAAGATTAGTTATGAATAAAATAGATTTTGTTGTTACTTGGGTTGATGGGAATGACCCTGTATGGCAAGGAAAAAAATCACGGTATGATGGTTCGGTCAATACTTCTAAACAGAGCATGAATTCGGATAAAGCTTATCGTGAATGGGGAACCTTTAAATACTGGTTTAGAGGAGTTGAAAGATTTGCTCCTTGGGTCAATAAGATCTACCTCGTGACCGACCAGCAAAAGCCAAGCTGGTTAGATATAAACAGTGAAAAATTGGTCTTGGTAGATCATACAGAGATTATCTGTAAGGATTACCTACCAGTTTTTTCTGCCAATCCGATCGAAAGTAATATCCATCGCATTCCTGGTCTCTCTGAGCACTTTGTCTTTTTTAATGACGATATGTATTTGACGGCTCCAGTTGAACCGACAGATTTTTTCTCAGGGGATGGTTTACCCAAATATAATACGGCTCTTTCTCCGATTATTCCTGAAAGATATGGGACGGGGAATTTTCAGATAAATGACATGGAGATTGTCACTAGCTATTTCAGTCGAAATGAAATTTTGAAGAATGGACAATTCTTTGATCCTAAGCAGGGATTAAAGAGTATTGTTAAGTCGCTAGTATACAGAAATAGTCAGTTTATCTGTGGTTTCTGGGAGAGTCACCTGCCCTATCCCCTACTAAAATCAACAATGGACTTGGTATGGGAAAAGGAAAAAGCAGTTTTGGAGACAACCTCAGCGAGTCGCTTCAGAAGTCCCTCTGATACCAATGTTTGGCTCTTTAAATATTGGCAGATCGCTAGTGGTCAATACGCTATCGGAAATCCTAAGTTAGGGGGACTCTTTTCTTTGGATAATGCCGGACCAGATTTTTGGAAGCTACTGAATTCTGGTAAATACCAAATTATGTGTATCAATGACGGACACAACGTTCAAGATGAGGAACAGGTGATGACAGACTTCGTCAAGGCTATGGACCAACTGCTTCCAGATAAAAGCTCATTTGAGATTTAAACTGAAAAAATAAGTAAGAGAAAGAAAAAATAGATGATTTCGGTAATTGTACCTGTTTACAATGTGGAGGACTACCTTCATTATGCTATGGAGAGTTTGGAACATCAGACATACAAGGATATGGAGGTCCTCTTGATTGATGACGGATCGAGTGATGGCTCAGGACTCTTGTGTGACCAGTATGCCCAGCAGTATGATTGGGTGACGAGCTACCACAAGGTCAACGGTGGTTTATCTGATGCTCGCAACTATGGGGTCTTGAAAGCCAAGGGTGACTGGATCACCTTCCTAGATCCGGATGACTATTTGGAACCTTGCGCCTTGGAACTGCTAGCAGAGCTACAAGGTCGTACCCAAGCAGATATGGTTAGTGGTAAAGTGGAGCCGACAGCCCACTATCATCGTTATCAAAATTTTCGCTTGGATCAGCTTGATCTAGACCAGGTTAAAGTCTATGATAAGGCGAAGGCTCTGACGGAAATGCTCTACGGAGACCTTGTGACGGTCTCTGCTTGCGGGAAACTCTATCGGAAAAAACTTCTGGAGAAAGCTCCCTTCCCCAAGGGGCGCATCTACGAAGACCTCTATGTAATCAGTGAGCATCTCAACCAAGCCCAATCAGTTGCCTTGTACCATCTTCCGATTTACCATTATTACCATAGACCCGGTAGCATTACTGCATCGGCTTTCACGCCTAAACAATACGAGTTTTATGAAGCAATTGATCATTTAAAAGAGGTTGTGAATGCAACCTATCCTGAGAGTTCAGAACTCCAAGAAGCCATTATTTCTCGATTCTTTACAGGAAGTCTTCTTATCTTTACAATGATTCATGATGGAAATCCAGCAGAGTTCAAGCGACTTCAGGAGAAGACAAGACCATATGTACCTCTTGTCTTGAAGAATGCTAGAGTTAGTAAGAAACGTAAGATTCTCTATGTTTTGATTAGTAGGTATCCACGCCTCTATTTTTACTTTAAAAAGTGGAAGAAATAAACTACTGAATGAAAAAAGTTCAGAAATTAGAAAAGGAAAATGAAGATGTTAAAGATAGAACGTGATAAATTGCTCGTGACAGCAGTTTTATTTGTGATAATTTCTATAGATATGATAAACACTTCAATGTTAGCACCTGTATTACCTAGTATACCTAATTTTGTTCCTTTCTTTGCAATCATGTTACTAGCTGTGCGTTTTTTATATATTCGTAGCTATTCTTTGAGTTTTTTAATATTTGCACCTACCCTCATTTTAGTTGGAAGTATGGTTTATTATAAGGCAGGAAACTTAAATGGTTTAATGTTTTTGCTGTTGATTGTTTTTCTTTATAAAGCAGATTTAGAGTCTATACTTAAAATTTATACTTGGACGAGTTTATCTTTTATAGTGCTTATTATTTTACTATCGTTAGTCAATGTTATTCCCAATTTACAGTTTGTTCAAACTCGTCCTGTGGGTGTAGTTGTACGTAACTCTTTTGGTTTCATCTATCCAACAGATTTTGCCTCGCATTGTTTCTATCTCTTTACTGCTCTGTCCTATCTTCTGAGAAAGAAGTTTATCTTACTAAGAACCCTATCAGGTGTAGCCTTGGCAGCCTTTATTATTCATTATTGTGATGCTCGTCTGAATGCTCTATCTATCTTGGTAGCGACGGGAGTCTTTCTCTACTTTTATTATCGTAACAAGACGGAATGGCGTTTATTTACCCTACTGCCTTTTTCGGCTGGTATCGCTTCTTCGGTCATGATTTATCTATCCAACAAGTTTAGTTGGTCTCAACCATTATATGTTGCTCTGAATAACTTTTTCAGCATGCGATTGTATTTGGGACATGAAGCGCTTAAGAAATATGGCGTACAGTTATTTGGGATTCGCGGAATTTCCTTTGTTGGATATGGAGGAAAGACAGAAACGGTTTTGAACTATGACTATGTAGATTCGTCTTATGTACAAATGTTATTTACTTACGGTTTGATTCCAGTTGTTATGCTGGTATGCTTCTATATGGTTCAGTCCTGGTCTCTCTACCGTAGAAAGAACTATTTATTGTTAACCTGTCTGGCCTTAGTAGCGGTCAATTGTATGTTTGAGGCCTTCTGGGTTCGTCCATCATACAATATCTTTATGTTCCTTCTCTTTGCTACTATCCCAGTGATGGAATTTGAAGGGGAAAAATCTGAGATGAGGGAAGCTGTGTGAGAGTTTTAAAAAATTATTTGTACAATCTATCCTATCAACTACTTGTCATCGTCTTGCCAGTGATTACAACTCCCTATATCACTCGGGTTTTTTCTTCGGATGATTTGGGGTCTTACGGATACTATAACTCTATCGTGACTTATTTTATCCTACTAGCGACGCTTGGAGTAGCGAATTATGGGACCAAGGAAATTTCCGGCCATCGTAAGAAAATCGAAAAGACCTTCTGGGGCATTTACAGTTTACAAGTTCTTTCAACCTGTTTAGCAGTTACGCTTTATATCATTGTCTGCTTGCTTGTACCGTCAATGAACAATCCAATTGCTTATATTCTTGGCTTTAGTTTGCTGTCTCGTGGTTTTGATATTTCTTGGCTTTTTCAAGGATTAGAAGATTTCAAAAAAATTACAGCTCGTAACACAATGGTCAAACTTCTAGGTGTTGTTTCGATTTTCCTATTTGTTAAGAAACCATCTGACTTGTACTTGTATATCATCCTCCTGGTTGCCTATGATCTACTAGGTCAGTTGAGTATGTGGCTTCCTGCTCGGGAACACATTAGCAAGCCACATCTGGATATAGCCTATGCCAAAGAGCATATCAAACCAGTCATTCTTTTGTTTCTGCCGCAGATTGCCATTTCGCTCTACATCACGCTAGATCGCACAATGTTAGGTGCCTTGTCTTCGACCAAGGATGTCGGGATCTATGACCAAGCCTTGAAATTATTGAATATTTTGTTGACCTTGGTAACGTCGCTAGGTAGTGTTATGTTGCCTCGGGTCTCCAACCTCCTCTCATCAGGGAATAAAAAGGCGGTTAACAAGTTACATGAAATGTCCTTTCTGGTTTATAACTTGGTTATCTTTCCGATGATTGCGGGGATTTTGATTGTCAACAAAGATTTTGTTCAATTTTTCTTGGGGCAAGACTTCCAAGATGCTCGTTATGCGATTGCCATCATGGTCTTTAGAATGTTCTTTATTGGCTGGACTAACATAATGGGAATCCAGATTCTGATACCTCATAATCGCAATCGTGAATTTATGCTATCAACAACCATTCCAGCTGTCTTTAGTGTTGGCTTGAATTTCCTCTTGATCCCACCTCTAGGCTATATTGGGGCGTCAATCGTATCTGTTGCAACGGAAGGTTTAGTCTGGTTCATCCAGCTCTACTTTACACGTTCGTATCTAAAAGAGGTCAAGATTCTACCGTCTATGCTAAAAATACTTTTAGCATCACTCCTGATGTACGGCGCCTTGTATTCTGTACAAGCTTTCATCCACTTCTCATCTGTTGTGAATGTCTTGATCTATGCTGTGCTTGGTTTCCTAGTCTACGGTGGCTTGATTTTGGTCTTACGAGTTTTGGATTTTCAAGAACTAAAAAGTGTTTTAAAAAAATAAGGAGAACTTATGTACGATTATCTTATCGTTGGTGCTGGCTTGTCAGGTGCAATCTTTGCCCACGAAGCTAACAAACGTGGCAAGAAAGTCAAGGTGATTGACAAACGTGACCACATCGGTGGAAATATCTACTGTGAAAATGTTGAGGGTATCAATGTCCATAAGTATGGGGCTCATATCTTCCATACATCCAATAAAAAGGTCTGGGACTATGTCAATCAGTTTGCAGAGTTTAACAATTACATCAATTCCCCTATCGCCAACTATCAAGGGAATCTTTACAATCTGCCTTTTAATATGAACACTTTCTACGCCTTGTGGGGAACAAAGACACCTCAAGAAGTCAAGGACAAGATTGCTGAGCAGACGACTCACATGCAAGATGTTGAGCCAAAAAACTTAGAGGAACAAGCCATTAAGTTGATTGGTATGGATGTCTATGAAAAGCTAATCAAGGGCTATACCGAAAAGCAATGGGGACGTTCCGCTACTGAACTGCCACCCTTTATCATCAAGCGTTTGCCAGTTCGATTGACCTATGATAACAACTACTTTAACGACCGTTACCAAGGGATTCCAATTGGTGGTTACAATGTCATCATCGAAAAGTTGTTGGAAGGAATCGAAGTAGAGCTTAATACAGATTTCTTTGCTGATCGTGAGAACTTGGAGGCTTCAGCAACTAAGCTTGTCTTTACAGGGATGATTGACCAGTTCTTTGACTATCAGTTTGGTGAACTAGAGTATCGTAGTCTCCGTTTTGAGCATGAGATTCTGGACCAAGAAAATTATCAAGGAAATGCTGTAGTCAACTATACTGAGCGAGATATTCCCTATACGCGTATCATCGAACACAAACATTTTGAGTTTGGGACTCAGGACAAGACGGTTATTACTCGTGAATATCCAGCAGATTGGAAAAGAGGAGATGAACCTTACTATCCAATCAATGATGCCAAAAACAATGCTATTTATGAGCAGTATCTAGCAGAAGCCGAGAAAAATGGACGCGTGATCTTCTGTGGTCGCTTGGCAGATTATAAATACTATGATATGCATGTGACTGTTGAACGTGCATTGGATGTGGTAGAAGAAGAACTAGGGAGCATCTAAGAACTTCACAGATAAAGGGGAGAAAAGGTGAAATATTATCTGAAGGATTCATTTCTGCATAATGCACATGAAAAGAATGCAGGGAGTAAGGCACGGAATGACGTGGAAGCTATTCTAATCTCAGAGGGTTATAAGGGGTTGGAACTCAAGGTTGAGAATTGGTATAAGATGAATTTCTTTAAAGCTCAGAAACACAAATATCGGGCGACCAAGTCTGTGTTTGATCAGTTGGGGGCTGGAGATGAATTGCTGATTCAGTTCCCGATTATCCACCATACATTTTTCATCTTACAACTCATCAAGCAGGCGCAAAAAAGAGGAGTTAAATTCTATCTTTTGATCCATGATATTGAAACCTTGCGTCATGCAGCAGGTTCAGAAGTGAAATTTCGCCATAAAGTGAGAAATTACTTCCAGGAAAAGAAAGCTTTGATGTCAGTGGATGGGATTATCGTTCATAACGATATCATGAAAAATGTTTTAGCCGGTCAAGGATTTCCGTCTGATAAAATGGTAAGTCTAGAGATTTTTGATTATTTGATTCCAGACTTCCAAGAAAAATCTCTTCCTCAAAAAGATCAACCTATCATAGTTGCTGGAAATTTGAACCCTGCAAAGTCAGGTTATCTTTATAACTTGCCAGAACAGCCAGCCTATAACTTGTACGGAGTGGGCTATGATGAAAGTCGTGCATTGAAAAACACTAGCTACTTTGGTTCCTTTATGCCAGATGACCTCCCAGCTGCTCTTGAAGGTAGTTTTGGTTTGGTCTGGGACGGAGACAGCTCAAAAACCTGTCAAGGTTCTTACGGAAACTACCTACGCTTTAACAACTCGCACAAGGCTTCTCTTTATTTGGCATCAGGTTTCCCACTAGTAGTGTGGAAGGAATCGGCTCTGGCCCACTTTGTACTGGACAAACAGTGTGGAATAGCAGTTGATTCTTTACATGACCTCCAAAGAGTACTAGATGATTTGACACTTCAAGATTACAAGGAACTTTCAGAACAGGCTAGGAAAGTTGGAGCTGCTCTTCGAGATGGAGCCTATTTAAAAGCTGCCTTATCCAAATTGAAGTAAATTCCTTAGGGAATTTGGGACAAAATGAAATATAATATAGGATAGGTAATTAGCCAGAAAGGAAACCTATTATGAAAGGTATTATTCTTGCGGGTGGTTCGGGAACGCGCCTGTACCCACTTACTCGAGCTGCGTCAAAACAGCTGATGCCGGTTTATGATAAACCCATGATTTACTATCCTTTGTCAACCTTGATGTTGGCTGGGATTAAGGACATTTTGATCATCTCAACACCACAGGATTTACCCCGTTTTAAGGACCTGCTCTTGGATGGCTCCGAATTTGGGATCAAGCTTTCCTATGCGGAACAGCCTAGTCCCGATGGACTTGCTCAGGCTTTTCTTATCGGTGAAGAATTTATCGGTGACGATAGTGTTGCATTGATCTTGGGGGATAATATCTATCATGGACCTGGTTTGAGCAGAATGCTTCAAAAGGCAGCTAAGAAAGAGAAGGGTGCGACTGTTTTTGGCTACCAAGTGAAGGATCCAGAGCGTTTTGGTGTGGTCGAGTTTGATACAGACATGAATGCTATTTCCATAGAAGAAAAACCGAAGAATGCTCGCTCTAACTATGCAGTGACCGGTCTTTATTTCTATGACAATGACGTTGTGGAGATTGCCAAACAGATAAAACCGAGTGCTCGTGGAGAGTTGGAAATCACAGATGTTAACAATGCTTATTTGAAACGAGGGGATTTGTCAGTTGAAGTTATGGGACGTGGTTTTGCCTGGTTGGATACTGGGACACATGAGAGTCTGTTAGAAGCATCCCAATATATCGAAACGGTTCAAAGGATGCAAAATGTTCAGGTTGCCAACCTAGAAGAAATTGCCTACCGAATGGGTTATATCAGCCGCGAAGATGTGCTGAAGTTGGCGCAACCTCTCAAGAAGAATGAATACGGGCAATACTTGCTCCGTTTGATTGGAGAAATCTAGATGACAGATAATTTTTTCGGCAAAACACTTGCAGTGCACAAGATTGATGCCATTCCAGGTTTGTTAGAGTTCGACATTCCGGTTCATGGTGACAATCGTGGCTGGTTTAAGGAAAATTTTCAGAAAGAAAAGATGCTACCGCTTGGTTTTCCTGAAAGCTTCTTTGCTGAAGGAAAACTGCAAAACAATGTCAGCTTTTCTCGCAAAAATGTTCTTCGAGGTCTCCATGCTGAACCTTGGGACAAGTATATCTCAGTAGCAGATGGTGGCAAGGTTCTGGGTTCTTGGGTTGACCTACGTGAAGGCGAGACTTTTGGAAATGTTTATCAGACCGAGATTGATGCAAGTAAGGGAATCTTTGTCCCTCGTGGCGTAGCCAATGGTTTCCAAGTCCTCTCGGATACAGTTTCTTATAGCTATCTGGTCAATGACTACTGGGCACTTGAACTCAAGCCTAAATATGCTTTCGTCAACTATGCAGACCCAGCTTTGGGCATCCAGTGGGAAAACCTAGCAGAAGCAGAAGTTTCGGAAGCAGATAAGAATCATCCGCTACTTAAGGATGTCAAACCACTAAGAAAAGAAGATTTGTAAAAAAATTAGGGAATAAAAATGACTGAATACAAAAATATCATCGTGACAGGTGGGGCTGGTTTTATCGGTTCTAACTTTGTTCATTATGTCTATAACAACTTCCCAGATGTCCATGTGACAGTGCTGGACAAGCTGACTTATGCGGGTAATCGTGCCAATATTGAAGCAATTTTAGGTGATCGTGTTGAGTTGGTTGTTGGAGATATTGCAGATGCAACCTTGGTCGATAAGCTAGCTGCTCAAGCAGATGCCATTGTTCACTATGCGGCAGAAAGCCATAATGACAACTCGCTCAATGATCCGAGTCCATTTATCCACACCAACTTCATTGGGACTTACACTCTTTTGGAAGCAGCTCGTAAATACGACCTTCGTTTCCACCATGTGTCAACTGACGAAGTCTATGGGGACCTACCTCTGCGTGAAGATTTGCCAGGTCATGGAGAAGGTCCAGGTGAGAAATTTACGGCTGAAACCAAGTACAATCCCAGCTCGCCTTACTCATCAACCAAGGCAGCTTCAGATCTGATTGTCAAAGCTTGGGTTCGCTCGTTTGGTGTCAAAGCGACTATTTCTAACTGTTCAAACAACTATGGTCCTTACCAGCATATCGAGAAGTTCATCCCTCGTCAAATCACCAATATCTTGAGTGGTATCAAGCCAAAACTCTACGGTGAAGGTAAGAATGTCCGTGACTGGATCCATACCAATGACCACTCATCAGGGGTTTGGACGATTCTGACAAAGGGTCAAATCGGTGAAACCTACTTGATTGGTGCTGACGGTGAGAAGAACAATAAGGAAGTGTTGGAACTCATCCTCAAGGAAATGGGACAACCTGCTGATGCTTATGACCACGTGACAGATCGAGCTGGTCACGACCTCCGCTATGCCATCGATGCCAGCAAACTTCGTGATGAACTAGGATGGAAACCCGAGTTTACCAACTTTGAAGCAGGTCTCAAAGAGACCATCAAGTGGTACACAGATAACCAAGACTGGTGGAAATCTGAGAAAGAAGCGGTAGAGGCTAACTATGCTAAAACGCAACAAGTGATTAAATAATCAGACACTAAAAAGCAAGAGGCCTCAAGGTCTCTTGCTTTTTATGTATGTCGTAATCTTTTATTTTCTTACTTCTTGTTTATAAAACTCTTTAAGGGCATCTTGCCAGGATGGAATGACGAAACCTGTCGCCTTTGCTTTTGCCAAGCTCATAGTTGAGTTGAGAGGTCGTTTGGCCTTGGCAGGAAACTTGCTGGAATCTACAGGGATTACTTCGACATCACTGTCTTTAAGAATCTCGACAGCAAAGTCATACCAAGTGGTGTCTTCAGTGGAGTCATTTGATAAGTGGTAGTAGCCAAATGCTTTTTGATTTTCAGTCAAGTAGGTCATGAACTCAGCCAAGGTACGTGTCCAAGTTGGGCGACCGTGTTGGTCGTTGACCACTGTGAGCGTTTTATGGGTTTTGGCTAGGTTTTGCATGGTAAAGACAAAGTTTTTTCCATAATTTCCAAAAACCCAAGCAGTGCGGATGATGTAATGCTGTGACGTAAGGGTTTCAACAAGTTCTTCCCCCATTCGCTTGGTACGCCCGTACTCTGTCTGAGGATCAGGTAGGTCATCAACTTCCCATTCTTGTCCAACGGGTTTTTTCCCATCAAAGACATAGTCTGTTGAGATATAGACCAGAGTAGCTCCGTATTTCTCAGAGGCCTTGGCTACATTTTCAGTTCCAGTTACGTTGATGGCAAAATCCAGTTCTTTCCCCTCATCTTCTGCTGCATCAACAGCAGTGTAGGCTGCACAATGATAGACCAGAGTTGGTTTAACCTCAGCAAATACCTTCTCAACCATTTCAGCATTCGTGATATCCATTTCGGCCACATCCACTGCAACATAGTCCACATTTCGTTCATCTAGTAAATAACGTAGTTCAGTACCGAGTTGACCATTCGCACCTGTAATTAATATCATTGTCTTCTCCTTCACTTTTCTTCTCTCTAACTAATCATAGCAAAAAAATGATAAAAAATCTGTTATTCGGTCTTATTTTAAGGATTTATGCTAGAAAAAAATCGTGCTAGGAGATATGAATGTGAGGTAAATTTTTTAATAGAAAATCATTTTATCAGAATTTACCAAATTAAGTAAAAAATTCAGAAAATTCTGTTGACATCTCTCTAAAAAGAGTCTATAATGGAGAGAAAGTTTTAAAGGAGAAATAAATGAAAAGTTCAAAAATATTTGCCCTTGCGGGTGTAACCTTATTGGCGGCTGCGACTCTAGCTGCTTGCTCTGGATCAGGATCGAGTGCAAAATCTGAGAAAACATTCTCATATATCTATGAAACAGACCCTGACAACCTCAACTATTTGACAACTGGTAAGGCGGCTACTGCAAATATTACCAGTAACGTTGTTGATGGCTTGCTAGAAAATGACCGCTATGGTAACTTTGTACCGTCAATGGCCGAGGATTGGTCAGTATCCAAGGATGGATTGACCTATACTTATACCATTCGGAAGGATGCAAAATGGTATACTTCTGAAGGAGAAGAGTATGCAACGGTTAAAGCGCAAGACTTTGTAACTGGTCTAAAATATGCTGCTGATAAAAAATCAGATGGTCTTTATCTTGTTCAGGAATCAATCAAAGGATTGGATGCCTATGTGAAAGGAGAAATCAAAGATTTCGCTGAAGTAGGTATTAAGGCTCTTGATGACCACACTGTTCAGTACACCTTGAACAAGCCAGAAAGCTTCTGGAATTCTAAGACAACGATGGGGGTAATGGCTCCAGTTAATGAAGAGTTCTTAAACTCTAAAGGGGATGATTTCGCTAAAGGAACAGATCCAAGTAGCATCCTATATAATGGCCCATTCTTGCTAAAATCTATCGTAGCCAAATCTTCTGTTGAGTTTGAAAAAAATCCAAACTATTGGGATAAGGACAATGTTCATCTCGATAAAGTGAAATTGTCCTACTGGGATGGTCAAGATACTAACAAACCAACCGAAGCCTTCAAAGATGGCAGCTTTACAATGGCCCGTCTCTTCCCAACAAGCGCTAGCTACCCAGAGACTGAAAAAGAATATAAAGACAATATTGTTTATACACAACAAGACTCATCAACTTTCTTAGTTGGTATCAATATCGATCGTCAGTCTTATCAATACTCGTCTAAAACAACTGATGAACAAAAAACTTCTACCAAGAAAGCTCTCCTAAACAAAGACTTCCGTCAAGCACTTGCCTTTGGTTTTGATAGAACAGCCTATGCTTCTCAAGTCAATGGTGCAAGTGGTGCTACTAAGCTGCTTCGTAACTTGTTTGTACCGCCAGCATTCGTGCAGGCAGATGGAAAGAACTTTGGCGAAATGGTCAAAGAGAAATTGGTGACTTATGGTGACGAGTGGAGCAACGTGAACTTGGCCGATGCTCAAGATGGACTCTACAACCCAGATAAGGCCAAAGCAGAATTTGCCAAAGCTAAGGCAGCTCTTCAAGCTGAAGGTGTGCAATTCCCAATTCACTTGGATATGCCTGTAGACCAAACCAATACAACAAAAGTTCAACGTGTTCAATCCTTCAAACAATCGCTTGAAGCTACTCTAGGGGCAGAGAACGTCGTTGTCGATATCCAACAACTTCAAAAAGATGATGTCTTGAATATCACTTACTTTGCTGAAACAGCTGCTGGAGAAGACTGGGATATCTCAGATAACGTTGGATGGTCTCCAGACTTTGCAGACCCATCTACTTACCTTGATATCATCAAGCCATCTGTAGGGGAAAATACAAAGACTTACTTAGGATTTGACTCTGGAACAAACAACGCTGCAGCTAAGCAAGTTGGTTTGGAAGACTACGAAAAAATGGTTGTGGAAGCTGGTGAAGAAGTGAATGACGTTTCAAAACGTTATGAAAAATATGCTGCTGCCCAAGCTTGGTTGACCGACAGCGCCTTGCTCATCCCAACAACTTCTCAAACTGGTCGTCCAATGTTGTCTAAGATGGTACCATTTACACTTCCGTTTGCATACTCTGGTAACAAGGGTATGAGCGAAGCCCTCTTGTATAAATACCTAGATGTACAAGATAAACCAGTAACAGCAGATGAATACCAAAAAGCTCAAGAAAAATGGTTGAAAGAAAAAGAAGAGTCAAATAAAAAGGCTCAAGAAGATCTCGCAAACCATGTGAAATAACTTTTTAAAAATAAAGGATTTAGCCATTGAGATGATGGTTAGGTCCTTTTTTATCATTGCTATAAGACTCTGTAAGATGAGAAACAGAATTTTTCAGAATAGAGAAAAAATTCTTCATTTTTAGTTTTTCCTATTGCTTTCTTCCTCATTATTTGTTATATTAAAAGTACAATTATTTTTTTATTACGCTTAAGCATTGCACTTTCGGAGGAAGGAGTATTTTTTAAAAAAGAAATGTAAACGCTTACGTGAAAACGAAAGGATTTAGGAGTTCATGGATAAACGATTTTTTGAAAAACGCTGTAAGTTCAGTATTCGTAAGTTTACGCTTGGAGTAGCTTCGGTAATGATTGGGGCGACTTTCTTTGCTGCTGCTCCAGTCTTAGCAGATCAAGCAACTGTCGGCTCAACAAATAATTTACCGAGCGAACTGGCTGATTTGGACAAGCGGGCTAGTGATGAGGGGCGAGATTTTGATCAAGAAGCTGCTGCTCAGAATCCTGGTTCTGATGAAATAACTGACGGACCTAAGACTGAAGAGGAATTGTTAGCTCAAGAAAAGGAAAAGTCAGAAAAACCAAGCAATCTTCCAAAAGAACTAGAAGATAAGTTGGAGAAAGCTGAAGACAATGGGCGCGAAGTTGACAAGGATCAATTGGCCCAAGATACTGGGAAGCTTGTCCCAGAAGATGTGGCTAAAACGACTAACGGGGAATTAAACTACGGAGCAACTGTTAAAATCAAGACGCCATCTGGCGAAGGTAGCGGTATTGTTATTGGGAAAGACCTTGTTTTGACTGTTTCCCATAACTTTATCAAGGACAGCCAAGATGGAAATATCCGTAAGGTTGTTGACAATGACCAAGGGGATGGAGATATTTATAGCATTTCCTACCCAGGTATGCCAGATGTTAAGTTTGGCAAGAAAGACGTCATCCACTGGGATCGTGAGGGCTATCTAAAAGGCTTTAAGAATGATTTGGCGCTTGTGAGATTGCGTACGGTTCTTGAAAACACTCCAGTAGAAGTGACTAAAAAGCCAGTTGTTAAGAAAATCGGAGATAGACTCCATGTCTTTGGTTATCCAGAAGGGAAATTGGAACCGATTGTCAATACTACAGTTGATTTTGCAGAACCATATGGAGAAGGCGTTCAAGGAATTGGGTACCAAGGAGGAAAACCTGGTGCTAGTGGCGGTGGTATCTTTGATACAGAAGGAAAACTCGTCGGTGTTCACCAAAATGGTGTAGTTGGAAAACGGAGTGGAGGCATTCTCTTCTCACCAGCTCAACTAAAATGGATCCAAGACCACATGCAAGGGATTTCAAGTGTGAAACCAGCAGACTTGGAAGAAAAAGAAAAACCGGCTGAAGAAAAACCAAAAGAGGATAAACCTGCAGCTGCGAAACCTGAAACACCTAAGACAGTCACTCCTGAATGGCAAACAGTAGCGAATAAAGAGCAACAAGGAACCGTCACTATTCGCGAAGAAAAGGGTGTTCGTTACAATCAATTGTCTTCAACTGCACAGAACGACAATGGCGATAAACCAGCCTTGTTTGAAAAACAAGGATTGACAGTTGACGCTAATGGAAATGCGACTGTTGCTCTAACCTTCAAAGAAGATTCGGAAAAAGGCAAATCACGCTTTGGTGTCTTCTTGAAATTTAAAGATACCAATAACAATGTTTTTGTAGGATATGACTCAGGTGGTTGGTTCTGGGAATACAAAACACCAGGAAATAGCACTTGGTATAAAGGCAACCGTGTAGCAGCACCAGAAACAGGTTCTGTAAACCGTCTATCAATCACTCTTAAGTCAGATGGCCAGCTTAATGCCAGCAATAACGATGTCAATCTCTTTGATACAGTGACCTTGCCAGGGGCGGTCAATGATAATCTGAAAAATGAGAAGAAGATCCTTCTCAAGGCAGGAACTTATGGCAATGACCGTACGGTTGTCAGCGTTAAAACAGACAATCAAGAAGGCGTAAAAGCGGATGATACTCCTGCCCAGAAAGAAACAGGTCCGGTTGTTGACGATAGCAAGGTGACTTATGATACGATCCAGTCTAAGGTTCTCAAGGCAGTGATTGACCAAGCCTTTCCTCGTGTGAAAGAATATACTTTGAATGGTCATACTTTGCCAGGACAAGTTCAACAACTTAAGAAAATCTTAGTAAACAATCACGAAATTACACCTGAAGTCACCTATAAGAAGATCAATGATACTACTGCAGAGTACTTGATGAAGCTTCGTGATGAGAAGAATTTCATCAATGCAGATATGATTGTACGCTTGCAAGTTGTGGAAAATCAATTGCATTTTGATGTGACCAAGATTGTCAACCACAATCAAGTTACTCCAGGTCAGAAGATTGATGATGAAAGAAAACTTCTCTCCTCTATCAATTTCTTAGGGAACTCACTTGTGTCGGTTTCAAGCGACCAAACTGGAGCTAAGTTTGACGGAGCAACGATGTCAAACAATACCCATGTCAGTGGAGATGAACATATTGCTGTAACAAATCCAATGAAAAATTTGGCTAAGGGTTACATGTATGGTTTTGTTTCTACAGATAAGCTTGCTGCAGGTGTTTGGAGTAACTCTCAAAACAGCTACGGTGGTGGTTCGAATGACTGGACTCGTTTGACAGCATTCAAACAAACTGTTGGAAATACAAACTATGTGGGAATTCAAAGTTCTGAATGGCAATGGGAAAAAGCCTATAAAGGGATTGTATATCCAGAGTACACTAAGGAACTTCCAAGTGCTAAAGTTGTCATTACTGAGGATGCCAATGCGGATAATAAGGTCGACTGGCAGGATGGAGCTATTGCTTACCGTAGCATTATGAACAACCCTCAAGGTTGGGAAAAAGTCAAGGATATCACGGCTTACCGTATCGCGATGAACTTTGGTTCACAAGCACAAAACCCATTCCTTATGACTCTAGATGGTATCAAGAAGATCAATCTCCATACAGATGGTCTTGGACAGGGTGTTCTCCTTAAAGGATATGGTAGTGAGGGACATGACTCTGGTCACTTGAACTACGCAGATATTGGACAACGTATTGGTGGAGCTAAAGACTTTAAGACCTTGATTGAGAAAGCTAAGAAGTATGGTGCATATCTTGGTATCCACGTTAACGCTTCTGAAACTTATCCTGAATCTAAATACTTCAATGAAAATATTCTTCGTAAGAATCCAGATGGCAGCTATAGCTATGGCTGGAACTGGCTAGACCAAGGGATCAACATTGATGCAGCTTATGACTTGGCACATGGCCGTTTGGCACGTTGGGAAGATTTGAAGAATAAACTTGGTGAAGGCCTCGACTTTATCTATGTGGACGTTTGGGGCAATGGCCAATCTGGTGACAACGGTGCCTGGGCTACTCACGTTCTTGCTAAAGAAATCAACAAACAAGGCTGGCGCTTTGCGATTGAGTGGGGCCATGGTGGTGAGTACGACTCTACCTTCCATCATTGGGCAGCTGACTTGACCTATGGTGGCTACACTAACAAAGGTATCAACAGTGCCATCACGCGCTTTATCCGTAACCACCAAAAAGATGCTTGGGTAGGTGACTACAGAAGTTACGGTGGTGCTGCAGACTACCCACTTCTAGGTGGTTACAGCATGAAGGACTTTGAAGGCTGGCAAGGAAGAAGCGACTACAATGGCTATGTAACCAACCTCTTTGCCCATGACGTCATGACTAAGTACTTCCAACACTTCACTGTAAGCAAGTGGGAAAATGGCACACCAGTTACCATGACCGATAACGGTAGCACCTATAAATGGACTCCAGAAATGAAGGTTGAGCTAGTCGATGCAGCAGGTAACAAGGTTGTTGTGACTCGTAAGTCAAACGATGTCAATAGCCCACAATACCGTGAACGAACAGTAACGCTCAACGGACGTGTCATCCAAGATGGTTCAGCTTACTTGACTCCTTGGAACTGGGATGCGAATGGTAAGAAACTTCCTACTGATAAGGAAAAAATGTACTACTTCAATACGCAAGCCGGTGCAACAACTTGGACACTTCCAAGCGATTGGGCAAATAGCAAGGTTTACCTTTACAAGCTAACGGACCAAGGTAAGACAGAAGAGAAAGAACTCACTGTAACAGATGGTAAGATTACCCTAGACCTTCTCGCAAATCAACCATACGTTCTTTACCGTTCAAAACAAACCAATCCTGAAATGTCATGGAGCGAAGGCATGCACATCTATGACCAAGGATTTAACAGTGGAACCTTGAAACACTGGACCATTTCAGGCGATGCTTCTAAGGCAGAAATCGTCAAGTCTCAAGGCGCAAACGATATGCTTCGTATTCAAGGAAACAAAGAAAAAGTTAGTCTCACTCAGAAATTAACTGGCTTGAAACCAAATACTAAGTATGCCGTTTATGTCGGTGTCGATAACCGTAGTAATGCCAAGGCGAGCATCACTGTAAACACTGGTGAAAAAGAAGTGACTACTTATACCAATAAGTCTCTCGCACTCAACCATGTTAAGGCCTACGCCCACAATACACGTCGTGACAATGCTACAGTTGACAATACAAGTTACTTCCAAAACATGTATGCCTTCTTTACAACTGGATCGGACGTCTCAAATGTCACTCTTACTTTGAGTCGCGAAGCTGGTGATGAAGCAACTTACTTTGATGAAATTCGTACCTTTGAAAATAATTCAAGCATGTATGGAGACAAGCACGATACAGGTCAAGGAACCTTCAAACAAGACTTTGAAAATGTTGCTCAGGGTATCTTCCCATTCGTAGTGGGCGGTGTCGAAGGTGTTGAAGACAACCGCACTCACTTGTCTGAAAAGCATGATCCATATACACAACGTGGTTGGAACGGTAAGAAAGTTGATGATGTTATCGATGGAAATTGGTCACTCAAGACCAATGGACTGGTTAGCCGTCGTAACTTGGTTTACCAAACCATCCCACAAAACTTCCGCTTTGAAGCTGGTAAGACCTACCGTGTAACCTTTGAATACGAAGCAGGATCAGACAATACCTATGCCTTTGTAGTCGGTAAGGGAGAATTCCAGTCAGGTCGTCGTGGCACTCAAGCAAGCAACATAGAAATGCATGAATTGCCAAATACTTGGACGGATTCTAAGAAAGCCAAGAAGGCAACCTTCCTCGTGACAGGTGCAGAAACAGGCGATACTTGGGTAGGTATCTACTCAACTGGAAACGCAAGCAATACTCGTGGTGATTCTGGTGGAAATGCCAACTTCCGTGGTTACAACGACTTCATGATGGATAATCTTCAAATCGAAGAAATTACTCTAACAGGTAAGATGTTGACAGAAAATGCTCTGAAAAACTACTTGCCAACTGTAGCCATGACCAACTACACCAAAGAGTCTATGGATGCTTTGAAAGAGGCGGTCTTTAACCTCAGCCAAGCAGATGATGACATTAGCGTAGAAGAAGCGCGTGCAGAGATTGCCAAGATTGAAGCCTTGAAGAATGCTTTGGTTCAGAAGAAAACAGCCTTGGTAGCAGAAGACTTTGAAAGTTTGGATGCGCCTGCCCAACCAGGTGAAGGCCTAGAGAATGCCTTTGATGGCAATGTATCTAGCCTATGGCATACATCTTGGAGTGGTGGAGATGTAGGCAAGCCTGCAACAATGGTCTTGAAAGAACCTACTGAAATCACAGGACTTCGCTATGTTCCACGTGCATCTGATTCAAATGGAAACTTGCGAGATGTGAAACTGGTTGTCACAGATGAGTCTGGCAAGGAACATACCTTTACCGTAACAGATTGGCCAAATAACAATAAGCCAAAAGACATTGACTTTGGTAAGACAATCAAGGCTAAGAAAATTGTCCTTACTGGTACCAAGACATACGGAGATGGTGGAGATAAATACCAATCTGCAGCGGAACTCATCTTTACTCGTCCACAAGTAGCAGAGACACCTCTTGACTTGTCAGGCTATGAAGTGGCTTTAGCTAAGGCGCAGAAATTGACAGACAAAGAAAATCAAGAGGAAGTGGCTGGAGTTCAGGCCAGCATGAAATATGCGACGGATAATCATCTCTTGACTGAAAGAATGGTCGAGTTCTTCTCAGACTATCTCAACCAATTACAAGATAAGGTTGCTAAACCAGACGCTCCTACAAGCAGCAAGGGTGAGGAGCAACCTCCAGTTCTTGAAGTTCCTGAATACACAGGCCCTTACGGAACAGCTGGAGAAGAAGCGGCTGTTCATGACCTACCTGAGTTTAAGGGCGGAGTCAATGCAGCAGAAGCAGTTGTACATGAAGTCCCTGAGTTCAAGGGTGGAGTCAATGCTGTTCAAGCCTTGGTAAACGAATTGCCAGAATATAAAGGTGGAGCCAATGCAGTTCTAGCAGCTACAAATGAAGTTCCAGAGTATAGAGGTGGAGTCAATGCAGTTGAGGCCTTGGTAAATGAAAAACCAGCCTACACAGGTGTATTGGCTACTGCTGGAGATCAAGCAGCACCAACAGTTGAAAAACCTGAGTACCCGCTCACTCCAAGCCCAGTAGCTGATGCCAAAACTCCAAGAGCTAAAGATGAAGAGAAGCTTCCTGCTACAGGAGAACATGGTTCAGAAGCAGCCCTCTTCTTAGCAAGTGTGAGTATCGCTTTATCTGCTGCTGTTCTTACGACAAAACGAAAAGAAGACTAAACAGATTTGGTTTTAGAAGTCTAAAAGATCTAGAATCAAATAGGATCAAACAGCCGGAGAGGACCTCTAGGTTCTCTCCTTTTTCAAAGGAGAAATGATACCGCTTACTCATGTACGCGGATGAAAGGAATAGGAGAAAGATGGATAGACATTTTTTTGAGAAACGCTGTCACTATAGTATAAGAAAATTTGCAATCGGTGCAGCCTCCGTTATGATTGGTGCTAGTATCTTTGGTGCCAATATGGTTCAGGCGGCAGAAACAGCAGCGCCTTCAGAAACAGAGGGAAGCATCACCCATGTTCAAGCACTGGATAAGTTACCTGATGATTTAGCCGCTGCGCTTGAAAAGGCGAATGCGGAAGCTGCAACAGAAGCAAGTCATGAAGAGACTCCAGCGACTGACGAAGGAAGCAATCCTGCAACAAGTGAAGAGGCAAAACCAGAGACAAGTCCTGCAAGTCCTAAGCCAGCAGAAACGCCGAAACCGGTTGAAACACCAAAGGCAGACAATAAACCAGCTGAAACTGCTACGCCCGCACCAAAACCAGCTGAAAAGCCAATCGAAGATAGAGAAGATGTCAACCATCTCGAAGGTGCTACTGCTCAGGCGAGCAACCATGAGACTGGTACCAACTTTACTGCGGATAAGGCCATCGACGGAGATGACAATACTCGTTGGGCTACAGACAAAGATGTACCAAAACCAACTTTTGAACTAACTCTGCCAAAGACTACCTTGATCAAACATGTAGAAATTGATTGGGATCGTCGTCTTCGTAATGGGCAAAATGACCCCAATATCAAATCTTGGAGTCTCTACTACGCAGGTCAAGAAGACGTGGGCGCTAATGGAGAAAAACAATGGAAACTAGCTCATACCAAAACTGGAGATCCAGTTTTAGACGAGAAAGTAGACCTGGCTGACAGTATCCAAGCTAAGTATCTCAAATTGGAGATCAATGATTACCAAGCGGGGACAATGGGCTGGAGAAACGTTGGAATCCAAGAAATTCGAGCTTATTCTAACGTTCCGGACCATAGTAAGGTAACGGATATCCGCCAAGTAACAGAACTAACAGTAGCAGAAGACGGACAGTCTCTTGTCTTGCCTAGTCTACCAGGGAAAGTCAGTCTCATCGGAAGCAACAAACAAGGTGTAATTGACCTTCAAAATCGTATCCATAAACCTCTGACAGATCAACGCGTTAAGGTTATGGTGCAGCAAATCAAAGACAGCCATACTTTCACTAAGGAATTTGAAGTAGTCATCAAGGGTCTACATCAGGACGAGGGTGTGGGTGTGAAACCAAAAGTAGCACCAGCTGTTCAACAATGGTATGGGAAAGAAGGTCAATCTTCTATCACTTCAGATACAGTTCTTGCGACAGGAGATTCAGGCTTTGATCAGGCTGCAACCTTCTACCAGTCAGACCTTGCAAGCCGTGGATTGGAACTGGCAACAGGTGACAAACAGGCTCAAAAACGAATCGAATTTAAAAAGGTTGAAAACAAGGGTTACGGTAAGGAAGGCTATGGCATCACTATCCAAGATGATGTGATTACCATCGAAGCTGCAACAAACACAGGAGCCTTCTACGCAACTCGTACGCTTCTTCAAATGGGAGAAACAGACCTACAAAATGGCGAAATTCGTGATTTCCCAAGTTTCAGCCACCGTGGCTTTATGCTAGATACAGGTCGTAAATTTATCCCTTATGACACCCTTGTAGACATCATGCTAAACATGGCCTACTACAAGATGAACGACTTGCAGTTGCACCTTAATGATAACTATATCTTCCTTAAGGAACACTTGGCAGGTAAGAATTTAAGTCCAGAAGAACAACTCAAGTATGTACTTGAACATGCCAAGACTGGTTTCCGTTTGGAGACAGATATTGTCGGTAAGAATGGTCAAAAATTAACATCAGATGAGCATTATACCAAGGAAGAAATGCAAAACCTGATTAAATTGGCCAAGGCCTTGCATATCAACCTAGTGCCGGAAATTGACACACCAGGTCATGCCTTGTCCTTTGTCAAAGTTCGCCCAGACCTCATGTATCAAGGTAGCCTGAGCGATTATGCAGGCAAGCACAATGTCGAACGAGTTGCCATGCTAGACTTGGATACTAAGTATGAAGAAACTCTTAAATTTGTCAAATCCGTCTATGACAAACTCCTAGATGGCCCAGATGCCCCTTTGCATGGTGTATCCACTGTTCATATCGGAACGGACGAATACTATGGTAGCAGAGAAAGTTACCGTCGCTATGTCAATGACCTTATCAAATACATTAAAGGAAAAGGCTATACCCCTCGTATCTGGGGCTCGCTCAGTGCGAAACGTGGGAACACTCCTGTTGATTGGAACGGAGTAGAAGTTGATATTTGGAGTATTCATTGGCAACGACCAAATGAAGCCATTGCTCAGGGAGCTAAGATTATCAACATCACGGATGTACCTACATATAGTGTACCAAGTGGAAGCAATAGTCAAGCAGCCTATGGGGACTATGCCAACTACGAACGTCAGTACAATAGCTGGACACCGAATGATTTCAGAACAGGTGGAGGTCCGCTTCTAGCAGCTTCTCATCCAAGTATTATTGGTGGTGGGCACGCAGTTTGGAATGACAATATCGACCTTCATGAGACAGGTTTGACCTCTTATGATATCTTTAAACGCTTCTTCAAGAGCATGCAAACTACTGCAGAACGTACTTGGGGATCTGATCGTGCGGCTGCGACCTTTGCAGAACGTACCCTACCAACTAGCCCTTATGCACCACAGTCAAATCCTGATAGAGCGATTAATCAAAGTGATTTGTTTACCATCAATTCTGAAACAGTCAAGAACTATGCAAGCAAGAAAGTGAAGACAAGCGAGCAGGGGTTGGCTTTTGAGAAAGACAGCAGTATCGAAGGCTTGGCAGGTGATGTTGGTCCAAGTCACGTCTTGAAGTTTGATGTGACTGTTACTGGAGATGGGGAACAAACCTTCTCAACAAGTGGTGACAACCGTATCTATCTAGCTGATAAAGACGGCTACCTTGCTTACCAGTTTGAACAGTTCCATATCCAGTTCAAGAAAAAACTTGAGAAGAACAAACGTTATCAAATCTCTATTGTGACCAAACCACAATCAACTGAAGTCTATGTGGATGGTGAGAAGATTGAGCGTATCGCAAATCCAGCCTACCCTCGCTTTGCCCACAATAGCTTGGTTCTACCACTTGAAAGCATCGGTGGCTTCAAAGGAATTCTGCATAGTGCAGAGTTGTCAGACAAACCATTTGTAAATCCTCGTTTGATTTCGAATGATAAGATTACAGCAACCGCAAGCAGTCAGCAACTTCCAGGAAATGCGACTGAAGGCGCTGTTGAAAAGGCCTTTGACAATGATCCAAATACCTTCTGGCATACTAAGTGGACTGGTGACACTGCGCCATACACTCTTACTATGACCTTGAAAGAAGCAGAAAAAGTCAATGGCTTGACTTATCTCCCACGTCCTGGTGGTGGAAATGGTGTCGTTACCCGCTACGAAATCTACGCACAAAAAGATGGCCAAATGGTCAAGGTTTCAGAAGGAAGCTGGGACAACAACGCCCAAGAAAAAACAGTCAACTTTGCGGCGGTACATACCAACAAGATTGAGTTAAAAGTATTGGAAGGCGTTGGTGGTTTTGCAAGTGCAGCTGAAGTTCATCTATTGAAACCTGCCAAAGAAGGACAAGAAACACCTGAACCAAGCCAGCCTCAACCACCATCTACTCCTGAAAAACCAAAAGTAGACCAAACTGGTGATGGAACAGTTGAATTGGCGGATCAATTCACTGCAAGCAAACCAGCTAGCGAAGACAGCATTGCAGCTGCTAGCAAGAGCAATGACTATCTTAAGAAAGAGTACAAGGTCTTCCCAACGCCACAAAAAGTGACCTATGGCGAAGGTGTTACGGCTCTTCGTAAGCAAGTCAATCTGGTTATGGGCGATCAACTCGATATCTATACTCGCAATCGTTTGAAGAGTGTCTTGCAGGACAATCAAGTATCTTATACAACTGGTAAGGCGGCAATCGCTGGTGCAACCAATATCTATCTTGGAGTGCATGGACAAGGTTCACAAGCAGAACAAAACTTGTCTAACGTTTCAGCAGGCCTCTTTGATAAGATTGATGCCTATGCCTTGACGATTAAGGATAACTCGATTTCCATCGTCGGAAAAGACACAGATGCGGTCTTCTATGGTTTGACAACCTTGAAACACATGCTCAAGGAAAGTCAAGTTCCAGTCCTTCGCAATGTGACAGTAGAAGATTACGCAGAGCTCAAGAACCGTGGTTTCATCGAAGGTTACTATGGAAATCCATGGTCTAACGCAGATCGTGCAGAACTCATGCGTTTTGGTGGCGATTTGAAATTGAACCAATACTTCTTTGCACCAAAAGATGATCCATACCACAACAAGAAATGGCGAGAACTCTATCCAGAAGAAAAATTAGCTGAAATTCATGAACTTGCTCGTGTCGGAAATCAAAGTAAAACCCGCTATGTCTGGACCATCCACCCATTCATGAACAACCGTATCCGTTTTGGAAATGAAGCGCATTACCAAGAAGATTTGGCAACCATCAAGGCTAAATTTACCCAGTTGATGAAAGTGGGTGTCCGTGAGTTTGGTATTCTAGCAGATGATGCACCGAGCCCAGTCGGAGGCTACAATAGCTACAACCGCTTGATGAAAGATATGACGGATTGGTTGACTGAAATGCAGGGAACTTACAGCGGTCTTCGTAAAGAAATGATCTTTGTTCCTGGTCAGTATTGGGGTAATGGACGTGAAGATGAGTTGAAATCCCTCAATGAAAATCTCCCAAGTTCAGCATCCATGACCTTGACGGGTGGTAAGATT
Organism: Streptococcus sp. Z556; assembly: GCF_053010225.1. NCBI lineage: Bacteria > Bacillati > Bacillota > Bacilli > Lactobacillales > Streptococcaceae > Streptococcus > Streptococcus sp. Z556. The sequence continues at coordinate 42,781 of NZ_JBRKNU010000001.1, forward strand.
TGGGGTGAAGTCTCTGAAAGCTTCCTTTCCACTCTCAAGAACAATCTATCCGCAGGTGGCAAGACCTATCGCCCAGTTTCACTTTGGATTAACTGGCCGGTAACAGACAACTCTAAACAACACTTGATTCTAGGCGGTGGTGAGAAATTCCTTCATCCAAATGTGGATCCAAGCTTGCTATCTGGTATCATGTTGAACCCAATGCAACAGTCTGAACCATCTAAGATAGCCCTCTTTTCAGGAGCTCAATACTCATGGAAACAGTGGAAATCAGAAGAAGAAGCTAAGAAAATCAATGACATTGCCTTCAACTTTGTAGAAAATGGTCATTTTGAAGATAGCAAGGTATCAGCAGCCTTCCGCGAACTTGGTAAGCACATGATCAACCAAAACATGGATAATCGTGTCGTCAAACTAGAAGAATCTGTAGATTTGGCTCCAAAATTAACAGACTTCATGACCAAACTCAAAGCAGGTCAGGATGTGACTGCAGAACGTGCAGCCTTGCGTGCAGAATTTGCCAAGATTAAAGAAGCAGCTGAACTCTATAAAGCATCAGGCGATAAAAAAATGGTTGCCCAAATCCACTATTGGTTGGATAATGCAATCGACCAAATGAATGCTCTCGATGCCTTCCTTACAGGAACTGAAGCCATGGCTACAAACGATGCAGCCAAACTCTGGGATAGCTACTATAAAGGATTGAAATTGTATGAACAGTCTCAAACTCACACCTTCCACTATGTAGACCATATGGAAAAAGCTGAATTGGGTGTTCAACATATTCGTCCATTTATCCTATCCTTGAAGGAAGTTCTAGCATCTGAAGTTCAAAAAGTCTTGCATCCAGACCAAATCATCAGCACCTTTATCACCAATCGAACAGGTGTAGAAGGTGGTTTGGCAGAAGTAACGGATGGCGACTTGGCAACCCATGCGATTATTAAATCACCAAACAGCATCAAGACAGGTGATTATATTGGTATGAAGTTCAACAAGCCGGTATCAATCCAAACCTTGACCTTTGCTATGGGAACGCAGGCAAATCCACGTGATACCTTTAGTAAGGCAGAAGTGCAGTATCAAGATGAAAATGACAACTGGGTAACCTTGAAAGAGCCAAGCTATGTCGGAAATGAATCCCTTCTTAAGTTTGAAAATCTCACTATCAAGGCCAAAGCAGTTCGTATGATTGCGACAGCAGATCGTGAAAATACCTGGTTTGCAGTTCAGGAAATTGCAGTTAACCGTCCAGTTGAAAAAGCTCGTAGCCAACAAGCAACGACAGTTAGTCTAAGTTCAAACTTAGTTTACAAACTAAATACCTCAGCCCGTCAAATCACTGATGGCAAGGACAATACAGAAGCCATGATGGCAAATGCTGACGGTAGTAATACCACTCCAGTAGATGCCTGGGCACAACTGGACCTCGGTGAAGTCAAGTCAGTCACTAAAGTACGACTTCGCCAAGGAACGGGTGATAAACTTGCAGCAGGTGTGCTTGAGTATTCTACAGACGGTACTACTTGGCAGGAACTCGATCGCTTGTCAGGTGAGCAAACCAAGGAAGTGACTAGAGCAATCAATGCTCGTTACATCCGAGTACGCAATACTAAGGCGCTCGACCTCTGGTGGCGTATCCAAGACTTCTCTGTTGAGACACGCTCTGGAAACAGTGAGTTGACGGACACCAACGTCGATGCCTTGAAGGAAACGCCGGTAGTGGATAGTTTGGGACATTATGAGCTTCAAATTCCAGCTGGAACCAAACTTCCTGCAAATAGCTATCTAGGTATGAAACTCGACCGTATCCATCAGGTCAAGAGCATCCAGCTCCAAGGCCAAGCCAACCCAGCTCTTAGCCTTGAGTACTCTGCAAACGCTCAAGAATGGCTGCCAGCTAGCCAGTTGACAGACAGATCTGCAGCAAGCCACTTAGTACGTTATGTGCGTCTGGTCAACAAAACAGATCAGGAACAAGCTATTACAGCAACTTCTCTTCTTGTGACGACTAAAGAAGTGCAACCAACAAAATTGGAATCAACTTCAATGGGAATTCACCCAGCATATGGTAGCAATGATGTTCGTAAACTGAACAACCTAGATCAATTATTTGATGGTGTTTACAACAACTTCGTTGAGTTTTCAGACTATGCTCGTAAAGATGGTCATGTGACCTTGAAACTTGGCAGCGAACGCACTATCAAGAAGATTAGAGCCTATATCCAAGACGGAACGCAAAACTATCTTCGTGATGGTAAAATTCAAGTCAGCCAAGACGGTAAAACTTGGACTGATGTCGTTACAGTAGGAGATGGTGTGGCCAATAGCACACACGATGATTCATTGACAGATGGTTGGACACATGATTCTAAGATGCCAGGAAATCGCTACATCGAGGGCGAATTGACGACACCAGTCAAAGCCAACTATCTCCGTGTCCTCTATACGGCAGACTATGATGCCCGTTTTGTAGGCTTTACAGAATTGGTCATCAACGATGGTGAATTTGTCAAACCAATCAATGATCCAACAGTAGAAGGAAGTGGTGGAGAAAGCCAAGGCAACCTTTATAATAATCTTGTAGACGGAAAAGTCTTGACTAGCTATAAGTCTGAAAAAGAGAAGGGCGAGTTGGTTTATCACTTGTCTGAGCCGACCAATGCTAACCACCTTCGTCTCGTTTCCAGTCTTCCTGAAGGAGCTAAGGCACGTGTTCTTGCTAGAACACTCAAGGATGGTCAAGACAGTTGGACAGACCTCGGTGCCATTACATCTAGTCTCCAAACCTTCGCTATCCGAAATGGCGGCTCTCTTTTAGACGTCAAATTAGTCTGGGAAGGTGGCAAGGCCGAGTTTTATGAATTGGCGAGCTTCCATCAAGAATTAACAGAAGAACCTGTTCAATCAAGTAAGGGCGAAGAGCCAGCACCTGTTCTTGAGGTTCCTGAATTCACAGGCGGTGTCAATTCAGTTGAAGCCCTAGTACATGAACTTCCAGAGTACACAGACCCAGTAGCAACGGTAGGTGACCAAGCTGCTCCGACAGTAGAGAAACCTGAGTTCAAGGGCGGTGTCAATGCAGTTGAAGCTCTAGTACATGAACTTCCAGAGTACACAGGTCCAGTAGCGACAGTAGGTGACCAAGCTGCTCCGACAGTAGAGAAACCTGAGTTCAAGGGCGGTGTCAATGCAGTGATGGCTCTAGTGCATGAATTGCCAGAATACACAGGCCCAGTAGCGACAGTAGGCGACCAAGCTGCTCCAACAGTAGAGAAACCTGAGTTTAAACTTAGCTCACTTGCTTCAGATGAAGGTAAGAAACCGGCACCGGATCTAAAACAAGAAGTGACGAACCGAGAAACAGCTGAACAAAGCTTGCCAGCAACTGGTGAGAGTCAATCTGACACAACCCTCTTCCTAGCAGGAGTTAGCCTAGCCCTATCTGCTCTCTTTGTAGCAAAAACGAAGAAAGATTAGGATTATAAAACCTTCTAAGATTGACTAAGAGTATATTCTCTAAATCAATAATAGTGAGGTTTATAGAATAGAAAAACCTGAGAAGATTTTTTCTCAGGTTTTTCGAATTTAATAAAAAAGAAAGTTTGTATGGTATGAAAAAAATCCACCCAATTTTGGGTGGATCATATTTTATGGTTGTGCTGGTTGCGGGTTCTGGTTCTGGTTTTGTTGACCAGGAGTGGTATTCGGTTGTTGCGTATTGTTCTCGCTTGTACCTGAATTTGGAGTTGTTGTACTTGCTTGTGTACTAGAACTCTCTGAAGTTGAGCTAGAGCTTTCAGGTGTTGGACTTTGCTGAGGAGCAGGAGCAGTCCAAGCAGGACGTGCACCTTTTTTAAAGACAAATTCTCCACCTCTGTAGAGTCCTTCTGGCATAGTCCAGTCGCCAGGATGATCATCTTCAGATAGATAAGTCATCATCGAACGGTAAACCTTAGCAGCAACATAGAAGCCATCACCAACAATAGGAGTCAGGCGGTTCGAGTAACCAGTCCAAACGGCCATTGAATATTTACGGGTATAGCCAACAAACAATTCGTCAGGAGCTACATAACCAGTGTTCTTGACGTAGTTTTCAATCTCATCATCCGTGTAGTTTGATGTACCAGTTTTACCGGCTTGAGGTAGCCAAGGGAGATAAGCGCCACGACCAGTTCCGTATGACAAGACAGTTTTCATCATATCCGTCATCATATAGGCTGTTGTCTCTTTCATGGCACGAGTACCAGGATCAGAGAATTCTTTTGAACTGCCATCACTGAAGACAATTTTGTTGATATACATCGGCTTGCGGTAGATACCACCGTTAGCAAAAGCTGCGTAAGCAGCAGCCATCTTTTCGCTACTTGCTCCATACTTTTTATTAGATTCAGTTGTATTACTTGAAATGGCATTTGCATAGTGCATATCTGGATAGTCAATACCAAGTCCATTTAGGAAGGTTTTGGCTCTGTCTAAACCAACTTTATTCAAGGTTTCTACGGCTGTAACATTTCGTGATTGTTGGAGCGCATATTGGATGGTAATATTTCCAAAGTAACTTCTATCCCAGTTGTAGACGGGAGTGTCTGTTCCAGGATAATTGTAAGGAACATCGTGAACAATTGAAGCAGTTGAATCATAGATATCGTACTCCAAAGCAGGTGCATAATCTGTGATTGGCTTCATCGTTGATCCCCAGTCTCGGTTGGTTTCAACAGCTTGATTGATTCCAAAAGAAACATTGCTTGATTGGTGACGAGAACCTAATTGGGCAATGACTTTCCCGTTTGTCACATCAACGATTGTTGATGCCACTTGCATTTCATCATCTGGATAGTTGACATACTCGTCAGTATTGTAGATATCCCAGAGATGTTGTTGAACTTTAGGATCAACGTTGGTGTAGACATCCATACCAGTCGTTAAGAGATTGTAGCCTGTTTCTTGTTCGACTTGATCGATTACCTCTTTGAGATAGTTGTCCATGTGTGGAGGATAACTATTAGCCGATTTTAGACTTTGAAGTCCGTCCGTAATTGGAGTATTGATTGCTTTTTCATACTGCTCAGCTGAAATGTAACCTTGTCCCTTCATCTCAGAGAGGACGAGATTGCGTCGTTCTTGAGCCGCTTCTGGATGTGAGTATGGATCATACTGATTTGGCGCCTGAGGCATTCCGGCAAGGAGAGCCAACTGCGGGATACTCAAATCTTTGAGGTCCTTGCCATAGTAATTTTGGGCAGCAGTTTGCATACCATAGTTACCGTTTGACATGTAGACCTTGTTGATGTAGTAGGTCAGGATTTCTTGCTTAGTTGCTTTTTGTTCTAGTTGAACGGCCAGCCAAGCTTCTTGAGCCTTACGTGAAAGGGTCTGGTCCGACGTTGATGTAGAGAAATAAGTTAATTTAATCAGCTGCTGCGTTAAGGTTGAAGCTCCCTGAAGGCCTCCACCACCACGAAGATTTCGTAGAGTGGCACCGAGGATACGAATAGTATCAACCCCACGGTGATTAAAGAAACGATGGTCTTCAATTGAGACGATGGCATTAACCAACTCAGTAGGGATTTCGTTTGCTTGCGCATTGACCCGACGTTCTGATCCAAGATCGGCAATGAGTTCATCGTTTTTGTCATAGATCTTGCTAGACGTTGTAGCGACTAGTTTACTTTCAGATAGGGCCGGAGCCTTGCTGACATAGTAGAGGAAGAGTCCCCCGCCTAGCACAACTGCTGCGATAAATACAGTTAAGAGACAGATACTGACATACTTAGCTATTCGCAGGAAAAATTGTTTGTTCATCTTGTTTTACCACCCAGTAAATGTTCTTTGATAATATCGAGATAGGGAATCTGAGGAAAGGCACCAGGCTCAATCCTATATCCATTTTCTTGAATATATCCAAGTGGCATTGACTTTTGTCCCATATCTTGATGATAGAAACGAATCAAGTCAATGGCCGGCAATAAGTAGGTTTCTTGCTGAGAAGAAAAGTGAAGGAGTACAAAGCAGATCCCTTGTTGGGCAAGGACTTGTTCCATGTGTTGGATCTGATGGAGATGAAAATTCTTCATCGGAATCGCATGTTTCTGCCTAGTTTCCTTTGCTTCAAAGTCGATGTAGTATCCATCATAAACCCCCGAATAGTCTGTTGTTGAGGCCTGTCTGAAGTAGGCTTCAACGATCTTGGCTCGACTTCTTTGGGGATAATCGACACGTACGATTTGGATGGGAGTCGGTTTCTTGTGGATAACAGCCAGCCCATGCGACAAGTAGTAGTCGTTCGTAGCATTGATCATCTTTTCAAAGGACATCCCCCGATTTGCGAAATTTTTAGTTTTTGAAAGGGATGGTTGTCTTTTTTGTGATGAAATTTTATGTGGATAGTTGACCATAATTCTCCTTATTGGTACAATAACATCACTCTATTATACCATAAAAGTATACAGAAAGGATGAAAAAATGCATACAGCCTTGATTTTAGGCTATTCTGCCTTCGACCTTGGTCTCTTTAATGACAAGGATATTCGTATTGACATTATCAAAAAAGCCATTGGTAGAGACTTGGAAGGTCTAGCAGAGGAAGGGGTGACCTGGCTTGTCTTTACAGGGACTCTGGGTTTTGAATACTGGGTGCTTCAAGTAGCTAAAGAAATGAAAGAAGACTATGGATTTCAATTGGCGACCATTTTTGATTTTGAAACCCATGGCAGTAATTGGAATGAAGCAAATCAAGCCAAATTGAGTGAGTTTAAGCAGGTTGACTTCGTCAAATATGCCTATCCACAATATGAGCACAAGGGGCAACTGCGTGATTATCAGAAATTTCTGCTGGAGAATACAGATACTTGTTATCTTTTTTACGACGAAGAAAAGGAAACCAAGTTACGATATTTTTACCAAATGATGAAAAATCAAGCGGACTATGTTACAAGACGATTAACATTTGAGGACTTGAATGAAATAGTAGAAAATTTTTCCGAAAAGTAAGGCTTTGACCTTGATTTTTACTTGTCTTTTTTTATATAATAATACTAGTAACCCAGAATGGAGAGAGACATGGCAAGTATTATATTTTCAGCGAAAGATATTTTTGAACAAGACTTCGGACGTGAAGTTCGTGGATATAGCAAAGCAGAAGTGGATGAATTCCTTGATGATGTGATTAAGGATTATGAGACTTATGCAGCTTTGGTCAAATCTCTTCGTCAAGAGATAGCGGATTTGAAGGACGAATTGTCTCGTAAACCACAGTCAGTTCCAACTCAGCCTGATTCTATCGAAGTTACCGCTTCTACCTCGATGACAAACTTTGATATCTTGAAACGATTGAATAGACTCGAAAAAGAAGTGTTTGGTAAACAAATTTTAGACAACGAAGATGTATAATTGAGTGTCTATCAAGTGCATAAATGCAATTTTTGGATAATCGCGTGAAGAGATTCTCTTTTCATGAGGAAAGTCCATGCTAGCACAGGCTGTGATGCCTGTAGTGTTTGTGCTAGGCGAAACCATAAGCCTAGGGACGAGAGATCGTTACGGCAGCCGAAATGGCTAAGTCTTCGGATAAGTCAGATTAGGCTTGAAAGTGCCACAGTGACGGAGTCTCTCTGGAAACGGAGAGAGTGGAACGCGGTAAACCCCTCAAGCTAGCAACCCAAATTTTGGTCGGGGCATGGAGTGCACGGAAACGAACGTAGTACTCTGACTGCTAGTAGCTAGATGCTGTTAGTGGTAGACAGATGATTATCGAAGGAAGTGGTCCTAGTCACTTCTGGAACAAAACATGGCTTATAGAAAATTGCATATAGGTTGGGGCTGAGAAATCTTTCTCAACCTCATTTTTTAAAGTGAACAAAAGAAAGGTCTTACAAGACTGTAAAATGAAAAAAGAATTTAATTTAATCGCAACTGCTGCAGCGGGTCTTGAGGCTGTCGTTGGACGTGAGGTGCGAGAACTAGGCTATGATTGCCAGGTTGAAAACGGCCGTGTTCGTTTCCACGGTGATGTGCGGGCAATCATTGAGACCAATCTTTGGCTTCGTGCAGCGGATCGCATCAAGATTGTAGTTGGAAACTTCCCTGCAAAGACCTTTGAAGAGCTCTTTCAAGGAGTTTTTGCTCTAGATTGGGAAAACTATCTCCCGCTAGGTGCACGTTTCCCGATATCAAAGGCAAAATGTGTGAAGTCTAAACTCCATAACGAGCCCAGTGTTCAGGCTATTTCCAAGAAGGCCGTTGTCAAGAAACTGCAAAAACACTATGCCCGTCCAGAAGGTGTTCCCTTGATGGAAACTGGTCCCGAGTTTAAGATTGAGGTATCTATCCTGAAAGATGTGGCAACTGTCATGATTGACACGACAGGTTCTAGCCTTTTTAAACGTGGTTATCGTACGGAAAAGGGTGGAGCTCCTATCAAAGAAAACATGGCAGCAGCCATTTTACAACTCTCAAACTGGTATCCAGACAAGCCTTTGATTGATCCAACCTGCGGTTCAGGAACCTTCTGTATCGAGGCGGCTATGATAGCTAAGAAGATGGCCCCTGGTCTTCGCCGTTCCTTTGCTTTTGAAGAATGGAACTGGGTCAGCGATCGGTTAATTCAAGAAGTGCGTACGGATGCTGCCAAGAAAATTGACCGTGAACTGGAACTGGATATCATGGGCTGTGATATAGACGCTCGTATGGTGGAAATTGCCAAAGCCAATGCCCAAGCAGCAGGTGTGGCAGGTGATATCACCTTTAAACAAATGCGGGTACAAGACTTGCGCTCGGACAAGGTAAATGGTGTCATCATCTCCAATCCGCCATATGGTGAGCGTTTGTCTGATGATGCAGGAGTTACCAAGCTATATGCTGAGATGGGACAAGTATTTGCGCCACTGAAAACCTGGAGTAAATTTATCCTGACCAGTGATGAAGCTTTTGAAAGTAAGTACGGAAGACCAGCTGATAAAAAACGAAAACTGTATAACGGGACCTTAAAAGTGGATTTATATCAATACTTTGGTCAGCGTGTGAAACGTCAGGAGGTAAAATAGAAAGGTGAACTCATGAGTAAGAAAAGACGTGATCGTCATAAAAAAGGACATCAAGAACCCAAATTTGACTTTGATGAAGCAAAAGATTTGACTGTTGGTCAAGTGATTCGTAAGAATGAAGAGGTGGAGGCAGGAGTATTGCCTGAGGACAATATCTTGGACAAATACATCAAACAACACCGTGAAGAGATTGAAGCTGACAAGTTTGAAACTCGTCAGTTTAAAAAAGAAGAACTAGCTTCCACTCAAAGTTTAGAAGACATGATTCAAGAAGTGCGAGAATCTAGCGAGGCTTCTGAAGAAGTTGAAGAAACACATCTTGTTACGGAGGAAGTTTCTGGCGATACAGAGGAAACGGAGGCTGCTAGTGTTGTTCTGTCTCCTCTAGATGAAGAAAATGAAGAACTGGAACCACTTGTATTAACCAACACATCAACAGAAGAAGAGACAGAAAGTCTAGAAGAGGAAGAAGTGATTGTTCCTCTATCACGCTCGGCTCAGGCAGAGCCTGAGAAAGGCTCTAAGAAGAAAGGTGTCATCATCATTGCCTCAGTGGTGGCTGCAATTCTTGTTCTTGCTGGAACGTATTATGTCTACCGACAAGTATCTCGTTCAAATCAAGAAATTCAGGCTTCTCAATCATCTTCAAGCAATCAGGAATCGCAAACCGACTTGCAAGAGTTTAATACGCTCTATGATGCCTTTTATACAGATGAAAATAAGACAGCTTTGAAAAATAGCCAGTTCGATAAGTTGAGTCAACTGAAAACCTTGCTAGATAAGTTAGAAGGTAGTCGTAATCATACATTAGCTAAGTCAAAATACGATAGTTTAGCAACTCAAATCAAGGCCATCCAAGATGTCAATGCCCTCTTTGAAAGTCCGGCAATCACTGACGGTGTCTTGGATACCAATGCGAAAGCTAAAGCAGACGCTAAGTTTACAGAAATCAAAACAGGTAACACAGAATTAGACAAGCTCTTGGATAAAGCTATTAGCCTCGGTAAGAGCCAACAAACAAGTGCTTCAAGTTCAAGTTCAAGCTCTAGTCAAGCAAGTTCAAGTTCAGCTACAGAAAGCAATGCGAGCAGCACGACGCCTTCAACAAGTACCACAGCACCAGCTAGAGAAACGAATGGTGGTTTGTCTAGCGATGGTGTCAACCTTCAAAGAAGTGCTAGTCGTGTACCGTACAACCAAACAGCTGTAGACGATAGCAACAACCCTGCTTGGACGTTTGCGGATGGTGTTTTGGAACAAATCCTAGCAACATCACGTGCTCGCGGTTATATCACTGGCAACCAATATATCCTAGAACGGGTCAATATCGTAAACGGAAATGGTTATTACAACCTCTACAAACCAGATGGAACCTATCTTTTCACCCTCAACTGTAAGACGGGTTACTTTGTAGGGAATGGTTCTGGTCACGCTGACGACTTGGACTACTAGGAGACCGTTACAAAATTCTTTCCTTTCATAGGTAAAAATGATAAAATAAAACATATTAAACAAGAGGAGTGTCACATGACAAAAGCTAACTTTGGTGTCGTAGGTATGGCCGTGATGGGTCGTAACCTTGCCCTAAATATCGAATCTCGTGGCTATACAGTTGCCATTTACAACCGTAGTAAAGAAAAAACAGAAGATGTGATTGCTTGCCATCCTGAAAAGAACTTTGTACCAAGCTATGACGTGGAAAGCTTTGTAAACTCAATCGAAAAACCTCGTCGTATCATGCTCATGGTTCAAGCTGGACCTGGTACAGACGCAACTATCCAAGCCCTTCTTCCACACCTTGACAAGGGTGATATCTTGATCGACGGAGGAAACACTTTCTACAAAGATACCATCCGTCGTAACGAAGAGTTGGCTAACTCAGGCATCAACTTTATCGGTACTGGGGTTTCTGGTGGTGAAAAAGGTGCCCTTGAAGGTCCTTCTATCATGCCAGGTGGACAAAAAGAAGCCTACGAATTGGTTGCTGATGTTCTCGAAGAAATCTCAGCTAAAGCACCAGAAGATGGCAAACCATGTGTGACTTACATCGGTCCTGATGGAGCTGGTCACTATGTGAAAATGGTCCACAACGGTATCGAGTATGGTGACATGCAATTGATCGCAGAAAGCTATGACCTCATGCAACACTTGCTCGGTCTTTCTGCAGAAGATATGGCTGAAATCTTTACTGAGTGGAACAAGGGTGAATTGGATAGCTACTTGATTGAAATCACAGCTGATATTCTTGGACGCAAAGACGATGAAGGTCAAGCTGGACCAATCGTAGACTACATCCTTGATGCCGCAGGTAATAAGGGAACTGGTAAATGGACTAGCCAATCATCACTTGACCTTGGTGTGCCATTGTCACTTATCACTGAGTCAGTATTTGCTCGCTACATCTCTACATACAAAGAAGAGCGTGTACATGCTAGCAAGGTGCTTCCAAAACCAGCTGCCTTCAAGTTTGAAGGAGACAAGGCTGAGTTGATTGAAAAGATCCGTCAAGCCCTTTACTTCTCAAAAATTATCTCATACGCACAAGGTTTTGCCCAATTGCGTGTGGCTTCTAAAGAAAACAACTGGAACTTGCCATTTGCAGACATCGCATCTATCTGGCGTGATGGCTGTATCATCCGTTCTCGTTTCTTGCAAAAGATCACAGATGCTTACAACCGTGATGCAGATCTTGCCAACCTTCTCTTGGATGAGTACTTCTTGGATGTCACTGCTCAGTACCAACAAGCAGTGCGTGATATCGTAGCTCTTGCGGTTCAAGCTGGTGTGCCAGTGCCAACCTTCTCAGCAGCTATTACTTACTTTGATAGCTACCGTTCAGCTGACCTTCCAGCTAACTTGATCCAAGCGCAACGTGATTACTTTGGTGCCCACACTTACCAACGTAAAGACAAAGAAGGAACCTTCCACTACTCTTGGTATGACGAAAAATAAGTAGGTCTGCCATGGGGAAACGGATTTTATTACTTGAGAAAGAACGAAATCTAGCTCATTTTCTCAGTCTGGAACTCCAAAAAGAGCAATACCGTGTTGACTTGGTAGAGGAGGGGCAAAAAGCCCTCTCCATGGCTCTCCAGACAGATTATGACTTGATTTTACTGAATGCTCATCTGGGGGATATGACGGCCCAGGATTTTGCGGACAAGCTGAGTCGGACAAAACCAGCCTCAGTGATTATGGTCTTGGACCATCGCGAAGAATTGCAAGACCAGATTGAGACAATCCAGCGCTTCGCCGTTTCTTACATCTATAAGCCAGTGATTATTGATAATCTGGTAGCTCGTATTTCAGCGATTTTCCGAGGTCGGGACTTCATTGACCAACACTGTAGTCAGATGAAGGTTCCAACGTCTTACCGCAACCTACGTATGGATGTAGAACATCATACCGTTTATCGTGGCGAGGAGATGATTGCTCTGACGCGCCGTGAGTATGACCTCTTGGCTACTCTCATGGGAAGCAAGAAAGTCTTGACTCGTGAGCAGTTGTTGGAAAGTGTTTGGAAGTACGAAAGTGCGACAGAAACCAATATCGTGGATGTTTATATCCGTTATCTACGTAGCAAGCTTGATGTTAAAGGTCAAAAAAGCTACATTAAAACCGTTCGTGGTGTTGGTTACACCATGCAAGAATAGAAAAGCAGTTGCAGTTGTGTAACTGCTTTTTTTGAGGGATTTCTATATATTGACATACAGTCGGGTCTTTGCTACAATCAGTTATGGAGGAAGATCTAATGAAAAAATTTAAAATAATGACGCAAGTTGGACTGGCAGTCTTTTTCTTTGCTTTGCTAGCGACAAGCACCGTCTTTGCGGATGATGCTGATTCAGAAGGCTGGCAATTTGTCCAAGAAAATGGTAGAACCTACTACAAGAAGGGGGATCTCAAAGAAACGGCCTGGCGAGTGATTGATGGGAAGTACTATTATTTTGATCATGTATCAGGTGAGATGGTTGTTGGATGGCAGTATATTCCCATGCCAGATAAAGGTACTACAATTGGTCCTTACCCAAATGGTATCAGATTAGAATATATGCCAATGTCAAGATGGTACTACTTTGGTCAAGATGGGGTACTACAAGAATTTGTTGGCAAGCAAGTTTTAGAAGCGAAAACTGATACAAATATCGATAAATATCATGGTGAACAATATGATAGCCCAGCAGAGAAACGAGTCTATTATTTTGAAGACCAACGAAGTTATCACACCTTAAAAACTGGTTGGGTATATGACGACGGGCAATGGTATTATTTACAAAAGAATGGCGGATTCGAATCTCGTATCAACAGTTTAAAGGTCGGAGAACGAACGCGTGGCTGGATAAATGATGATTCGACTTGGTACTATCTAGATCCAACAACCGCTGCAATGCAAACAGGTTGGCAACATCTTGGTAATAAATGGTACTATCTCCGTTCATCAGGAGCAATGGCGACTGGCTGGTATCAGGTAGGCTCAACTTGGTATTATCTAGATGCTCAAAATGGTGATATGAAGACAGGTTGGGCTTATGTTTCTAACAGTTGGTACTATCTCCGTTCATCAGGAGCTATGGCAACAGGTTGGTATCAAGAAGGTTCAACTTGGTATTATCTAAACGCAAATAATGGTGACATGAAGACAGGCTGGTTCCAGGTTAATGGCAAATGGTACTACGCTTATAGCTCAGGTGCCTTAGCAGTGAATACCACTGTAGATGGCTACTACGTCAACTATAATGGCGAGTGGGTTCAATAATGAAAGAGGCGATTGTAAAGGAAACAATCGCTTTTTTTGTGAAAATATAATAAAATAGATAGGAGAAATACTACTGTATGAAATGAGACGGTCTTTTCGTCTGGTTAAAGGAAAACATGACAAAAAAAGTTGGTGTCGGTCAGGCACATAGTAAGATTATTTTAATAGGAGAGCACGCTGTTGTTTACGGTTATCCAGCCATTTCCCTGCCTCTCTTAGAGGTGGAGGTGACTTGTAAGGTGGTCCCTGCTGAAAGTCCATGGCGTCTTTATGAGGAGGATACCTTGTCTATGGCGGTGTATGCTTCGCTTGAGCATCTAAATATCAAGGATGCTTGCATTCGTTGTCAGATTGACTCAGCTATTCCTGAAAAACGAGGGATGGGTTCGTCAGCAGCTATCAGCATAGCAGCCATTCGTGCGGTTTTTGACTACTATCAAGCCGAACTGCCTCATGATATACTAGAAATCTTGGTCAATCGGGCTGAGATGATTGCCCATATGAATCCAAGCGGGTTGGATGCTAAGACCTGCCTCAGTGACCAACCTATTCGCTTTATTAAAAATGTTGGATTTACAGAGCTTAAGATGGACCTATCCGCTTATTTGGTCATTGCAGATACGGGCGTGTATGGTCACACTCGTGAAGCCATCCAAGTGGTTCAAAGCAAGGGGAAGGATGCCCTACCGTTTTTGCATGCCTTGGGAGAATTGACCCAGCAGGCAGAAGATGCGATTAGACAAAAAGATGCTAAAAAACTGGGACAAATCTTCAGTCAGGCACATTTACATCTAAAAGAAATTGGTGTCAGTAGCCCTGAGGCAGATTCCCTCGTTGAAACGGCTCTGAGCGACGGTGCTCTGGGTGCCAAGATGAGTGGTGGTGGCCTAGGAGGTTGTATCATTGCCTTGGCAACCAATCTGGATCAAGCACAAGAACTAGCAAAACGATTAGAAGAGAAAGGAGCTGTTCAGACATGGATCGAAAGCCTGTAACAGTACGTTCCTACGCAAATATTGCCATTATCAAATACTGGGGAAAGAAAAAAGAAAAAGAGATGGTTCCTGCTACTAGCAGTATCTCTCTGACTTTGGAAAATATGTACACAGAGACGACCTTATCGCCTCTACCGACAGATGCGATTGCTGATGCCTTTTATATCAATGGTCAGCTCCAAAATGAGGCTGAGCATGCCAAAATGAGCAAAATCATTGACCGTTACCGTCCGGCTGGGGAAGGTTTTGTCCGTATCGATACCCACAACAACATGCCTACCGCAGCGGGCCTGTCCTCTAGTTCTAGTGGTTTGTCTGCCTTGGTCAAGGCTTGCAATGCTTATTTCCAGCTTGGTTTGGATCGGAGTCAGTTGGCACAGGAGGCTAAGTTCGCTTCAGGTTCGTCCTCTCGTAGTTTTTATGGGCCGCTCGGTGCCTGGGACAAGGATAGTGGGGAGATTTACCCTGTAGAGACAGACTTGAAACTAGCTATGATTATGTTGGTGCTAGAAGACAAGAAAAAACCAATCTCTAGCCGTGATGGGATGAAACTTTGTGTGGAAACTTCGACGACCTTTGATGACTGGGTGCGCCAGTCTGAAAAGGACTATCAGGAGATGCTGGTCTATCTCAAAGAGAATGATTTTGCTAAGGTTGGGGAATTAACGGAGAAAAATGCCCTAGCCATGCACGCTACGACCAAGACTGCTAGTCCAGCCTTTTCTTATCTAACGGATGCTTCCTATGAAGCCATGGACTTTGTTCGCCAGCTTCGTGAGCAAGGTGAAGCCTGTTACTTTACCATGGATGCCGGTCCCAATGTCAAGGTCCTCTGTCAAGAGAAAGATTTGGATCATCTATCAGAAATCTTCGGTCAACGTTACCGCCTGATTGTGTCAAAAACAAAGGATTTGAGCCAAGATGATTGCTGTTAAAACTTGCGGGAAACTCTATTGGGCAGGTGAGTATGCTATTTTAGAGCCAGGGCAGTTAGCCTTGATAAAGGCCATCCCCATCTATATGAAGGCTGAGATTGCTTTTTCTGAGAACTATCGTATCTACTCAGATCTGTTTGATTTCGCAGTGGACTTGACGCCAAATCCTGACTACGGCTTGATTCAGGAAACGATTGCTCTAGTGGAAGATTTCCTGACTTATCGAGGTCAGGAGCTAAGACCTTTTTCCTTGGAAATCCGTGGCAAAATGGAACGGGAAGGCAAAAAGTTTGGTCTGGGTTCTAGTGGTAGCGTCGTTGTCTTGGTGATCAAGGCCCTGCTGGCTCTATATGATACTACAGTTGATCAGGATTTCTTGTTCAAGCTGGCTAGCGCGGTCTTGCTCAAGCGAGGTGACAATGGTTCCATGGGAGACCTTGCCTGTATTGTGGCAGAAGATTTGGTTCTCTACCAGTCGTTTGATCGCCAGAAGATAGCTTCTTGGTTGGAAGAAGAAAACTTTGTTGCTGTTTTGGAGCGTGACTGGGCCTTTTCTATTTCACAAGTAAAACCAGCCATAGAATGTGATTTCCTAGTTGGATGGACCAAGGAAGTAGCTGTGTCTAGTGACATGGTCCAACAAATCAAACAAAATATCAATCCGAATTTTTTAACTTCCTCAAAAGCAACGGTGACTGCTTTGGTAGAAGCCTTGGAGCAGGGGAAAATAGAAAATATCATCGAGCAGGTGGAAACAGCCAGCCAGATTTTAGAAGGTTTGAGTCCAGATATTTACACGCCTTCGCTCAGACAGTTGAAAGAAGCCAGTCAAGATTTACGGGCTGTTACCAAGAGTAGTGGTGCTGGTGGTGGTGACTGTGGGATTGCCTTGAGTTTTGATGTGCAATCAACTGAAACCATAAAAAATCGCTGGGTCGATCTGGGGATTGAGCTTTTATACCAAGAAAGGATAGGATATGACGACAAATCGTAAGGACGAGCACATCCGCTATGCCCTTGAGCAGAAAAGTTCCTATAATAGCTTTGATGAGGTGGAGTTGATTCATTCTTCCCTGCCTCTTTACGATCTGGATGAGATTGATTTGTCTACAGAATTTGCTGGTCGAAAATGGGACTTTCCTTTTTATATCAATGCCATGACAGGTGGGAGCGATAAGGGGAGAGAAATCAATCAAAAGCTGGCTCAGGTGGCAGAATCATGTGGGATTTTGTTTGTGACGGGCTCTTATAGCGCAGCCCTCAAAGATCCAACAGATGACTCTTTTTCTGTCAAGACTAGCCATCCAAATCTCCTCCTTGGAACCAATATTGGATTGGACAAGCCTGTTGGACTTGGTTTGCAGACTGTGACGGAGATGAATCCGCTACTTTTACAAGTGCACGTCAATGTTATGCAGGAATTACTCATGCCGGAGGGAGAAAGGAAGTTCAGAAGCTGGCAGTCGCATCTAGCAGATTACAGTAAGCGCATCCCCGTCCCCATCATTTTAAAGGAAGTCGGTTTTGGCATGGATGCCAAGACCATCGAGAGAGCCTATGAACTGGGTGTTCGAACCGTTGACCTGTCAGGTCGTGGTGGCACCAGTTTTGCCTATATCGAAAACCGTCGCAGTGGTCAGCGTGATTACCTCAATCAATGGGGACAATCCACCATGCAAGCCCTTCTCAATGCCCAAGGCTGGAAAGACAAGGTCGAACTCTTGGTCAGCGGAGGCGTTCGGAACCCACTTGATATGATTAAGTGCCTGGTCTTTGGTGCCAAGGCTGTGGGATTATCACGAACCGTTCTGGAATTGGTTGAAACCTACTCGGTCGAGGAAGTGATTAGCATCATCCAAGGTTGGAAAGCAGATTTACGCTTGATCATGTGTTCCCTTAACTGTGCCACCATAGCGGATCTGCAAAACGTAGACTATATTCTTTATGGTAAACTAAAAGAAGCTAGAGATCAGATGTAGAGAGGTCGGGACAAGAATCCCGCCCTTTTTGTAGCCTTTTGCCAACTATAAATACTTTATTAGAAGAATTTGAACAAAGATTAAAAGAAGATTGGTTTGAAAATCAGAAATTATACATTGAACAAGCTGAAAAAGTAGGTGAATTATTAGAGGATGTTAGGGGACGGACAGAAATATTACAGTCTGTAGCACCAGAATTGTCATTGGATGGTTACAATAGTAGATTAGAAGAAGTAGAAGAATTTTATAATAAGTTAAAGAATCAAGAATTTATACCACCTTTTAATCTTGAAAAATCCTTCAATAAGTTTAAGGAATTTTATATGGAGCAAGCAAATAAGAACGTGATTTCGTCTCTTGCCAATAAAATATATGAATTTGAAAAGTATCAGATTAAGAAGTATAAAGAAAAGATTGAAGAACAAAATAAAAATAGAGTTATAATTGAAATTTCGTTTAAACGGTATTTAGTCAAATGTTACAAGAATATAAGTGACTCTTTTTGGAGAAATGATTTTCTAAGCAATTTAGAGGATAATTTTGGTATAAAAACAAACCGCTAAGATTTTTTTCTTAGCGATTGTTATCTAGTTAAAATTTAATTTATGCATATAATATGTAAACCTTTACATCATTCAGGTATTTTGATATAGTTAAAGGAAGAAGCCTTTTTAAAGGTGTATAATTGGAGGATAGGATGTCAAAGAAAAAGAATCTTCAAGTTTTAACAACTGGTGTTGCGTTAGCGATTGCATCTATCGGGACAACAGCTTTGGCACAAGAAACAAGAGTAAAAACTACTGCAGTAAATGAACCTGCGTATCGGGTTTTACAAAATGAAGCAAGGAAATCATCTGACCTAAAACCACAGCTTGATGCTCAAGAAGTTGTTACTAAAAAAGCAGAGACTGAAGTTAAAAACAATCAGTCTGAACTTGCTTTAAAAGAAAAAGCTGTTAAAGATGCTCAAGTATCTGTAGTGAAAGCCACTCAAGCAGTTAAAGATACAAAAGAAAAAAATAAACAAATTTTGAAAAACGCATCCAAAGCAGATGCGAACCGTGCTCAAGCTATTAAATCAGCTGAAACAGAGGTTAATACTAAAAACGATGCTGTCAAATTGGCTAAAGAAAAATTGGCAAGCGCTAACCAACATGCTGAAACAGTTGAAAGCAAATTGCAGTCAGCCCAAGCTGAATTGAAATCTGCTCAAGACAAATTGGCGAATACTGGTACTGATACAGTAACAATCGCAGACTTGACTCAGTTCAAACAAGATAAAGCCGAAGGCGACTCAGACTTCATGACTGACTCTGGTGCTACAGTTATTGAACAGTCTTCAACAAAAATCAGTGAAGCTGATAAAAAACGTATAGTTGACATTGATAAATTGACTGATGAAGAAAAATTAGCTGTATCTGAACTATACGTTAAGGGACTCAAACAAATTCGTAAAGAATTAGATGGTCTATCTGAAACAGAAGTTACAGATAAAGCTATTGAACTAGCAACTAAACGTGCTGAACAATATAAAGAACGTGGACTTGATCCACTTTCTCATGGACACATTGGAGCTGGTGTTGAAAACCTTGTAAAAATTGGTTCTAAAGAACGTGTATCAAATCTTTATGAATTAAAAGAAATCGTATACAATGCATTAATGGGATCATCTTTTGCAGACGCACCATCTAAATGGGGACACTTATCAGCTAACCTTCGTTTTGCTAAATATATTGGTCTTGACATCGCTAACATCAATGGTGAATACTGGCTTGTAATTGCATTTTCAAACGAAGGAAACGTTGTCAAAACAAACAACGACACAGCATATCTTGAAAAAGCTGTCGCAACAGCTGAAGCAAACCTTGCACAAGCTAAAATTGCATCAGAAAATGCTAAAAATGCTTTGACAAAAGCTTCAACTGATTACGCAAGCGCACTTAGCTTGAAAACTGAAGCTGAAAAAGTCCTTGCTGACGCAATGGCTACACCACTTCAAGCTCAAGTTGCTGAAAACAACCTACATTTGGCAGAAATTGCTTTAGAAAACGCTAAGAAACGTGAAACTAAAGCAAAAAATGATGTAACTTCAGCTAATGAAAAACGTAAAAAAAGTGTTTCGAAATTAGCTACAGAAAAAGAAAAGCTTTCAAAACTGAAAGAACAGTACAAGAAACTTTTACAAACTGAATCAAACAATAAAGAAGTCTCTAAAGGTAGTTGGATTCAATCTTCTGGTCGTTGGTGGTACAAACATAACAATGGTTCATATACAACTAATGGATGGGAACAAATTAACGGAAAATGGTATCATTTTGATCGCTCAGGTTGGATGCAGACAGGTTGGTTGAAATCAAGTGGTTCATGGTACTATCTTAATAATTCAGGAGAAATGCAGACTGGATGGATGAAATCAGGTAATTCATGGTATTATCTCAGTGGTTCAGGATCTATGCAGACTGGATGGATGAAATCAGGTAGTTCATGGTATTATCTCAGTGGTTCAGGCGCTATGCAAACTGGATGGGCAAAATCAGGCAATTCATGGTACTATTTGAATGGTTCAGGAGCAATGCAAACTGGATGGTTCACAGTCTCAGGAAAATGGTATTATGCATACCGTTCAGGCGCTTTAGCAGTCAATACAACTACACCAGAAGGTTATAAGGTAAATTATAATGGTGAATGGGTAAAATAAGCACTTTTTACCATGCTAAAAAATCTTCTTACATATGTAGGAAGATTTTTTGGCTTCTCAAAACTAGTTTAAAAGATACGCTATTTAAACCATTTTTGAGAATGAATATAAAGGATATCCAGAAATCTAGTTGGTCAACCTTTGGTCAACTTTTGTATTTTGAATATACCTTAGATGTTGACGATGTCTTGGTATATCTGATACTCACTTATATATTATAACTTATTTCAACTAAGATAAAACTGTAGTGGTCTGAAAGAACCTAGTTTGTACGAGCGATTTCTGTCCTATCTCCTTTTTCCATCCTCAGACCGAGGTGACTTTTTTGAATTGTGATAAAATAGAAGGGAGAGGATGCATCTATGAAAAAATTTCAAATCTTTTTATTTATTGAAGCCTGTCTGTTGACGGGAGCTCTGATTTTGATGGTATCAGAGCATTTTTCGCGTTTTCTGCTGATTCTATTCCTCTTTTTACTATTGCTCCGTTATTATACAGGTAAAGAAGGCAACAACGTATTCCTCCTTGTGGCGACTATTCTTTTCTTTTTCATCGTCATGCTTAATCCCTTTGTGATTTTAGCCATCTTTGTAGCGGTGATCTACAGTCTCTTTCTTCTTTACCCAATGATGAACCAAGAAAAAGAGGAGACTGACCTGGTTTTTGAAGAGGTGGTGACAGTAAAAAATGAACGCAATCCCTGGTTTGGCAATCTTCATCATTTCTCTAGTCACCAGACCTGCCAGTTTGACGATATCAACCTCTTTCGCCTCATGGGCAAGGACACCATTCATTTAGAAAGAGTCATCCTAACCAATCATGACAATGTCATTATTCTTAGAAAAATGGTCGGAACGACTAGGATTATCGTACCCGTAGATGTGGAAATCAGTCTCAGTGTCAACTGTCTCTATGGAGATTTAACTTTCCTCCATCAACCCAAGCGAGCCCTTCGTAATGAACACTATCATCAGGAAACCAAGGACTATCTCAAGAGTAACAAGAGCGTCAAAATTTTCCTAACCAGTATGATTGGAGATGTGGAGGTGGTCAGAGGATGAAAAAGCAATCCTATCTATTAATCGGGCTGACTGCTCTCCTTTTTATCCTCTTTTTGACCAATAGTCTACTTGATATTCTCAATCTTGATTGGTCCTATTTGCTACAAGATATTGAGAGAACAGAAAAGTTAATCTTCTTGATTTTTGTCTTTAGTCTTTCCATGTCCTTCTTTTTTGTCCTCTTTTGGAGGGTGATGGAAGAAATTTCTCGCAGAAAAATGCAGGTCAATCTCAAGCGACTGTTAGCAGGAAAAGAGGTGGTTTCTTTTGCAGATCCAGACTTTGATGCCAGTTTCAAGTCCTTATCTGGCAAGCTCAATCTCTTGACAGAAGCTGTTCAAAAGGCTGAAAATCAAGGCCTGGTCAGGGAAGAAGCAATCATCGAGAAAGAAAGGAAGCGGATAGCACGTGACTTGCACGATACAGTTAGTCAGGAGTTGTTTGCAGCCCATATGATTTTATCAGGGATAAGCCAGCAGGCTTTGAAGCTGGATAGAGAAAAGATGCAGACCCAGTTGCAAAGTGTTGCAGCTATCCTTGAAACAGCCCAGAAAGATTTGCGGGTCTTGCTCCTACATTTGCGACCTGTTGAGTTGGAAGAGAAGAGTTTGGTTGAGGGGATTCAAATCCTCTTAAAAGAGCTAGAGGACAAGAGTGATCTCAAGGTTAGTCTCAAGCAAAACGTGTCTAAATTGCCCAAGAAGATTGAAGAACATATCTTCCGTATTTTGCAGGAGTTGATCAGCAATACCCTTCGCCATGCCCAAGCATCTTGTTTGGATGTCTATCTCTATCAGACAGATGTTGAATTGCAGCTGAAGGTGGTGGACAATGGGATTGGTTTCCAGTTGGGGAGCTTAGACGACTTGAGTTACGGACTGAGAAATATTAAGGAGCGGGTTGAAGATATGGCAGGAACAGTTCAACTCTTGACAGCACCTAAGCAAGGACTGGCGGTTGATATCCGTATTCCCCTGCTAGAAAAGGAATGATAAAGGAGTAAAGATGAAAATTTTACTAGTAGATGACCATGAAATGGTCCGATTGGGCTTGAAAAGCTACTTTGACCTCCAAGACGATGTAGAAGTTGTGGGCGAGGCGGCTAATGGGTCTCAAGGGATTGACTTGGCCTTGGAATTGCGTCCAGATGTCATTGTCATGGATATCGTCATGCCTGAGATGAATGGGATTGATGCTACCTTGGCTATCCTCAAAGAATGGCCTGAAGCCAAGATTTTGATTGTGACTTCTTATCTAGACAATGAAAAAATCATGCATGTCTTGAACGCGGGTGCGAAAGGTTATATGCTCAAGACTTCAAGTGCGGACGAACTGCTCCACGCTGTTCGTAAGGTTGCTTCTGGAGAGCTTGCTATTGAACAAGAGGTCAGCAAAAAGGTCGAATACCACCGCAATCATATAGAGCTTCATGAGGATCTGACTGCGCGTGAGCGAGATGTGCTCCAACTCATCGCCAAGGGCTACGAAAATCAGCGCATTGCAGATGAACTCTTTATCTCCCTAAAGACGGTCAAGACCCATGTATCCAACATCCTAGCCAAGCTTGAGGTCAGCGATCGCACTCAGGCTGCAGTCTATGCCTTTCAGCACCACTTGGTAGGGCAGGAGGATTTTTAGATGAATCTTACAGATTTACTTGTGGAGCTAGAAGCGGGAAAAGACCCTGAGAAAGCAGGCCCAATGGAAGCCTATATGCGCCATCAATTTCCCTTTCTAGGCATTGCAGGTCCTGAAAGAAATTCACTCTATAAAAAGTATTTTCCAGAAGCGAAAAAAACAAAGATTATCGATTGGGATTTTGTAGACACTTGCTGGGAAAAGGAGCCTAGAGAATACCAATATGTGGCTGCCAACTATTTGAAAGCCATGCAGTCTTATCTAACGAAGGACGATTTGCCTAAGCTTGAGCGCCTGGTTGTGACCAAGTCATGGTGGGATACGGTAGATATTCTAGACCGAGTAGTAGGAAGTTTGGTATATGACAAGCCAGAACTGGGAGAAATCATCCTCCAATGGAGTTTATCAGATAATATCTGGCTGAGACGAGTCGCTATTAACCACCAGTTGTTAAGGAAAGAGAAAACAAATGTCCAACTGATGGAAAAAATCCTGCTCAACAATCTGGACCAGACAGAATTTTTTATCAACAAAGCCATCGGCTGGGCTCTAAGAGACTACTCTAAAACCAATCCGGAATGGGTAGCAAGCTTCATCGAAAAAAACAGGGAAAGAATGGCTGAACTCAGTATCAGGGAAGCAAGCAAGTACCTTTAGCATCATTGAAAAGCGCATTCATTACTTGAAAATTAACCGTGGTTTATGCTATAATAGACTGTATTTAAAAAATTTTAAGGAGAAATGACAGAATGTCTGTATCATTTGAAAACAAAGAAACAAACCGTGGTGTCTTGACTTTTACTATCTCTCAAGACCAAATCAAACCAGAATTGGACCGTGTCTTCAACTCAGTAAAGAAATCTCTTAACGTTCCAGGTTTCCGTAAAGGTCACCTTCCACGTCCTATCTTCGATCAAAAATTTGGTGAAGAGTCACTTTACCAAGACGTTATGAACGCTCTTTTGCCAAACGCTTATGAAGCTGCAGTAAAAGAAGCTGGTCTTGAAGTCGTTGCACAACCAAAAATTGACGTAACTTCAATGGAAAAAGGTCAAGACTGGGTTATTACAGCTGAAGTCGTGACAAAACCTGAAGTAAAATTGGGTGACTACAAAAACCTTGAAGTATCAGTAGATGTAGAAAAAGAAGTAACAGACGCTGACGTTGAAGAGCGTATCGAACGCGAACGCAACAACTTGGCTGAATTGGTTATCAAGGAAGCTGCTGCTGAAAATGGTGACACTGTTGTCATTGACTTTGTTGGTTCTATCGACGGTGTTGAGTTCGACGGCGGAAAAGGTGAAAACTTCTCACTTGGACTTGGTTCAGGTCAATTCATTCCTGGATTTGAAGACCAATTGGTAGGTCATTCAGCTGGTGAAACTGTTGATGTTATCGTAACATTCCCAGAAGACTACCAAGCAGAAGATCTTGCAGGTAAAGAAGCTAAATTCGTAACAACTATCCACGAAGTTAAAGCTAAAGAAGTTCCAGCTCTTGACGATGAACTTGCAAAAGACATCGACGAAGAAGTGGAAACTCTTGACGAATTGAAAGAAAAATACCGCAAAGAATTGACTGCTGCAAAAGAAGAAGCATACAAAGATGCAGTAGAAGGTGCAGCAATCGATAAAGCTGTAGAAAACGCTGAAATCGTAGAACTTCCAGAAGAAATGATCCACGAAGAAGTTCACCGTTCAGTAAATGAGTTCCTTGGAAACTTGCAACGTCAAGGGATCAACCCTGACATGTACTTCCAAATCACAGGAACTACTCAAGAAGACCTTCACAAACAATACGAGGGAGAAGCTGAGTCACGTACGAAGACTAACCTTGTTATCGAAGCAGTTGCCAAAGCTGAAGGATTTGACGCTTCAGAAGAAGAAATCCAAAAAGAAATCGAGCAATTGGCAGCAGACTACAACATGGAAGTTGCACAAGTACAAAACTTGCTTTCAGCTGACATGTTGAAACACGATATCGCAATCAAAAAAGCTGTTGAATTGATCACAAGCACAGCAACTGTAAAATAATCTTAAAAGATAAAAAGCCCACCTGAATAGGTGGGTTTTCTGCTGGTCTATTTTCCAAAAATCAATTTGAGGTCTGCGTCTGTAATCCCGATCATGGCTGGAATACTAGACCAGTTTTCCTCGGTGAGGATGTAGGATTGTTCAGAGTCACTTGCTGTGGCAGTTTCAGAGAAGGCTTGTTTACTTTCTTCAATATTAGTTTCAATTAAATCACTGAAACGCTCAATCAGATAGGTCTTGCGGGCAGTTCCGATATGCTTGACTGCATAGTCAAAGGCCTGTAATTCACCAAGAAGGATGAGCTTGCTCTTGGCCCGTGTAGTGGCTGTGTAGATGAGATTTCGCTCCAGCATGCGCTTGCTAGCACGGGTGATGGGCAGGATGACAACAGGAAACTCACTTCCTTGAGACTTATGGATACTCATGGCATAGGCTAGTCGAATCTTGTACCATTCGTTACGTGGGTAGATGACCTCATTGCCATCAAAATCAATGACAATCTCATCTTGTTTGGACTCGGTGTATTTTCCAGGAATCAGATCTGTGATGTAGCCTAGGTCTCCATTAAAGACATTGACTTCGGCATCGTTGACTAGGTGAATGACCTTGTCCCCTGTTCGATAGTGACACTGAGTGGCTTCAAAACTCACTTGTCCTTTTTGGTGAGGATTGAGCAGGTCTTGCATGAGTTGGTTGATGGCGTCAATACCAGCAGTTCCTCGATACATAGGCGCCAGCACCTGAATATCGCGAGCCGGAATGCCACTTCTGAGGGCAGCACCGAGGATTTTCTCAATGGTAGCTGGGATATGGCCACTAGCGATTTCAAAGTAGGAACGGTCTGCCTTTTTCTGGCTAAAGTCAGCTGGCAAGATGCCTTGTCGAATTTGACTAGCCAAGGTAACGATGGTTGATTCCTCGCTCTGACGGTAAATCCGTTCTAAGCGAGTCTGAGGAATCAGGGGTATCTGGAGCAGGTCAGCCAGGACTTGTCCGGGACTAACAGACGGTAGCTGGTCGCTATCACCTACGATGAGAATTTTACTGTTAGAAGAAATGTTGGAGAAGAGCTGGTTGGCTAACCAAGTATCCACCATGGAAAACTCATCTACAATGATAAAGTCGGCATCTAGATAATCTTCCAGATGGCTGGTATCATCATCACCCGTCATTCCCAAATGGCGGTGGATGGTAGCGCTAGGTAAACCTGTCAGTTCATTCATACGCCGAGCGGCTCGACCAGTTGGAGCAGCAAGAAGGATAGGCAGATTGCTTTTTTTCTTGAGATCAAGCCCTTCTAAAAGGGCATAAACAGCGATAATCCCATTGATAACAGTCGTCTTACCAGTACCGGGTCCACCTGTTAGGATAAAGACCTTGTTATGGATAGCATCACAGATTGCCTGTTTTTGGATGCTATCATACTCAATACCCAGTTCTTGCTCGACAGTAGCGATATGCTTGTGAATGGTTTCCAAATCCTGATTTTTCTGTTTTCCTTTTTCAAGGATACGAACCAAGTGACTGCGAATACCTTCTTCTGCGAAAAAGAGGCTGTTATCAAAGATTTTGGTATCCACCTGTTGAATTTTATCTTCTTCGATCAAATGAGATAATTCCTGAGCTACTTGGCTGGGATCGAGTTCCACGGGACGGGAAGACTCGAGGAGGGTAAGTGTCTGTTCCAGCAAATCACGGGCCTCCATATAGGTATCGCCCGTATCCATACAACCTTGAAAGAGACTGTGGACAAGGCCAGCACGGAAGCGTTCAGGGGCTTGACTTTCGATGCCTAGTTCGGCGGCTAGTTGGTCAGCAATGGTAAAGCCCAAGCCCTTGATATCCTCAACCAACTGGTAGGGATAATTTTCGACAATATCCAGCGTTTCTTCCTTGTAAAAGTCTTGAATCTGAAAGGCTAGTTTATTGGGAATGCCGTAGTTGGCCAGTTTTGCCAAAACCATTTCTGTCCCATAGTTGAGACGGAGGGTGGAGACAAAAGCCTCACGGTTTTTGGCAGAGAGTCCAGCAATACTTTCCAGCTTTTCAGGATGCTCCAGAATTTCGTCGATAGTGTTTTCACCATAGCTATCAACGATTTTCTGGGCAGTTTTGAGGCCAATTCCCTTGAAATGGCTGCTAGAAAAGTACTTGACTAGACCCTTACTAGTGGGTTTTGCTCTCTCATAACGACTGATCTGTAGCTGTTCCCCATACTTGGAGTGCTGAACGATTTGTCCCCAAAAAGTGTAGTCTTCACCCTCAATCACGTCCGCCATGGTTCCTGTAACGATGATTTCAAAATCGTCAAAGTCCTCCGCATTGGTATCTTCGATATCTAGGAGGAGGATGCGATAAAAATTACTAACATTTTCAAAAATAATGCGTTCAATGGTGCCTGAAAAATAAACTTCCATAGGTTTCCTTTACATGAGTTCGTGAGAATTGATCTCTTGGCCACTTTGAAAAGCTAGATGACGAAAAGGTTTTTCTCGCAATAGAAAAAGAGACAGAGACTTAGCGTTCTCGGCCTCTTCCTTATCTTAAAAAGTTCCGATACGGTTAAGTGGCCAGAAACGGAATTTTGCTTCACCTTTTATATCGCTGGCCTTGAAGGTACCGACATGGCGGCTGTCGCTAGAGACTAGACGATCGTCACCAAGGAGAAGGTATTCGCCTTGAGGGACAGTAAAGCTGAAGCTGGTGTTGGAATTGATATCGACCGTAAAGGCTTGTGCTTTTTGAGCAAGTTCTCTAAAGTAGACTCCCTTATTGCCTTCAAATCCTTTTCCAGTATAGGTGTTCTGCAACTTTTCTGTTTTGAACAAGTTGAGGTATTCAGCTAGGTAGGGTTCATCCGTTTCTTTATCGTTGATAAAGAGTTTGTCATTTTCGTAGCGGATGGTATCTCCGGGCATACCGATGACCCTTTTGACAATGTCTTTATTTCCTTCTTCCTCATGCGCAACCACAATGTCGAAGCGGTCAATTGGGAGGTGTTTAACAACGAAGAGAACTTCTCCGTTTGCTAGGGTAGGGTCCATCGAGTGTCCTTCTACACGGACATTGCTCCAAAGAAAGATACGACTAAGACCTACCAGTGCGATAATCAGGAAGAAAACTCCCCATTCTTTTAGAAATGTTTTAAACGAATTCATAATTTACCTTTCTAGAAGTGCTTTGGCTTTTTCAGTGTTTTTAAAGTGAAGTTTGGCACAGAAATGAAGTCCTTTCATTCCATAGGCCTGAAGGATTTTACTAGCAACCTTATCAGATGCAGTCCCAGCGCCACTTGGCAGTTGATAGCCCAGTTCTCGTCCCAGATTTTCTAAGTTTTCGAGGAAGAGATCACGCGCGATGATGGAGCTAACCGCAACAGCCAGGTATTTGCCCTCAGCTTTTTCTTCCAAAGTGATCTTATTTGGAAAACGGTTGGCTTCTTGCGCCAAGTATTTGTTATAGTTTTTAGGGCTTGTAAAAGCATCAATCACAATTTTCTCTGGCTGGACTCCTTTTTGAAGCAGGAGAAAAATAGCCTGATTGTGAAGGGCAACCTTTACAGAAACAGCATTGTAACGCTCTCCGATAACTTCGTTGTACTTGCTCGGTGAAAGGAGAAGTGCTTGGTGCTGGATTTTTTCCTTGAGAATAGGGGCAATTTGACGAATCTTTTGGTCTGTCAGAGTCTTAGAATCTCCCACGCCGAGTTTTCGCAAGAAGTCGTGCTGGTCAGGTGTTACGAAGGAAGCCACGACAGCCAACCCACCAAAGTAGGAACCATTTCCCACCTCATCAGTCCCAATCATAGGAAAATCTTGTCCACTGTTTTCTTGTTGAACTTGATAACCAAAGAAACTGGCGTATTGCTCAGCCATTTCGCCCTGGAGGAGGACTTTTCCAGAAGTATAGATGGAAACCGTTGCCTGAGGCAGTCGCAAAAAATAGCGGATATAGGGATTTTTACTAGGACTGAGAGCCTTCTGATACTGACTTAAAAAGCTCTGAATTTCCTGTTCACTTGGTGTGAGTGTGATACTTGCCATAGTCTCTATTGTACCACAAAAGCAGGAGAATTGGTAAAAACTGACAAAGTTAGCGAAATTTGGTATAATATCGTGAGGTGAATTTTATGGCAAATCTAAATCGATATAAGTTTACATTCGGGAAAAAGACATTAACCTTGACAACCGAGCATGACAACCTCTTTATGGAGGAAATTGCCAAGGTTGCGACTGAAAAATACCAAGCAATTAAAGAACAAATGCCTGGGGCGGATGATGAAACCATTGCGCTTCTTTTGGCGGTCAATTGTCTGTCTACACAGCTCAATCGTGAAATTGAATTTGATGACAAGGAGCAAGAGTTGTTAGAACTCCGCCACAAGTTGATTGCTGTCAAACAAGAACAGAGCAAGATTGAGGACTCCCTATGATTTCAATCCTACTCTTATTGGTTCTGGCTTGGGGCTTTTACATCGGCTACCGTAGAGGTTTGGTGCTGCAAGTTTATTATTTACTCGTTGCAGTGGTTTCAGCCTTTGTTGCGGGACAGTTTTATAAATCACTGGGAGAGCACTTCCACTTGCTTGTCCCTTATGCCAATCCTCAGGAAGGGCAGGGCACCTTTTTCTTCCCTTCAGACCAGCTTTTTCACCTAGACAAGGTCTTTTATGCGGGTCTCGCCTACCTTCTAGTTTTTGGAATTTGTTACAGTATCGGACGTTTTATCGGTTTGTTCCTACACTTGATTCCAACTAAAAAGCTCGATGTCAAATGGTTTCGTATCGGAGCAGGCGTTTTGTCTCTATTGGTAACCCTATTTGTCTTGCAAATGGCTCTGACCATCCTTGCAACAGTGCCTCTGGCAATCATTCAAAATTCACTCGAAAAAAGTATAGTAGCTAAAAACATCATCCAAAGTGTCCCTTTTACAACAAATTTTATCAAGCAACTTTGGGTGACAAATTTAATCGGATAAAAAGGGCGGGATTTTTCCTAGCCCTTTGTTTACAGATTGGAGGACTAGGTCAAAATCTCTAGTTACTATAATCTTGTAAACCAGCATACAAGGAAAGAATATGAATACAAAAATACTAGAAACCTTAGAATTTAATAAAATCAAAGCCTTGTTTGAACCGCATCTTTTGACAGAACAAGGACTAGAGGAGCTAAAAGGCTTGGCTCCAACTGCCAAGGCGGATAAGATCAAACAAGCCTTTACAGAGATGGAGGAAATGCAAGCCCTTTTTGTGGAGCAACCCCACTTTACCATCCTAGCTACACGTGAGATTTCAGCTGTCTGCAAGCGTCTGGAGATGGGGGCGGACCTCAATATCGAGGAGTTCTTGCTCCTCAAACGAGTCTTGCTAGCTAGCAGAGAGTTGCAAGGTTTTTATGCCAATCTTGAAAATGTACGCTTGGAGCAGTTGGCGAGATGGTTTGAAAAACTACATGATTTCCCACACTTGCAAGGGAGTCTTCAATCCCTAAATGATGCAGGATTTATCGAGAATTTTGCCAGCGAAGAACTGGCACGCATCCGTCGGAAAATCCATGATAGCGAGAGTCAGGTCCGAGATGTTTTGCAAGACTTGGTCAAGCAAAAAGCTCAGATGTTGACGGAAGGAATTATCGCTAGTAGAAATGGGCGTCAGGTTTTACCTGTCAAAAACACCTACCGTAACAAGATTGCGGGTGTTGTTCATGACATCTCTGCCAGTGGGAATACGGTCTATATCGAACCCCGTGAGGTCGTGAAACTGAGCGAAGAAATAGCGAGTCTTCGAGCTGATGAGCGCTACGAGATGATTCGTATCCTGCAGGAACTATCGGAACGGGTCCGTCCTCATGCGGCAGAGATTGCTAATGACGCTTGGATTATCGGTCATCTGGATCTGATTCGTGCCAAGGTGCGCTTTATTCAAGAAAGACAAGCAGTCGTTCCTCAACTTTCAGAGAACCAAGAGATTCAACTCCTTCATGTTCGCCATCCTTTGGTCAAAAATGCAGTGGCAAACGATGTACACTTTGGTAAGGAATTAACAGCTATTGTCATTACAGGTCCCAATACGGGTGGGAAGACCATCATGCTCAAAACCTTGGGTTTGACGCAACTTATGGCCCAGTCAGGCTTGCCCATTCTAGCTGATAAGGGGAGCCGTGTCGGTATTTTTGAAGAAATCTTCGCAGATATCGGAGATGAGCAGTCTATTGAACAAAGTTTGTCTACCTTTTCCAGCCACATGACCAATATAGTAGATATTCTTAGCAAGGTCAACCAACACTCGCTTTTATTGCTAGATGAGCTTGGGGCAGGGACCGATCCGCAGGAAGGTGCAGCCCTTGCCATGGCTATTTTGGAGGATCTTCGTTTACGTCAGGTTAAGACCATGGCGACGACCCACTATCCAGAACTCAAGGCCTACGGTATTGAGACAGCCTTTGTGCAAAATGCCAGCATGGAGTTTGATACAGCCACTCTGCGTCCGACCTATCGCTTTATGCAGGGAGTTCCTGGCCGAAGCAATGCCTTTGAAATTGCTAAACGCCTTGGCTTGTCAGATGTCATTGTCGGGGATGCCAGCCAGCAGGTCAATCAAGATAATGATGTCAACCGTATCATTGAGCAATTGGAAGAGCAAACGCTTGAAAGTCGCAAACGCTTGGACAATATCCGTGAGGTGGAGCAAGAAAACCTCAAGATGAACCGAGCACTCAAAAAACTTTACAACGAGCTCAATCGTGAAAAGGAAACTGAGCTTAACAAGGCGCGTGAACAAGCTGCTGAGATTGTGGAACTCGCTCTAAGTGAGAGTGACCAGATTCTCAAAAATCTCCATAGCAAGTCTCAACTCAAACCCCATGAAATCATTGAAGCCAAGGCTGAGCTGAAAAAATTGGCTCCTGAAAAAGTCGACTTGTCTAAAAACAAGGTCCTTCAAAAAGCCAAGAAAAAACGAGCTCCGAAGGTGGGAGATGATATCGTGGTTCTCAGTTATGGCCAACGTGGAACCTTGACTAATCAGCTCAAGGATGGCCGTTGGGAAGCCCAAGTCGGTTTGATCAAGATGACCTTGGAAGAGAAAGAATTTGATCTTGTTCAGGCTCAACAAGAAGCCCCAGTCAAGAAAAAACAAGTCAATGTCGTGAAACGTGCTTCTGGACGTGGTCCGCAAGCAAGACTGGATCTCCGAGGCAAACGTTATGAAGAAGCCATGAATGAGCTGGACGCCTTTATTGACCAAGCCCTGCTTAATAATATGGCTCAGGTAGACATCATCCACGGTATCGGAACGGGAGTCATCCGTGAAGGAGTTACCAAATACCTGCAAAGAAACAAACATGTTAAGACTTTCGGCTATGCTCCTCAGAATGCTGGGGGCAGTGGCGCAACCATTGTGACCTTTAAAGGTTAGAAAAAGATTGCTCCTCTTTTTTTGAAAAAGAAGTGAAAATCCATCTTTTTTCAAATAATATATTGACAAAAGCTAACTTTTCTTGTAAAATAAGAAAAAATTAAATACCAACACCGAATGAAGTTTAATAGAAGTGGAGAAAGGTTTGTTTTCCATGACTGTAAATGGACGGAACTCTGGAGAGACCGTAAAGGCACCGAAGGGGCAAGGCAGGCAACTGCTCAAACTCTCAGGTAAAAGGACAGAGCTAAGATAGCCCGCTTTTTGGCATTTATCTAGGCATTCCAGAGTACATGTATCTTGCATGTGCTCTTTCTTTTGGGGTTGAAAAGATAGGAGTAGAACATGTTAGAATTGCTAAAAGCGCTTGATGCTTTCGTTTGGGGACCTCCCCTCTTACTGTTATTGGTCGGAACGGGTATCTATCTGACCATCCGACTAGGACTTTTACAGCTAGCTCGTCTCCCCAAGGCCTTTCAGTTGATTTTTACCAAGGACAAGGGACATGGCGATGTATCGAGCTTTGCTGCTCTCTGTACAGCCCTTGCAGCTACTGTTGGAACGGGAAATATCATCGGAGTTGCGACAGCCATTAAGGTTGGTGGGCCAGGTGCTCTCTTTTGGATGTGGATGGCAGCCTTCTTTGGGATGGCAACCAAGTATGCTGAAGGCTTGCTGGCTATCAAGTACCGCACCAAGGATGCAAATGAAGCTGTAGCTGGAGGACCCATGCACTACATCCTTTTGGGAATGGGAGAAAAGTGGCGTCCACTTGCTATCTTCTTTGCCCTAGCGGGTGTATTGGTAGCCCTTCTAGGAATTGGTACCTTTACCCAAGTCAATTCAATTACAGAATCTATCCAAAATACAGCTCAAATTGATCCAGATATCACAGCTCTCGTTTTATCTGTTTTTGTCGCGATTGCAGTCTTTGGTGGACTCAAATCCATTTCCAAGGTTTCAACAGCAGTCGTCCCTTTTATGGCTATCGTCTATATTCTAGGAACCTTGATTGTGACTTTCTTTAATATCGAGAAAATCCCAGCCACACTTGCCCTCATCTTTACCTCTGCTTTTAGCCCTGTAGCTGCAGTAGGAGGATTTGCAGGTGCGACTATCCGTACTGCAATTCAAAATGGTGTGGCGAGAGGAGTCTTCTCTAACGAATCTGGTCTTGGTTCAGCTCCGATCGCAGCTGCTGCGGCTAAGACTAATGAGCCTGTCGAGCAAGGCTTGATTTCCATGACAGGAACCTTTATTGATACTCTCATTATCTGTACGTTGACTGGTTTAACAATCTTGGTAACTGGGGTTTGGAGTGGTGATTTGAATGGAGTTGCCTTGACCCAGTCAGCCTTTTCAACAGTTTTTTCACACTTTGGACCTGCTCTTTTGACCATCTTCCTTGTACTCTTTGCCTTTACGACAATTCTCGGCTGGAATTACTACGGAGAGCGCTGTTTCGAGTTTCTCTTTGGCGTTCGCTTTATCTGGCTCTATCGAGTGGTCTTTGTGCTTATGGTCTTGTTGGGAGGTTTTATCGAGTTGGACATGGTCTGGATTATTGCAGATATCGTCAACGCCTTGATGGCCTTACCTAACTTGATTGCCCTTTTGGTCTTGTCGCCAGTAGTTGTTGCCGAGACTAAGAAGTATTTTAAGAACTAATCCAATCACACTTTTAGTGTGATTTTTTCATTTCATAAACATTTCCTATCATGGCAATTGAAAATATATATTATCCAAAGAAAAAATTCTATGATAGACTAAATGACAATAAAATGAAAAGAGGTTCCTTATGACAAGATTTACTATCCATACAGTAGAATCAGCACCAGCAGAAGTAAAAGAAGTTCTGGAAACAGTACAAAAAGACAACAATGGCTATATTCCCAATCTGATTGGTCTCTTGGCCAATGCTCCTACTGCTCTAGAAGCCTACCGAACTGTCGGAGCCATCAACCGTCGCAATAGCCTGACACCAGTGGAACGCGAAGTAGTGCAAATCACAGCTGCCGTAACCAATGGTTGTGCTTTCTGCGTCGCAGGTCATACTGCCTTTTCAATCAAACAAATCCAGATGAATGATGATCTTCTCCAAGCACTCCGCAACCGTACTCCAATCGAGACAGATCCAAAACTAGATACTCTAGCTAAGTTTACCTTGGCGGTCATCAATACCAAAGGGCGCGTGGGAGATGAAGCCTTGGCTGAATTTTTGGAAGCTGGCTACACGCAACAAAATGCCTTGGACGTGGTTCTGGGAGTCAGTCTAGCCAGCCTTTGCAATTATGCCAACAACCTAGCCAATACGCCAATTAACCCCGAATTGCAACCGTATGCTTAATTCATATCTGAGAAAAAATGAAGTCTGAAATAATCGAACTTCATTTTTTAAGTCCTCATTTAAGCGCTTTTATGCTATACTAATAATAACATGATTATTGGAGGCTCGAATGAAAAAGCTCCCCTTGGTATTCTCTGGCTGTTTATTAGGTTTAGCAGGTGCAGGAAATTTGATTGCAGATACTTGGCCAGTTCTGTCGCATTTATTGAGTCTGATTGGCCTAGTGTTGTGGATTTTCTTTTTGATTCTTCATCTTTTTAATTGGGAAGAAACCAAGCAAGAATTGACCAAGCCCCCTCTTCTATCTGGAATGGCCACTTTTCCTATGGCTGGGATGATTTTGTCGACCTATGTCTTTCGCGTATTCCCTGCTCTTCCTTTGGTATCACAAGGGATCTGGTGGTTCTCATTTCTCTTGGATTTAGCTTTGATTGCTACTTTTACCATCAAATTTGCCTGTCCGGGTCGGAGGGTCAATGCGACTCCTAGCTGGACGGTGCTCTATGTGGGGATAGCAGTAGCAGCCTTGACCTATCCTCTGGTAGGTATCATTGAAATTGCCTATGCGACCTTGAGTTTTGGTTTTGTCTTGACCTTCTATCTCTATCCGCTTATTTATAGCGATTTAAAGAAACATCCGCTCCCACTAGCCTTGCTTGGACAAGAAGGAATCTACTGTGCTCCCTTTTCTCTACTCCTGGCTTCCCTAGTTCGAGTTGGAGGAGCAGGCCTACCGACTTGGCTCTTGATCGTCATGATTTTGGCTTCTCAGTCCTTCTTTTTCTTTGTTTTAACTCGCATGCCTAATATTTTAAAACAAGGATTTCAACCAGCCTTCTCAGCCCTAACCTTCCCAACCATTATCACAGCTACTTCGCTCAAGATGGCTCAGGGAATTTTGAAACTTCCATTTCTGGATTATCTGGTATTGGCTGAAACTGTTATTTGCCTCGCTATTTTATTCTTTGTCTTGGTTGCTTATCTGATTTGGTTACGAAAAAAGGTCTAGCTATATTCTAGCTAGGCCTTATTTTTTATGGTTGGATAACTTCAGCTCCACCCATGTATGGACGAAGAGCTTCTGGAATGGTTACAGAACCATCTGCATTTTGGTAGTTTTCAAGAATAGCAGCCACTGTACGTCCAACTGCAAGTCCAGAACCGTTCAAGGTGTGAAGGAGTTTCACCTTGCCATCGGCTTCATCACGGTAACGGATTTGGGCACGACGGGCTTGGAAATCTTCTGTATTTGAACAGCTTGAGATTTCACGGTAGGTATTTTGGGCTGGAATCCAAACTTCCAAGTCGTAAGTCTTAGCTGCTGAGAAGCCCATGTCCCCAGTAGAGAGGGCAACGACACGGTATGGAAGGTTGAGTTTTTGAAGAATGTTCTCAGCGTTGGCTGTCATCTTTTCCAATTCTTCATAAGATTCTTCTGGTTTGGCAAATTTGACCATTTCAACCTTGTGGAATTGGTGCAGACGAATCAAGCCACGTGTATCACGACCAGCAGAACCAGCTTCAGAACGGAATGATGGACTCATAGCGGTAAAGTAGATTGGTAGGTCTTTACCGTCAAGGATTTCATCACGGTAGTAGTTTGTAAGGGGCACCTCAGCTGTAGGAATGAGGACATAATTAGTGTCTTTCAATTCAAAAGTGTCTTCCTTAAATTTTGGATATTGACCAGTACCAAACATAGAGTCGTGGTTAACTATGTATGGTGTGATAACTTCCGTATAGCCTTCCTTGCCATGCTCATCCAACATGAAGTTGTAGATAGCACGTTCCAAACGAGCACCAAGTCCTTTATAAAAGAGGAAGCGAGCGCCTGTTACTTTACCGCCACGTTCCCAGTCAAGGATACCCAAGTCTTCACCAAGATCCCAGTGAGCTTTTGGCTCGAAGTCAAACTCGCGCGGAGTTCCCCAACGGCGAACTTCCACATTGTCATCTTCATCAGCTCCAACAGGAACGCTGTCGGCAGGGATGTTTGGAAGAGTAGTGGTAAATTCTGTCAATTTAGCATCAATGTCCGCCAATTCAGCATCCAAGGCTTTGACTTCAGCAGATAAGGTTTGCATAGCAG
Organism: Streptococcus sp. Z556; assembly: GCF_053010225.1. NCBI lineage: Bacteria > Bacillati > Bacillota > Bacilli > Lactobacillales > Streptococcaceae > Streptococcus > Streptococcus sp. Z556. The sequence continues at coordinate 79,770 of NZ_JBRKNU010000001.1, forward strand.
CAATCTTGTCACCGGCATTTTCCTTGTTGCGCTTGGCTTGGGCAATCTCAGCAGAAACAGTGTTACGTTCTGCTTTCAAAGTTTCAACCTTAACCAAGATGTCACGACGTTTAGCATCGATTTCTTTCATCTCGTTTAAGACAGTAGCATCTACACCACGTGTAGCCAATTTTTCAGCGACAGCATCAAAATCTGTACGAATACGTTTGATATCTAACATAAGTCCTCCTTTATATGAAAAAAGCACACCTGACAAAGTGTTGGAGTGGCAGGGCCACGGTTCCATCCAACTTCACAGGTGTGCACTTGATTGTGTATGTAATTGTTACTAACGGTAGAATTTCACTTACCCCTCCTATCTGCTCGCAGCACCCGCAGACTTTCTGAAAGAAGGAGATAACTTACTTATCCGTTGCTATGATTATACTAAAGTTTTTACTTTTTTGCAAATAGATTTTTAAGTTTTTGTCCAATGGTCTGGAGTAGAGTCGGAAGTTTCACAACCTTGTCATTTCCTAATTTTTCCCGAGCGATTTTGAGGATAGCTCCAGAGTCTTTTGAAGCAAAGAGGAATTTTCCTTGGTCAGTAAAGACTTCAAAGTGACGACTGATTTTGCGGCCACTTACGTTTGCTCCGATTTGATTGACACTAGACCAGGGGATTTGGATATATTGTTCGACATTGACATCAGGATAAAACTCCAAGGCTTGGTCCCCGACTAGAAATTTTCCAACCTTTCCAGAGATAGAGAGGTAAGATGTCCCAGTAGTTTGGAGGTCAATGACTTTATTGAGAGATTGGGCCATGATTAGTCTTCCTTACTTTCATCGAAAAAGGCATGGTAGAGAGCCTTGATAGCTGCCTTTTCTTGGTCTTTATTGACAACAAACATGATGGAAACTTCACTTGAACCTTGTGACATCATCTGGATGTTGATTTTATTCTCAGACAAAGCACGTGTTGCAGTAGCAGTTACCCCGATATGGCTCTTCATCTTTTCTCCGACAATCATAATGATGGAAAGGTCATGTTCAATCTCTACATGATCCACTTCAGCCTTTTGAACGAGTTGACGTAGAATTTCTTCTTCTTTGATAGGAGTTAATTCACGGGAGCGGAGAATGATTGAAAGATCATCGATACCAGTTGGCATGTGTTCCCATCCGATGTTAAGATCTTCTAGGATTTGTAGAGCCTTGCGACCAAATCCTACTTCACGGTTCATGAGATATTTTGACATGTTGATGCTGACGAATCCTGAGTCACCCGCAATCCCTACTACTGGGAATTTATCACTACTGTGTTCTAAAACAATGCGTGTTCCTGGGTGGTCAGGATTATTGGTATTTTTGATAACCAGAGGAATTTTCCCACGGTAGGCAGGGAGCAGAGCTTCATCGTGAAGGACTGAGAAACCTGCATAGGCCAATTCACGCATCTCACGGTAGGTCAATTCAGGGATAGAGTGCGGTTGGTGAATGATACCAGGATGGGCAGCAAAGATACCGTCAACATCCGTAAAGTTTTCGTAGAGATCAGCTTTGACACCTGCAGCAATGATGGAACCTGTTATGTCGGATCCACCACGTGAGAAGGTACAGATTTGATCTTCCTTAGTAACCCCAAAGAAACCAGGAATAACAAGGACTTGGTTGCTATCAGCCAAGCCTTCAATCTTGTCATAACTAGATGGAATGATGCGAGCATTTCCAGGTTCGCTTGTTACGATAATTCCCGCTTCTCTAGGATGGACATAGCGCGCATCAATGCCATTTTGGTTAAAGTAGGCTGCGATCAATTTGGCGTTGTTGTTTTCTCCAGCCGCTAGGAAGGTATCATAGAGAAATTCATTGTCCTCTATAGGAAGAGTTGCCAAGGCCCGAATACTTTTAGAAATTTTCTCTAAAACAGTTGGTTTTAAGCCTAGTTCGCTCACCATAGCCGCATAGCGGTCGATAATCCAATTTTGGCTAGTGCTGATGTCATTTCCAGCCACATAGTCACGATAGTATTTGATCAAGGCATCTGTAACCTTGGTATCCTCAGCATTGCGTTTACCCGGTGCAGAAACAACCACAAAACGGCGCTCTTTATCGCTCTTAACGATATTTAAAACTTTTTCTAACTGACTAGCAGAGGCAAGAGAGCTTCCACCAAATTTAACAACCTTCATAGGGACTCCTCAAGTAAGTATTTTATACGATTATAGCAGAAAGAGGGGCTTTTTTCAATGAAGAAAATATCTTCCTATTTTAATAGAAGCAAATGTTAATTTATTCTGGGAATCGATAAATAGATAAAAAGTAAGAAAGTCAATTTTCCTCAAATTCATAAATGAAGGTAAAATAATCGGCTGAGACACTTTTAATTGATTTTTTCTTGTTCCTTTATCCCAAAAAAGGTATACTTTGATAATAAAATATTTTTATCACCATACAAAAGGAGAAGCTATGAATCATATCCTATACCAGATCGTAGATGATCTAGCTATTATTACTCTGAATCGTCCTGAAGTGGCAAATGGTTTTCACATCCCAATGTGTGAGGAAATCTTAGAAGCTTTGAACTTGGCAGAGCAGGACCAAGTAGTACAGTATATCTTGATTAACGCAAACGGTAAAGTTTTCTCAGTGGGGGGAGACCTGGTCGAGATGAAGCGAGCGGTGGATGAGGATGATATTCCTTCACTGACAAAAATCGCTGAATTGGTCAATACAATTTCCTATAAGATCAAGCAAATACCCAAACCAGTTTTGATGGAAGTAGATGGAGCCGTTGCAGGAGCTGCAGCCAATATGGCAGTAGCGGTTGATTTTTGTATAGCAACAGACAAGGCCAAGTTCATTCAAGCCTTTGTCGGGGTTGGCTTGGCTCCTGATGCAGGAGGCATTCATCTCCTAAGTCGCAGTATAGGAGTAACACGAGCAGCCCAGCTTGCCATGACAGGAGAAGCCCTGACAGCAGAAAAAGCTCTGGAGTGGGGTGTGGTTTATCGAGTCTGTGAGGCAGATAAGCTAGAAAAAACACGAGATCAGGTTCTAAAAAAACTCAGACGCGGTTCAGCTAATTCCTATGCAGCGATTAAAAAGTTGGTTTGGGAAAGCCAATTTAAGGATTGGCAAAATTATGCTGAATTAGAGTTGAAGTTGCAGGAATCCTTGGCTCAAACCGAAGATTTCAAAGAAGGAGTTCGCGCTCATTCAGAAAGAAGACGACCAAAATTTTCAGGAAAGTAAAAAAATGCTTGCACTATCTTTTGAAGTTTGATATACTTTCTCTATCAAATGTTTTGATTATGAAAGTTTTTTAGAGGGAGGGAAAGGATTTGGATTACCAACAAGTAAATGATTATTTAACATCCATTTTTAATAATGTCCTTGTGATCGAGGAGGTTAGCTTACGAGGTAGTCGATTCAAAGACATCTCCATCAAAGAAATGCACACGATCGATGTGATTGGGAAGTTCCCGGAGGCAACACCAAGCAAGGTTTCAAAGGAACTGATGGTAACTCTTGGAACGGTTACAACGAGCTTGAATAACCTAGAAAGAAAGGGTTATATTGAGCGAATTCGTTCCGAACAGGATCGTCGTGTGGTTTATCTACATTTGACAAAGAAAGGTCGTTTGCTCCACCGCCTTCATAAACGTTTCCACAAGGCCATGGTCGAAAAAATTATCGACGGTATGAGTCCTGAGGAGATGGATGTTATGGGCAAAGGATTGACTAACCTTTACCAATTTTTGGAGGATTTGAAATAATGGCTTTTGCTAAAATAAGCCAGGTTGCTCATTATGTACCAGAGCAAGTGGTCACCAATCAAGACTTGGCTCAAATCATGGATACAAGCGATGAGTGGATTTCAAGTCGTACAGGAATTAAACAGAGACATATTTCAAAAACGGAGTCAACGAGTGATTTGGCGACAGAAGTTGCCAAAAGCTTACTGGCTAAGGCGAGCATAAAAGCTGAGCAGATTGATTTTATCATTGTAGCAACGATCACACCTGACTCAATGATGCCCTCTACAGCAGCGCGAGTTCAGGCCAATATTGGTGCTAACAGAGCCTTTGCTTTTGATCTCACAGCTGCCTGCAGTGGATTTATTTTTGCACTTTCAACTGCTGAGAAGTTTCTGACATCTGGACAGTTCAAAAAAGGGATTGTTATCGGTGCTGAAACCTTGTCCAAGGCGGTTGACTGGTCAGATCGATCGACTGCTGTACTCTTTGGGGACGGTGCTGGTGGAGTTCTCTTGGAAACAAGTGACAACCGCCACTTCCTTGCAGAGAGTATACACAGTGATGGTGCTCGAAGCGAGTGCTTAACTTATGGGCAAACGACCTTGACTTCCCCCTTCTCTAATCAAGAAGCAGTTCCTGCATTTTTGAAGATGGATGGGCGAGCAGTTTTTGATTTTGCGATTCGAGATGTTGCTAGGTCAATCAAGCAGACCATTGACGAAGGTCCAGTAGGGGCATCTGATTTGGACTATCTCTTACTTCATCAGGCAAATATCCGCATTTTGGATAAGATGGCTAAAAAAATCGGTGTAGACCGAGACAAACTTCCAGCCAATATGATGGAGTATGGGAATACCAGTGCGGCTAGCATCCCGATTTTACTATCAGAGTGTGTGGATCAGGGGTTGATCCGTGTAGACGGCAGCCAGACGATTCTTTTATCAGGTTTCGGTGGAGGCTTGACCTGGGGCACGCTCATTCTTACAATCTAGGTAATCATGTGGTGAACACATTGTTATAAATTTTTATATTTTAAAGGAGTCCTATCATGGCAGTATTTGAAAAAGTACAAGAAATTATCGTTGAAGAACTTGGGAAAGATGCATCAGAAGTAACACTTGAATCTACTTTTGATGATTTGGATGCAGATTCTTTGGACTTGTTCCAAGTAATCTCTGAAATTGAAGATGCTTTTGACATCCAAATCGAAGCAGAAGATAACTTGAAAACAGTTGGTGACTTGGTTGCCTACGTTGAAGAGAAAACAAAATAAGAGCGAATAAGATATAGAAGGAGTAGGGGAAACCCACTCCCTCTTGTTTAGGTAATAGTTTGAGACTCAAATAATATACTAATCGAACTATTACGTAAGCAAGGACTGATGGAGGCACTATGAAAACACGTATTACAGAATTATTAAACATTAAATATCCAATTTTCCAAGGAGGGATGGCCTGGGTCGCTGATGGCGACTTGGCCGGAGCTGTTTCTAAAGCTGGCGGTTTAGGGATTATCGGTGGTGGAAATGCACCGAAAGAGGTCGTGAAGGCAAATATTGATAAGATTAAAGCGCTGACTGATAAACCTTTTGGTGTCAACATCATGCTCCTGTCTCCATTTGTAGATGACATTGTCGATCTTGTGATTGAAGAAGGAGTCAAGGTAGTAACAACAGGAGCTGGAAATCCAAGTAAATATATGTCTCGTTTCCACGAGGCAGGTATCACAGTCATCCCTGTTGTTCCAAGTGTTGCTTTGGCAAAACGGATGGAAAAAATCGGTGCGGATGCGGTCATTGCAGAAGGAATGGAAGCTGGTGGACACATCGGTAAGTTGACAACCATGACCTTAGCTCGTCAAGTTGCTGCAGCTGTTTCGATTCCAGTTATTGTTGCTGGAGGAATTGCTGATGGTGAAGGTGCGGCAGCAGCCTTTATGTTAGGCGCGGATGCTATTCAGGTTGGTACACGATTTGTAGTAGCTAAGGAATCAAACGCTCATCCAAACTACAAGGAAAAAATCCTCAAAGCGCGAGATATTGATACAACCATATCAGCTCAGCATTTTGGTCATGCCGTTCGTGCCATTAAAAACCAGTTGACACGTGACTTTGAGCAGGCTGAAAAAGACGCCTTTAAACAAGAAAACCCAGATTTAGAAATCTTTGAGCAAATGGGAGCTGGTGCTCTTGCCAAAGCCGTTGTTCATGGAGATGTAGAAGGCGGTTCTGTCATGGCGGGTCAGATTGCGGGTTTGGTCTCTAAAGAAGAAACCGTCGAAGAAATCCTAAAAGATCTATACTATGGCGCTGCCAAGAAAATTCAAGAAGAAGCCTCTCGTTGGGCAGGAGTTGTAAGAAATGACTAAAACAGCCTTTCTATTTGCCGGTCAAGGTGCTCAATATCTAGGGATGGGCCGAGACCTCTATGACCACTATCCTATCGTCAAGGAAACCATTGATCAAGCCAGTCAGGTTTTGGGTTATGACCTACGTGACTTGATTGATAAGGAAGAAACCAAGCTAAACCAGACTCGTTATACGCAGCCAGCTATTTTAGCGACTTCGGTTTCTATTTACCGACTATTGAAAGAAAAGGGTTATCAGCCGGATATGGTAGCAGGACTGTCCCTCGGGGAATATTCTGCTTTAGTAGCTAGCGGAGCCTTGGACTTTGAAGAGGCAGTTGCCTTGGTTGCCAAGCGTGGGGCTTATATGGAAGAGGCGGCACCTGCAGGCTCTGGAAAGATGGTAGCCGTTCTTAATACTCCAGTTGAGGTGATTGAGGAAGCTTGCAAAACTGCTTCTGAAGTCGGTATAGTCACTCCAGCTAACTACAATACTCCAAGCCAAATCGTCATTGGTGGTGAAGTAGCTGCAGTTGACTGTGCGGTCCAACTCTTGCAGGAAGCAGGAGCCAAACGATTGATCCCCCTAAATGTGTCGGGTCCTTTCCACACAGCCCTTCTAGAGCCAGCTAGCCAACAGCTAGCTGGGGCTCTTGAGGGGATTAGTTTCTCAGACTTTATTTGTCCTCTAGTAGGTAATACTGAAGCTACAATCATGGAAAAAAATCGAATCCAAGAGCTTTTGACGCGTCAGGTGAAGGAACCGGTGCGTTTCTACGAAAGTATCGCAGTCATGCAGGATGCTGGTGTGACCAACTTCATTGAAATTGGTCCAGGAAAAGTCTTGTCAGGCTTTGTCAAAAAGATTGATAAAACAGCTAAGCTAGCCAATGTAGAAGATTTGGCAAGTTTGGATGCTTTGCTAGGAAACTAGTAATCCCTTCTCCCACAAATACAACAGGAAACAGGAGAACAGAATGCAACTAAAAAATAAAAATATCTTTGTTACAGGTTCAAGTCGGGGTATCGGACTTGCTATTGCTCACAAATTTGCTCAACTAGGAGCCAATGTGGTTTTGAATAGTCGTGGAGAAATCTCAGAAGAATTGCTGGCTGAGTTTTCAAACTACGGTGTCAAGGTGGTGCCAATCTCAGGTGATGTTTCAGACTTTGCAGATGCAAAACGCATGGTGGAACAAGCAATCGCAGACCTTGGTTCGGTCGATGTCTTGGTCAACAATGCTGGGATCACTCAAGATATGCTTATGCTCAAGATGACCGAAGAAGACTTTGAAAAAGTGCTTAAGATTAATCTGACAGGTGCCTTTAACATGACCCAAGCTGTCTTGAAACAGATGATTAAGGCGCGTGAAGGTGCGATTATCAACATGTCCAGTGTGGTTGGTCTGATGGGAAATATCGGACAAGCCAACTATGCGGCTTCCAAGGCTGGATTGATTGGGTTTACCAAGTCAGTAGCACGTGAAGTTGCCAATCGCAATGTGCGCGTAAATGCTCTTGCACCAGGAATGATTGAGTCAGATATGACTGCTGTTTTATCTGATAAGGTCAAGGAAGCAACACTAGCGCAAATCCCTATGAAACAGTTTGGCCTGGCGGACCATATCGCGGATGCCACGGTCTTCTTAGCTCAACAAGATTATTTGACTGGACAAGTTCTCGCTGTTGATGGCGGACTTAGCATGTAAAAAAAGAAAGATATAGGTAAGACAGATGAAACTAAATCGAGTTGTAGTAACAGGTTACGGATTGACCTCTCCTATCGGAAATACCCCAGAAGAATTTTGGAACAGTTTGCAAACTGGAAAAATCGGAATTGGAGAAATCACTAAGTTTGATCATAGTGAATTTGCCGTACACAATGCGGCTGAAATTCAAGATTTCCCGTTTGATAAATACTTTGTCAAAAAAGATACCAACCGTTTTGATGATTATTCTTTGTATGCCTTGTATGCAGCGCAAGAGGCAGTGACACATGCCAACCTTGATGTAGAAACGGTTGATAAAGATCGTTTTGGTGTCATCGTTGCTTCCGGTATCGGAGGTATCAAAGAAATCGAAGATCAGGTTATCCGTCTTCATGACAAAGGCCCAAAACGTGTTAAACCAATGACACTTCCAAAAGCCTTGCCAAATATGGCTTCAGGAAATGTTGCGATGCGTTTCGGAGCAAACGGTATCTGTAAATCAATCAATACAGCCTGTGCCTCATCAAACGATGCCATTGGGGATGCCTTCCGTTCTATCAAGTTTGATTTCCAAGATGTCATGTTAGTTGGTGGATCAGAATCATCAATCACTCCTTTTGCCATTGCTGGGTTCCAAGCTTTGACAGCCCTATCAACAACAGAAGATCCAGCTCGTGCTTCTATTCCGTTTGACAAAGACCGTAATGGTTTTGTCATGGGAGAAGGTTCAGGGATGTTGATTCTTGAAAGCCTTGAACACGCTGAAAAACGTGGGGCGACCATCTTGGCTGAAGTAGTTGGTTATGGAAATACCTGTGATGCTTACCATATGACTTCACCTCATCCAGAAGGTCAAGGTGCAATTAAGGCTATGAAACTGGCTTTGGAAGAGGCAGAAATTTCTCCTGAGCAAGTAGCATATGTCAATGCCCACGGAACGTCAACTCCTGCTAATGAAAAAGGAGAAAGTGGTGCTATCGTAGCTGTTTTTGGTAAAGAAGTACCTGTATCTTCAACCAAGTCCTTTACAGGACACTTGCTTGGAGCTGCAGGAGCGGTAGAAGCGATTGCTACCATCGAAGCCATGCGTCATAACTTTGTTCCAATGACAGCTGGAACAAGCGAGTTGTCAGACTATATCGAAGCCAATGTCGTTTATGGACAAGGCTTGGAGCAAGAAATTCCTTATGCTATTTCAAATACATTTGGTTTTGGCGGACACAACGCGGTTCTTGCTTTCAAACGTTGGGAGAATAAATAATTATGAATTTAAATGAGATCAAGGACTTGATGGCTCAATTCGACCAATCAAGTTTGAGAGAATTTTCTTATAAAAACGGACAGGATGAATTGCAGTTCAGCAAGAATGAAGCAAGAATAGTTTCTGAAGCACCAACTCCAGTTCCTTCAGCGCCAGCTGCAGTGCTTGCTAGTCCAGCGGTTTCAGCTCCTTCGACTCCAGTAGAGAGTCCAGTAGCAGAAGCACCAGCACCAGCTGAATCGACTGTTGCCCCAGAGGGAGATGTTGTTGAAAGCCCACTTGTTGGTGTGGCTTACTTGGCTGCTGGACCAGATAAACCTGCCTTTGTGACGGTTGGTGAAAGTGTCAAGAAAGGTCAGACTTTGGTAATCATCGAAGCCATGAAAGTCATGAATGAGATTCCTGCGCCTAAGGATGGCGTGGTAACAGAAATTCTCGTTTCAAATGAAGAAATGGTTGAGTTTGGTAAAGGATTGGTACGTATCAAATGATCGATATTCAAGGAATTAAAGAAGCTCTACCCCATCGCTACCCTATGCTCCTAGTGGATCGTGTCTTGGAAGTGAGCGAAGATACTATTGTTGCCATTAAAAATGTCACGATAAACGAACCTTTCTTTAATGGTCATTTTCCTCAATATCCAGTTATGCCAGGTGTTCTTATCATGGAAGCTTTGGCACAGACTGCGGGTGTCTTGGAATTGTCCAAGCCTGAAAACAAAGGAAAGCTGGTCTTTTACGCTGGCATGGACAAGGTCAAGTTTAAGAAGCAAGTTGTACCAGGTGATCAATTAGTCATGACGGCTACCTTTGTGAAACGTCGTGGTACGATTGCCGTGGTTGAAGCAAAGGCTGAAGTGGATGGCAAGCTTGCAGCGAGTGGTACTCTTACCTTTGCAATTGGAAACTAAGGAGGTTCTCCATGTTTCGTAAAATTTTAATTGCCAATCGTGGTGAGATTGCGGTTCGCATTATTCGAGCTGCGCGTGAATTGGGCATTGCGACCGTAGCAGTTTATTCAACTGCTGATAAGGAAGCTCTTCACACACTCCTAGCGGATGAAGCTATCTGTATCGGACCTGGTAAGGCGACAGAGTCTTATCTTAATATCAATGCAATTTTGTCTGCTGCAGTCTTAACAGAGGCAGAAGCCATCCATCCAGGTTTTGGATTTCTTAGCGAAAACTCCAAGTTTGCCACGATGTGTGATGAAGTGGGGATTAAGTTTATCGGCCCTTCTGGCGCTGTAATGGATACCATGGGAGATAAGATCAATGCGCGTGAGCAAATGATCAAGGCTGGGGTTCCAGTTATCCCAGGATCTGATGGTGAAGTTCACACAGCTGAAGAGGCCCTTGCGGTTGCTGAAAAAATTGGCTATCCAGTCATGCTTAAGGCATCGGCAGGTGGTGGTGGAAAAGGAATTCGTAAGGTTGAAAAGGCAGAAGACTTGGTCGCAGCCTTTGAGACAGCGTCCAGTGAAGCCAAGGCCAACTTTGGAAACGGCGCTATGTATCTTGAGCGTGTGATTTATCCAGCTCGTCATATCGAGGTCCAAATCCTTGCTGACCAAGAGGGACACGTCATCCACCTAGGAGAACGGGATTGTTCTCTTCAACGAAATAACCAAAAGGTCTTAGAAGAAAGCCCATCCATTGCGATTGGCAAAACCCTTCGTAATGAAATTGGTGCTGCAGCCGTTCGTGCAGCAGAGTCTGTAGGCTATGAAAATGCAGGGACGATTGAATTTCTTCTCGATGAAGCGAGTGGTAATTTCTACTTCATGGAAATGAATACTCGTGTGCAAGTTGAACACCCAGTCACAGAGTTTGTTTCAGGTGTTGATATCGTGAAGGAACAGATTCGCATTGCTGCCGGGCAACCTTTACCTTTCAAACAAGAAGATATCGTCCTACGAGGTCATGCTATCGAGTGCCGGATCAATGCAGAAAATCCTGCTTTTAACTTTGCTCCAAGTCCAGGAAAAATCACCAACCTCTACCTTCCAAGTGGAGGAGTTGGATTGCGTGTAGACTCTGCAGTCTATCCAGGTTATACCATTCCTCCATACTATGATAGTATGATTGCCAAAATCATTGTTCATGGGGAGAATCGTTTTGACGCTCTTATGAAGATGCAACGGGCACTTTATGAGCTTGAGATTGAAGGAGTACAAACCAATGCGGATTTCCAGCTGGATCTAATTTCAGACCGTCGGGTTATCGCTGGGGACTACGATACTTCCTTCCTGATGGAAACTTTCTTGCCACATTACCAAGAAAAAGAATAGACTTTCAAAGAGTATGAGAACTAAAAGGGGGATTTATGGCTCTATTTAGTAAAAAGGATAAGTATATTCGGATCAATCCTAATCGATCCGTAAGGCAGGCACCACAAGCCAAGCCGGAGGTGCCTGATGAACTCTTCTCCAAGTGTCCTGGATGTAAGCACACCATTTATCAAAAGGACCTTGGGAGTGAGCGCATTTGTCCCCATTGTAGCTATACTTTCCGTATTTCAGCCCAAGAGCGCTTGGCTCTAACAGTTGATTCTGATAGCTTTGTGGAGATGTTTACAGGAATTGAAACTCAAGATCCCTTGAACTTTCCTGGTTACCAGAAAAAACTGGCTAGCATGCGTGAAAAAACAGGACTGGATGAAGCTGTCCTGACTGGTACAGCTAGCATCAAGGGACAAAAAGTTGCCCTTGGGATCATGGATTCAAACTTTATCATGGCGTCGATGGGAACCGTTGTGGGTGAAAAAATCACGCGCTTGTTTGAATATGCGACAGTTGAAAAGTTGCCAGTTGTACTTTTTACGGCTTCTGGCGGTGCCCGTATGCAAGAAGGGATTATGAGCTTGATGCAGATGGCTAAGATTTCTGCGGCAGTTCAACGCCATTCCAAGGCAGGACTTTTTTACCTGACGATTTTGACGGATCCGACAACAGGAGGAGTTACTGCTTCCTTTGCCATGGAGGGTGACATTATCCTAGCAGAACCCCAGAGTTTGGTTGGTTTTGCAGGGCGTCGTGTTATCGAAAATACAGTTCGTGAGACCTTGCCGGATGACTTCCAAAAGGCAGAGTTCCTGCTTGAACATGGATTTGTGGATGCAATTGTCAAACGTAGAGAACTACCAGATACAATTGCTAAATTAGTGAGATTGCATGGAGGAAGTCGCGGATGAATATTGCAAAAATTGTCAGAGAGGCACGCGAGCAGAGTCGCTTGACAGCCCTTGATTTTGCCAATGGAATCTTCGATGAATTTATCGAATTGCATGGAGACCGTTCTTTCAGAGATGACGGTGCGGTTATTGGCGGGATTGGCTGGTTAGGTGATCAAGCAGTAACAGTCGTCGGTATCCAAAAGGGGAAGAGTCTTCATGACAACCTTAAACGGAACTTTGGACAACCCCATCCAGAAGGTTATCGCAAGGCTCTTCGTTTGATGAAACAGGCAGAAAAATTTGGTCGTCCAGTTGTAACCTTCATCAACACTGCTGGAGCTTACCCAGGTGTTGGAGCCGAGGAACGTGGACAAGGTGAAGCAATTGCTCGAAACCTGATGGAAATGAGTGACCTCAAGGTTCCAATCATCGCGATTATTATCGGTGAAGGAGGGTCTGGAGGTGCATTAGCACTAGCCGTTGCTGACCGTGTCTGGATGCTGGAAAATTCGATCTATGCCGTACTCAGCCCAGAAGGTTTTGCCTCTATCCTTTGGAAGGATGGAAGCCGTGCCATGGAGGCAGCAGAGTTGATGAAAATCACTTCACACGAACTCCTAGAAATGGGTATCGTTGACAAGGTAATCTCAGAAGCAGGGCTTTCCAGTAAGGAACTGCAAGCTCGTGTTAAAAATGAATTGCGTGCAGAGCTTGATCGCTTGCAAGGCTTAGCCTTGGAACAGCTACTCGAAGAACGTTACCAACGCTTTAGAAAATACTAAGAATGACTAAATGAGACTAGCAAGGTCTCATTTTTTATGGAAAAATGCAATTCAGGACGAAAAATTGACAGTTTAGGAGATGGATGGCACACTGGTCAAAAATGATTTATACTAGATATAGAAGTTTGTAATGTTTAAATGATTTTCAAACTCGAAAGGAAATTAGAAATCTAAATTACGGGAAAAAGTTGAATAGAGGAACAAGAAGTTAAGGAAGTTTGTAAAAATGAAAAAACTAGGGCATTTGGGAGTCTTTATCTTACTGGTATTTTTATCGGTTTATCTACCAGAGTTAGGGATTATGCATCTAACTAAGTTTTTAGGATGGGGGATAGATGGCTATTCTATCTTTTTAACAGTTGAAGTAATAGCTCTTTTGCTATTATTTATCTACTGGCTCAAAAAGAAAGAGATGCTCTATATTTTTGAGAAAAAGGGTTCAAAGAAGTCAAGATTCTTTTACCTTGTAGTTGGTCTAGTGGCTACTTATTTTGATCGTCAATTGGTGGATGCTTTTCAGTTACAGTTTCATCACCTAATTGATAACAAGTATATCTTTCAGGACCTTCTTTCGACTCTATACTCCAATGGTCAACCAACTTTTCTATCAACTGTTCTCAGTTTTAATTTAACAGTAGTCGTCGGACCTATATTAGAGGAACTGATTCATAGAGGGTACTTTATGAATACCTTTTTCCCCCAGTCCAAGTACTATCTGGATGTTATCCTATCTGCTCTTATCTTTGGACTTAGTCATTTGATCCTAACTCACCGAGATCCTATCAGTTTGATTATTTATAGTTTAGGCGGTCTCTTCTATGCCCTTGTCTACCGTTGGACAAAGAATCTAAAAATCACCATTCTGTGTCATAGTTTTTTCAACTTTCTCATTTATGCAAAACCCATCTGGATTTTTGTTTCTAATTATGTCTATTATCATTTTTTTAGATAGTGGAGTGCAAAGAAAAAAGTGTTTGATAATTGTCAAACACTTTTTCTAATTTGATAGTAAGATTGAGAGATGCTTTTTTATGTTATTGATAGTCGTACCATTCAGGATGAAAAATTGACTTTTTTAAAAATAGTTGTTAATATAATAAAAGATATTTATGCTATAAAAATAAGTCAACAAAGATTTTTTGGAGTAAGTATGAAAAAACTAGGTCATTTGGGAATCTATACATTACTGGTATTTCTATCAATTTATCTACTAGATCTCAGTAGTCTTTATCTGGCTAAGATGTTTGTCTGGGGTATGGATGGCTATTCTATTATTGTAGCAGTAGAGCAACTAGCTCTTTTAGGACTATTTATCTATTGGCTAAAAAAGAAAAAAATGCTCTATATTTTTGAAAAAAAGGGCTCAAAGAAATCCAGATTCTTTTACCTTGTAGTTAGTTTAGTGGCTGCTTATTTTGTCCGTCAGTTGTTAAGTGCTTTTTACTTACAGTTTAGTCGCTTCATTAATAATCACTATATCTTTGAAGACCTTCTTTCGGTCCTATCCTTCAGTGAGCAATCTACTATTTTAACGACTTGCTTCTCTTTTATCTCAGTTGTCATTTTGGGGCCTATATTGGAGGAACTAGTTCATAGAGGGTACTTTATGAATACCTTTTTCTCCCAGTCCAAGTACTATCTGGATGTCATCTTATCTGCTCTTATTTTTGGGCTCAGTCATTTGGTATTGTCCCATCGTGACCTTATCAGTTTGATGGTTTATAGTTTTTCCGGTCTTTTCTTTGCTTTAGTTTACCGTTGGACAAAAAGTCTAAAAATCACCATTCTGTGCCATAGTTTTATAAACTTTCTCATCCATGCAGACTTCATCTGGTTATTTCTTTCTAATTTAATCTATTATCGTTTTTTTAGATAGTGGAAGGCAAAGAAAAAAGTGTTTGATAATTGTCAAACACTTTTTTTGTTTACTGTTCTTCTGTCACAAACTGGCTGAGCAGTCCATTGATAAAACGGGCAGATTTTTGATCTGAGAAATCCTTTGCAAGCTCGATAGCTTCGTTAACAGCAACCAACTGAGGGGTGTCAAATGAAGTGATTTCAAAGACTCCCAAGCGAAGAAGGTTTCTCTCCACGAGCGTTAAACGCTCGATGGTCCAACCTGCTTTTAAATGCTGTGTGATTTGCTTGTCTAGTTCTTCCTTTTTAGCTTGAACACCAGAAACTAGCTCTGTCAAAAAGGCTGGAAGTTGCACATCAGTATCTTCACGATCATGAGTATAGGCGAAACGACAAGCAGTTTCGACATCCGTACCGAACTCAAGACTCATGAGAGCTTGAAAAGCGCATTTACGGAGTTGGCGTCTAGATTCTAATAGTGGACTAGTCATTGAGGAAGTCCTCGTCAAATAAATCTTTCAATTCTGGTTTTGGTGTTTTATCTGGAACGATACCTGCAACGTGGATATTGATAGCAGTTAGTTCTACATCAGCCATGTTGCGGACAGCATCTTTGACAGCTTTTTGGATAGCAACAGCTACCTTAGGAACTTTTACTCCGTACTCAAGGTAGAGATAGATATCAGCTGTGAGTTCTTCGTTCACGTTTTTAAGATAAACGCCGCGGCCGAGAGAAAGTTTTGAAAGGGTGTCAGATACTGATTTGTTTGAAAAAGAGTGAACACCCTCTACTTTTGCAGTAGCAATAGCAATGATTTTTTCAAGTACACGTGGGGCGATAACGATTTCGCCAAGTTGTTCTTCAATTCCCATAGAATGACCTCTTTCTAGAGATTAGGCACGAGAAACGTAAGTTCCTTCAGCAGTGTTGATAACGAGTTTTTGTCCTGCTTCGATGAAGTCTGGAACGTTTACGACAAGTCCAGTTTCCATCGTTGCTGGTTTACCAGAACCTGTAACAGTAGCACCTTTGATAGATGGTTGAGTTTCTGCAACTGTCAATTCGACAGTAGTAGGAACGGTAACACCAATCACTTCAGTTCCGTAGAATTGGATCTTCACATCAGAGTTTTCAAGGATGTAAAGCAATTCGTTTTCAACATTGACTACAGGAATTTCGTATTGGTCGTAAGTTTCTGTGTTCATGAAGTAGGCTGTGTCATCCATTTTGTACAAGTATTGAGCTGGGACAGTCTCGATGATGGCTTGTTCAAATTTTTCCTCTGGACGGTAGCTTGTGTCAAATGTAGAACCAGTACGGACATCACGCAATTTCATACGCATGATTGTGTTTCCTTTACCTGGTTTGTGGTGGCTAGCTTCCAAAACGCGGATCAATTTTCCGTCAGCTGTTTCAAAGGTCATACCAGCCTTTAATTTACTTGCTTCAATCATGTTTTTACCTCTTTAATAAAATAATTTACTCTTTATTGTACCATAAAAGACGACATTACTCAAATGTCAGAAGGAGCTTAATTAGTTGACTGGTACGATATTTCCATCTTCGTCTTTAGTAACGAGGACGTATTTTCCATCGACTTCGATGTAAAAATTCTTGCTGGCAGTTTGCCCAGCATTTTGAGCTAGTGCTTGCGTTTGGGCTTGTTGGCTTAGTTGACCACCGAGAGTCTGGCCAAGATTCATTCCCATAAACATGTTCATTCCATTGCCATTCCCTTCATTTGAGGCTGCGGCAATGAGGGCTTCGTTACGAGCACGGCGTTCTTCAATCTCAATCGTGTTGTACTTCATTGCCACGAGCTCACTATCAAGCTTGCGAACGATATCAAGACTTTCTTGGTCGTAGCTGAGGTCTTCAAGCAAGATGTTAGTTGCTTCAATCCCGTAGAGACCTGTCCAAACTTTGTTGACCTCTTGTTTAGCGAGTTCGTTAAAGGTATCTTGATTAGCATTGAGGCTATAGATATCAACCTTGTTTTCGTTGGTATATTTGGCAATGGCAATCGCAATTTTCGGTGCAATATTTTGACGGAGCGTTCCTTGAGCTACATCCTGGAGAGTGAATGGCTGTCCGTCAGTAATTTGACGGCTAACAGAACTCACGTAGAAGAGGACTGGGTCAGCTATTTTTACATCAAACAAGCCATAGAAACGGATGTTGAGCAGTTGTTGGTAACGTTCACTGAAATATTCGACCGCATTTTGTGTGCCGAACTTATTGCCTGCAATAGGTTGCATGCGGATAAAGATAATTTCTTGTTGGGTGATGACTTGTCCACCAAAAGAGAAACGGTTTTTAAAGTTTTCCCAAGTGCCTTTTATACCACCTTTTTCAAGGAGCCAGGCGTTATCACCAGCTTGCCATTCGTGGCTACCAGATTCAAGGACCTCACCAAGGAAGGTACCGTTGTTTACCAAAACAGCGCTATAGCCTTGGGGAACGATAACCACACTGCCATCCGACAAGAGTCCAGTATTTTGATTGCTGTGACGAGAACGTCCATCTGGGTCTTTTGTGAGTAATTGTCCCTTGATGGCCAAGGCGTCGCCAGAGACATTGTCTGGAAGGACAATGGCTTCCTTGAATTTACTATCATTAAAACTATTTAAGCCTGCTGATAAGGCTGCACGTATAAATCCCATAATTCCTCCTAATTATAAAGCTCGTCTTCATCCACAACATCATAGGTATCGAGTACCCATTGGTTTGGACTGCGAGAGAGATTGGCACCACAGTAGTCGCACTCGCTAACTGCAGAGATTTTCAATGGGGCGCCACAGTTTGGACAGTGGTCACTCACAACTTGGTCTGGATTGACTGCTTGCGTTTGGCTACCGTGTTGACGGATAAAGTTCAATTGATACACGGTGAAGAGATCTTTTTTAGGATCTCCTTCAATGACACGGCGAGTCTCATCGTCAATGACATAGTCCCGCAAGGTAGACGATAGGATTACGACTAAGGTATCGTTTCCGTCAGGATTTTCAATGAACTCCTTGATGCGAACATTTTCGATACAAACTTTCTCTAAAACATTGGTTGTCTTAGCTCGGATGTGATCTTCTAATTGCGTGCTGTGCTGTGAATAGAGACTAGTACTTTCTAAAGCTCGGACAGAGTTCCAATTTTTCTCAGTCCAGGCAACCTGCAATTTAAGGTAGACTTCCTTAACCCAAGAAATGAAGGCATCAGCGTCAAAGTTTGGATCCCCATATTTTACACGACTAATGGCCAAAGTGTTATGTTCAATTCGTCGGTGGATTGGTTGATAGTTGGTATTACTGTGGCTTGTGCTTGAATTATTTGCTTTATTTTTTAAGGATTCAACGATAACAACTAAAACAATGGCACCCACAAATATTACCATAAATCCTAGATAGGGTGAGCTATCAGAACTACTAGAGGATGACCCGTATCCAGAGCGGTAGTAGTGGTAGGATGAGCCGCCAGAACGACTTCCACCTCCACTTGAACGACTACTACTTCTGGAGCTACTGCGACTGCTGCTACCACTTCTAGAATGTCCGACACCCGCATCAACGATTTGAGGCATGACAAGAAAAACAAGTAATAAACAGGTCATTAAAAGAGTGTAAAACTTTTTCATGAGTCTCCTAACTATATGATTGAAAGGGTAGAATTCTGAATTTGAATGATTATTAAACTATTTAATAACCTTTAAAAATCATCTAAGATAGACTAGGCGTTATTTACTAGCATTTAGCTTCTTTATGGAATGGCGCTCGATGAGCCATCCCACAATCCATCCTATTGCTAGCAAGTAATTTTCAAAAGCACCGATAGCATTTACAGGAGAGTGATACTCCATATAATTGAGTAAGTGATTTGTTCCTATTCCAATTCCGCCAATAATGAGAGCAAGAAGTGCGATTCGTAGATAGAACCAATCGTATTTAATATTGATAGCGAGAATAATAATCAATACAGCTAAATTCCATATTCCAATTTCTCGTTGCCAACCAGCAGATATTCCGTACCCGGAGTGACTTCCCATGTATGATGGAAAGAAAATTTGTAGTATAGAAGCGCCTAACATAGCGATGATGACTAAGACAAATAGCAATCGTAAAAATTTGTTCATTTATTCCCCTTGTCTCATTCTCGTTTTAAAAGTAGAAAAAGTGTTTAAAGAGTAAATTACTCACTTTCTTTCAACTTAGCCAATTCCTGGGCTAGTAGTTTAAGGGCAACTTGTGGATTGGCTTGGCCTTTAGTTGCCTTCATAAGGAATCCTGTGAAGGCTTTGTCTGCGTTGCGTTTACCTGATTTGAAGTCGGCAACAGCAGCTTCGTTATCAGCAAAGACTTGGTGGATGATTGGGATCAAGACATCTGGATCAGAGATTTGCACCAAGCCTGCTTTTTCCACGTATTCACGCGCGCCACCGCCATTTTTAGCCAGGTGGACAAAGACTTTCTTGGCAATCTTAGAAGAGATCGTGCCGTCTTCGATGATGGCAATCATTTCTACCAAGTTTTCTGGTGTTAATTCGATTTGTTCCAGTGTTTTACCTTCGGCGTTCAAGAACTGAGCGACTTCACCTTGGAGCCAGTTAGAGACTTGTTTGGCATCGCCACCGAGGGCAACAGCTTTTTCAAAGAAGTCAGAAGTGACTTTGTTTGCCGTCAACTGGCTGGCATCGTAGTCTGACAAGCCAAGGTCAGATACGTAGCGCGCACGGCGTTCTTTTGGAAACTCTGGCAATTCTGTACGCATTTCCTCAATCCACTCATCTGAGATTTCAAAGAGTGGTAGGTCTGGTTCTGGGAAGTAGCGGTAGTCTGCAGCCCCTTCCTTGACACGCATGAGGATGGTTGCCTTGTTAGCTTCATCGTAACGGCGTGTTTCTTGGCGGATTTGACCACCTGAGCGAAGGATTTCAGCTTGACGTTGGACTTCGTATTCGAGACCCTTGCGAACATTTGAGAAGGAATTCAAGTTCTTCAACTCTGTCTTGGTACCGAATTTCTCTTGACCATAAGGACGAAGCGAGATATTGGCATCCACACGCATAGAACCTTCTTCCATCTTAACGTCAGAAATGCCAGCGTACTGGATAACTTCCTTGAGGGCTGTCAGATAAGCGTAGGCTTCCTCTGGAGAACGCATGTCAGCTTCAGATACGATTTCAATCAATGGCACCCCTTGACGGTTGAGGTCTACATAGGAGTAGCCATCTGTACCGTGGGTGTTTTTACCAGCGTCTTCTTCTAGGTGAGCACGTTCGATACCAATTTTTTTAGTTGTACCATCTTCTAGTTCGACTTCAATCCAGCCGTTATAACCGATTGGCTCATCAAACTGAGAAATTTGGTAGGCTTTGGGATTGTCGGGATAGAAGTAGTTCTTGCGATCAAAGTGCATCTTTTTGTGGATGTCCATGTTGAGGGCAAGAGCAGCCTTGATACCAGCATCGACAACACCTTTATTGAGAACTGGCAGAACTCCTGGGAAAGACCAGTCAATCACGTTAGTGTTGGCGTTTTGGTCATTTCCAAAGTGGGCAGATGTAGGTGAGAAGATTTTTGAATTGGTGTTGAGCTCTACGTGGACTTCAAGTCCAATGACTGTTTCAAAGTTCATTAGTTATCACCTCCAAAAATCACAGGTTGTTGTTTGTGGTAGTCTGTTGTTGCTTCAAAAGCAGCAGCAGCTTGGTAAATGGTCTCTTCTGAGTATTTAGGACCAATCAATTGCAGACCAACAGGTAGTCCTTGAGAGAAACCAGCAGGAATCGAAATTCCTGGGAGGCCTGCCAAGTTGACAGGGATGGTCAAAAGGTCAGCCAAGTACATGGCAACTGGGTCGTGGTTGAGTGAGTCCAAGTCATATGCAACACTTGGAGCAGTTGGTCCCAAAATCAAGTCGTAATCCGCAAAGACTTTTTCGAAATCTTGGATGATGAGGGTACGGACTTGTCCAGCCTTCTTGTAGTAGGCATCGTAGTAACCTGATGATAGACTGAAAGTACCCAGCATGATACGGCGTTTCACTTCTTCACCGAAACCTTGGCTGCGGCTGTTTACATAGATTTCATCAAGGTTGGTCGCATCCTCTGCACGATAGCCGTAACGGATACCGTCAAAGCGTTGCAAGTTTGAGGATGCTTCTGATGAAGCAATGATGTAGTAAACGGCAACACCGTATTTTGAGTGAGGAAGGCTCACTTCTTCGACGATAGCGCCAAGTTTCTCAAAGTGTTTGGCTGCCTTGATGATGGTTTCTTTAACTTCTGGATCAATTCCTTCACCGAGGTATTCCTTAGGCAAAGCAATTTTCATGCCCTTGATGTCTTGCCCAATTTTTGAAGTAAAGTCGGCAATACGGACAGGAGCAGAAGTAGAATCTTTGGCATCTTCGCTAGCAATAGCGTTGAGCAAGAGGGCATTTTCTTTAACAGTTGGTGCGAAAGGTCCGATTTGATCTAGTGAGCTACCGAAAGCAATGAGACCGAAACGAGAAACTGTTCCGTAGGTAGGCTTGAGACCAACAATCCCGTTGAAGGCAGCAGGTTGGCGGATGGAACCACCAGTATCAGAACCAAGTGACAAGCGGACTTGCCCTGACGCTACAGCTGTAGCAGAACCACTTGATGAACCACCAGGAACCTTGGTCTGGTCCCAAGCGTTTTTAGTGGCACCGTAGTAAGAAGTCTCACCTGATCCACCCATGGCAAACTCGTCCATGTTGGTTTTCCCGACAACAATCATACCTTTAGCTTTGGCATTAGCAACGGCTGTTGCATCAAAGATAGGCTCGTAGTTGTAGAGCATTTTTGAGGCTGCAGTTGTGAGGATGTCGTCTGTAGAGATATTATCCTTAACAGCTAGCGGAATTCCTGAAAGGACATTATCCACGTCAATTCCAGCTTGGTCAATGGCTTTGGCTTGAGCAAGAGCTTGCTCCTCAGCGATGGTGACAAATGAATTGAGGGCTTCCTCACGAGACTGGATATCTTCAAGCGTGGCTTGGGTCAATTCAGTTGCTGAAATTTCCTTAGAAACAAGGAGATTATGCAACTCTTCAATGGTTTTATTGTTAAAAGTCATTAGGCATCTCCTCCATCATCTAGGATAGCTGGCACCTTGATATAGTAGTTATCTTTTTCAGGTACATTTTTAAACAAGCGGTCACGGTCTGTTCCTTCTTCGGCCACATCAGGGCGGAGTACGGTCTTGCGGTCAGCCATGGTCGTAGTAGGTGCGACACCAGTGGTGTCGACTTCGCCCAGCAACTCAACCATGTCAACAATTTTAGACAAGGTAGTCGCAAAGGCAGCAGTTTCATCTTCAGAGAATCTTAATTTTGAAAGATTGGCAACGTGTGTTACCTCTTCTTGCGTAATTTTCATCTTGCATCCTTTCGTGAAATGATGATTTTTAGTCTGTTCTATTTTACCATAATTTCCTATAAATAAGGGAGCCAAACTGAAAAGAAATAGAAATTGAAAAATCGCTTTTAATTCGCTATAATGGTTAAACTAGAGAATAGAAAAAATAAGAGTTAGGATAGAAACATGTTCCATCAATTTATCACCAGAACTCAGACAGTTCCTCCTCCCATTTCACTTTTTTGGTATGGGGTTATGATGCTCCTATTAGTGCTTTGTATTTATGGAGCACTTGCTTATCACAAAAATCCAAAATTTGTTCGCTTGTTTAAGGGGATTCAGATCCTCCAGTTACTAGCCCTATATAGCTGGTATGTTGGCTTTGGGATTCCATTTTCTAATAGCCTTCCTTTTTATCATTGCCGTTTGGCTATGTTTGCGGTGGTTTTTTTGCCAGATAAATGGCGGAGCAAGCAGTATTTTGCCCTCTTAGGAGCAAGTGGAGCGGTCTTTGCCTTGGTTTACCCGGTTTTTGACCCCTATGATTTCCCCCATATTACCAGTTTTTCATTTTTGATTGGGCACTATGCTCTCTTGGTCAACTCCTTGGTCTATTTGATGAATCACTATGATAAGACCTTGCTTAAGAAATATAGGATTGTAGCCTATACCTTTATCCTCAATCTCTTTCTAGTTGGGGTTAATCAGGTGACGGGTGGAAATTATGGTTTGTTAAACAAGACACCTTTTATTCCAGATGCTCCCTTGTGGTTAAAATATCTTCTTGTGTCCGTCATCCTTTCGCTGGCTCTGGTTCTCTTTGATATCTTGTTCAAGAAACGGTGGCAAAAGAGAAATCAGGTAAAATCAGTACTCTAGCTTACCTTTTCATCAGATGAGCAATTGAAAAACTCCCTGAAATTCGCTATAATAGGTAAGTTGAAAGGATTGGAATATTCCGATGTAAAAATATAAAATTAAATATAGCATTCACTATTATCCTAAAAGAAAAGAAAGAGAAGATATGACTATTCAAGAAGAAATTAAGAAACGCCGTACCTTTGCCATCATCTCCCACCCGGACGCGGGGAAAACGACCATTACTGAGCAGTTGCTCTACTTTGGGGGCGAGATTCGTGAGGCTGGTACGGTAAAAGGGAAGAAAACAGGGACTTTTGCTAAGTCTGACTGGATGGATATCGAGAAACAACGTGGGATTTCGGTCACTTCATCTGTGATGCAATTTGACTACGACGGCAAACGAGTCAACATCCTTGACACCCCAGGGCACGAGGACTTCTCAGAAGATACTTATCGTACCTTGATGGCGGTGGATGCTGCTGTCATGGTCGTGGACTCTGCCAAGGGTATCGAGACCCAAACCAAGAAATTGTTTGAGGTTGTGAAGCACCGTGGCATCCCAGTCTTTACCTTTATGAACAAGCTGGACCGTGATGGTCGTGAGCCACTAGATCTCTTGCAAGAATTGGAAGAAGTCTTAGGTATTGCTAGCTATCCGATGAACTGGCCAATTGGGATGGGGAAAGCCTTTGAAGGCTTGTATGATCTCTATAACCAACGCTTGGAACTCTATAAAGGGGATGAGCGTTTTGCCAGTCTAGAAGATGGGGACCAGCTCTTTGGCAACAACCCATTCTACGAGCAAGTCAAAGAGGATATTGAACTTTTGAATGAAGCTGGAAATGAGTTTTCAGAAGAAGCTATTCTTGCAGGAGAACTGACTCCAGTCTTCTTTGGTTCAGCCTTGACAAACTTTGGGGTGCAGACCTTCCTTGAGACCTTCCTTAAGTTTGCTCCAGAACCACATGGTCACAAGAAAACAGATGGAGAAATTGTGGATCCTTATGACAAGGATTTCTCAGGATTTGTCTTTAAAATCCAAGCCAACATGGACCCTCGTCACCGTGACCGTATCGCCTTTGTCCGTATCGTATCAGGTGAATTTGAGCGTGGGATGAGCGTTAACCTGCCTCGTACTGGTAAGGGTGCTAAACTGTCGAATGTGACCCAGTTTATGGCGGAAAGTCGTGAGAATGTGACTAATGCTGTGGCTGGAGATATCATCGGGGTTTACGATACGGGTACCTATCAGGTTGGAGATACCTTGACCGTTGGCAAAAACAAGTTTGAGTTTGAACCACTGCCAACCTTTACTCCTGAGATTTTTATGAAGGTCTCGCCTAAGAACGTCATGAAACAAAAATCCTTCCACAAGGGGATTGAGCAACTGGTGCAAGAGGGAGCCATTCAGCTTTACAAGAATTACCAAACTGGTGAGTACATGCTAGGAGCTGTCGGACAACTCCAGTTTGAAGTCTTTAAGCACCGCATGGAAGGGGAGTACAACGCTGAAGTTGTCATGACTCCAATGGGTAAAAAGACAGTGCGTTGGATCAAGCCAGAGGACCTAGACGAACGCATGTCTTCTAGCCGCAATATCTTGGCCAAAGACCGCTTCGACCAACCTGTCTTCCTCTTCGAAAATGACTTTGCCCTCCGCTGGTTTGCGGATAAGTATCCGGATGTTGAGTTGGAAGAAAAAATGTAAATCGCCAAAGTTACTTGATTGTGTAACAATCTAAGTAGACTACGGCAAGTCCTATTAGACTTGCCTAACTGCCTCACTACCTACGTTTGGCAAATAGAATCGATTTGCCAAACTCCGTGTCGTAGTGTAAAGTGACAGAAATCGCTATAGCGGATTGCATAAATCCTCTAGTATTACAATCAACCAAATTGAATACATAATAGATAGAGTACACAATATAGTTTGAATCATAAGATAAGATAATTTAATTATAGATTTTAATAGAAAAAGCAACGGAATAATCTCTCCGTTGCTTTTTGTTAGATTTTATATTTTCGGTAAAAATCGACCTTGACCTGGATAAAGGTTTCAGCTTCGCGTAGTAGTTGCAGGAGGGTGGCTCGGGTCTCAAACTCCTCGCGTGTTTTAGGGAGACTCCGATTACGGAAGACTTTCAGATAGCGTTCGATGTCATCAAGTAGGTCATGAGCAGGATTGGTCTGACTTAGCTGGGCAGCGATCTTAGAAAAGAGCTGGGCCAAAATCAAACTCTCACTTGCAGCCAGATGACAGGTATTGATCTGCTGGGCCATATTTCGCAGGATACGACTTTGTCGCTGTCTCATCTCAAAGTAGTGGATGTGGTAGTCCGTCTGGTGAAAGAGGTGGTCCGAGTGGTCCAAATAGACAAGCTTGATGGCTTCATCAAGAAGGCTATCTAACTCGTCAACGAGTTGGGCTTGATTGCGCCCGTCTCCTCTTGACAGATAGTATTTAAAGCGAAGCAGGATGTCTTTTAACTTTTCTTCGACCTGAAGATGATAGCTGTGAATGGCCTTTTCCCGAGAGGGCATGTAAAGGTTGACCAACAGAGCAAAGCTTGTCCCGATGAGAAAGAGGAGCACTTCATTGAGCAAGAGAGCTGGAGAAGTAGACTCCTGTACCAAGAGATGACCGACCAAGACACTGCTAGGTGTGATGCCGATTTCCCAGCCCATTTTGTAAGCAAGAGGCACGTAGAGAGCCAGATAGAGGCCTAGACTCCAGATGTGAAAGCCGGTCAGCTGAAAGGCTAGAACGCCGATAGCGAGCGCTAGGAGCATGGAAAAGAGGCGGTTACGGGCCAATTTTAGCGTACTTCTGCGCGTGTCAGAAAGGCTTAAGAGGGCGATAATGCCAGCTGAAACCGCTGATGATAAATCTAAAAAATAAGCGAGAAAACAAGCGAGGCAGGTCGCCAAGATCAGTTTTGTTGTACGTTGGGTGATAGACATGAGAATTTCCTAAAAAGTTGATAATAGAGAGCGGAAAGGAGCAAATCCCACGCTTTTGTTGATTATAGTATAAATATGCCATAAAATCAAGATTTGACTAAATAATCAAATGAAATTTGAATATTTATAGGGAATAGTCTTCAGATAAGTTATGGTATAATAGGAAAAAGGAGTTTTGTATGCAAGAATTTTTTCAACGTTATCTTGACAAATTGGATCTCACAGGCCTATTAGAGAATCTTTTGACCAAGTTGATCTCTCTTTTGATTCTCATCCTTCTATTTTATATAGCCAAAAAGATCCTCCATGCGACTGTCCGAAAGATTGTCAAGCCCTCCCTTAAATTCTCAAATCGAGATGCTGGCAGACAAAAGACCATTTCTCGTTTGCTTGAGAATATCTTTAACTATACCCTTTATTTCTTTTTAATCTACTGTATCCTGTCCATTTTAGGCTTGCCGGTTTCTAGTCTCCTTGCTGGGGCAGGAATTGCTGGGGTTGCCATTGGGATGGGGGCGCAAGGTTTTCTATCCGATGTCATCAATGGCTTTTTCATCCTCTTTGAACGCCAGCTCGATGTGGGCGACGAGGTGGTTCTCACAAATGGACCGATTACCGTCTCTGGCAAGGTTGTCAGTGTAGGAATCCGCACGACCCAACTTCGAAGTGAGGATCAAGCCCTTCACTTTGTTCCAAACCGAAATATCACTGTTGTCAGCAACTTTTCCCGCACAGAGTAGGTCTGCTATTTTGGCAGATTTGTGGTACAATAGAAAGAGTTTGGTAAAGGAGAAAATATGTTTGTAGAAAAGCAGTTGGGCAATGGATGCACTTGGATTAACCTAGATTTGGGAAAATTGAAAAAACTAGAAGATCTCTCTGAAATCTATGGATTGGACAAGGAAACCATTGAATACGCACTGGATAGAAACGAGCGTGCCCACATGGACTACCACCGCGAAAGTGGAACCGTCACCTTTATCTACAATGTATTGGATTTGAAAAAGGACAAGGAATACTATGAAGCCTTTCCCATGACCTTTATCGTGGAACATCATCGCTTGATTACGATTAGTAATAAGAAAAATGCCTATGTGATTGAACAGATGACACGTTATTTAGAGAGTCATGATATGCTTTCTATTTACAAGTTTCTCTTTGCTAGTCTGGAAATCATCAGCAATGCCTACTATCCTGTCATCGAACAGATGGATAAGAGTAAGGATGAGGTCAACGGCCTCTTGCGTCAGCGAACGACTAAGAAAAACCTCTTTGCTCTTTCCGACTTGGAGACTGGTATGGTCTATCTGACAGCGGCTGCCAAGCAGAATCGCATGTTGCTAGAACATATCCAAGGCCATGCCCTTTATCGCGGTTTTAACGAAGTTGAGAGAGAACAGTTTGATGATGCCATGATTGAGGCTCACCAGCTGGTTTCGATGACCGATTTGATCTCTCAAGTTCTGCAACAACTATCAGCCTCTTACAACAACATTTTGAATAATAACCTGAATGATAACTTGACAACCTTGACCATTATTTCAGTTTTACTAGCAGTCTTGGCAGTAGTGACGGGCTTCTTCGGGATGAATGTTCCCCTCCCCTTCACAGACGAGCCCTATGCTTGGGTCTACATCAGCTTGGCTAGTGCGGTCTTATGGTTGGTCTTGTCATTGATTTTGAGAAAAATTGCGAAAAAAAGTTAAGAAAAGGAGCCAGAATGGCGATTGAAAACTATATGCCAGATTTTGCTGTGGAAGCAGTCTATGATCTGACAGTCCCAAGCCTGCAGGCGCAGGGTATCAAGGCTGTTTTGGTCGATTTGGACAATACCCTCATTGCTTGGAACAACCCTGATGGGACGCCAGAGATGAAACAGTGGCTACATGACCTTCGGGATGCAGGTATTCGCATCATCGTGGTATCAAATAATACCAAAAAACGAGTTCAACGCGCAGTTGAGAAATTTGGGATTGATTACGTTTATTGGGCATTGAAACCCTTCACATTTGGGATTGACCGTGCCATGAAGGAATTTCACTATGAGAAAAATGAAGTGGTCATGGTCGGTGACCAGCTCATGACCGATATTCGGGCAGCCCATCGTGCAGGAATTCGCTCAATTTTGGTCAAACCATTGGTCCAACATGACTCTATCAAGACGCAGATCAACCGAGCTCGCGAGCGCCGTGTCATGAAGCAAATTACTGAAAAGTACGGACCTATTACATATAAAAAAGGAATCTAACTATGGAAGAAATTCTCTGTATTGGTTGTGGAGCAACCATTCAGACGACAGACGAGGCTGGTCTTGGATTTACGCCCCAGTCGGCACTCGAAAAAGGGTTGGAGACAGGAGAAGTCTATTGCCAACGCTGTTTCCGTCTCCGTCATTACAATGAAATCACAGATGTCCAGTTGACAGACGATGATTTCCTCAAGCTCTTGCACGAGGTAGGAGACAGTGATGCCTTGGTGGTCAATGTCATTGATATCTTTGACTTTAATGGTTCTGTCATCCCAGGCTTGCCACGCTTTGTATCGGGTAATGATGTCCTCTTGGTCGGAAATAAAAAAGATATCCTGCCCAAGTCTGTTAAACCGGGCAAGATTAGCCAGTGGCTCATGGAACGTGCCCACGAGGAAGGACTTCGTCCAGTAGATGTCGTTCTGACATCAGCCCAAAACAAGCATGCCATTAAGGAAGTCATTGACAAAATCGAGCACTATAGAAAGGGCCGTGATGTCTATGTAGTCGGTGTGACCAACGTAGGAAAATCAACCCTCATCAATGCCATTATCCAAGAAATCACGGGTGACCAAAATGTCATCACGACTTCACGCTTTCCAGGGACAACCTTGGACAAGATTGAAATCCCACTTGATGACGGATCTTATATCTACGATACACCGGGGATTATCCACCGTCACCAGATGGCCCACTACTTGACAGCTAAAAACCTCAAGTATGTCAGCCCTAAAAAGGAAATCAAACCTAAAACCTACCAGCTTAATCCAGAGCAAACTCTATTTTTAGGAGGTTTGGGCCGATTTGACTTCATTGCAGGAGAAAAGCAAGGTTTTACAGCCTTTTTTGACAATGAACTCAAACTCCACCGTACCAAGCTTGAAGCCGCGAGTGCCTTTTACGACAAGCACCTAGGTACCCTTTTAACGCCACCAAATAGCAAGGAAAAAGAAGACTTTCCAAAACTAGTCCAGCATGTATTTACTATCAAGGACAAAACAGACCTAGTCATCTCAGGACTAGGCTGGATCCGCGTAACAGGCACCGCCAAAGTCGCCGTCTGGGCACCAGAAGGCGTCGCAGTCATCACACGAAAAGCAATTATTTAAACACAGAAAGGAAAGGGTTGTCTTTATTAAGGCGAGCATTGCGAGCCCCATGGAGAATACTTTTCGCTGTGGTGTCAGTTGGTACAAGTGATTGTACCAACTGCGGAAAATTTGAGACTTTAGACTCAAATTTTAGTCATGAAAGTCCGAAGGACTTTGCTGACGTCCGTCACCACTTTAGAAAAGTATAAAAAGAAACTCTTTTAAAGAAATTATGTCATTAACATCGAAACAACGTGCCTACCTCAACAGTCAGGCGCACCCCCTCAAACCCATCATCCAAATCGGGAAAAATGGTCTCAACGACCAAATCAAAACCAGCGTCCGTCAGGCTCTTGACGCCCGCGAATTGATTAAAGTCACGCTCTTACAAAACACAGATGAAAACATCCACGAAGTAGCTGAAATCTTGGAGGAAGAAATTGGTGTGGATACTGTCCAAAAAATCGGACGCATCTTGATTTTGTATAAACAATCCAGCAAGAAAGAAAATCGCAAGATTTCTAAAAAAGTCAAAGAAATCTAAAACCCTACTCCAAACAACTGTTTTTACAGAGAATTAAAGGAAGACGAGCCTATGGCAATTGAATTATTGACTCCCTTTACCAAGGTAGAGTTGGAGCCAGAAATCAAGGAGAAAAAGCGCAAACAAGTTGGGATTTTAGGGGGGAATTTTAACCCTGTTCACCATGCCCATCTTGTTGTGGCGGATCAAGTACGACAACAGTTAGGGCTGGACCAGGTCCTGCTCATGCCTGAATATCAGCCACCTCATGTAGACAAAAAAGAAACCATCCCTGAACACCACCGTCTCAAGATGCTTGAATTGGCGATTGAGGGGATCGAAGGACTAGCCATTGAAACTATTGAGCTGGAGCGCAAGGGGATTTCCTACACCTACGACACCATGAAGATTTTGACAGAGCAACATCCAGACACGGACTATTACTTCATTATCGGAGCTGATATGGTGGATTATCTGCCTAAGTGGTACCGAATTGATGAGCTGGTTGACATGGTTCAGTTTGTGGGAGTCCAGCGCCCACGCTACAAGGCAGGGACTTCTTATCCAGTCATCTGGGTGGATGTACCGCTCATGGATATCTCATCCAGCATGGTGCGTGACTTCCTTGCCCAAGGTCGGAAACCTAACTTTCTCCTACCTCAGCCAGTGCTAGACTACATCGAGAAGGAGGGGCTTTACTGATGGCCTATCAAGACTATATCAACTGCTCCCGTGAGGCTTTGTTGGAAAAAATGGCAGAGCTTCTGCCTGAAAAACGTTTGACCCATTGCTTGGGTGTGGAGCGTGCAGCCATAGAACTAGCGGAGAGATTTGGAGTCGATGCCGAGAAAGCAGGATTAGCAGGTCTTCTCCATGACTATGCCAAGAAGCTGTCAGATCAGGATTTTCTAGACTTGATTGACCGTTATCAGCTAGACCCTGACCTCAAAAACTGGGGCAATAATGTTTGGCATGGCATGGTCGGAATTTATAAAATCAAAGAAGATTTGGATTTACAAGATTCTGAAATCCTGCGAGCCATTGAAATTCATACAGTTGGTGCTGGTCAGATGACGGACTTAGACAAGGTCATCTATGTAGCAGACTATATCGAGCACAATCGTGCCTTCCCTGGAGTGAACCAGGCGCGTGAGATTGCAAGTTCATCGCTCAATAAGGCAGTGGCCTATGAGACAGCTCGCACTGTGGAGCATCTAGCTCATAAGGGATTTCCCATCTATCCCCAAACCCTTGAAACCTATAACGCCTTTGTGCACTATTTGAAAGAGGACTAAATGAACGAAAAAGAATTACTAGAACTAGTCGTGAAAGCGGCTGATGAGAAACGTGCGGAGGATATCCTCGCACTTGATGTACAAGATTTGACCAGTGTGACAGACTACTTTGTCATCACTAGCTCGATGAATAGCCGTCAGTTGGACGCAATCGCTGATAACATTCGTGAAAAAGTTGCAGAAGCTGGTGTTAAAGGCAGTCATGTCGAAGGTGATGCAGCTGGAGGCTGGGTCTTGCTAGACCTCGGCGGTGTCGTTGTTCATATCTTCTCAGAGGAAATGCGTGCCCACTATAACTTGGAAAAACTATGGCATGAGGCGGATTCAGTAGACATTTCAGAAGCCTTGGCATAGGAGATGAACTCAGTTGTAGTCAACTGGGTTTCTTTGCTTATTTTAAAAGAAATTGATGGAAAGGTGAGGGCGTCGTGTTTTGTTCATCTCGAAACTGAACACGAGCTAAAAGCAGTGAGAAAAAGATTAACTTCCCTTGTATCTGACGCTACGTCGGTAAGATTCCTATTTTCTCTTTGCTTTTAACGCTCTTTGTATCTTAATTATGGCGACTTATGAAACCTTTGCGGCTGTTTACGATGCTGTGATGGATGATAGTTTATACGATAAATGGACGGATTTTTCCCTCCGTCATTTGCCTAAGACCAAGGAGAGAAAGAAGCTTTTGGAATTGGCTTGTGGGACAGGCATCCAGTCAGTGCGCTTTTCTCAGGCTGGTTTTGATGTAACTGGACTTGATTTGAGTGCTGATATGTTGAAGATTGCGGAGAAGAGAGCGACTTCAGCCAAGCAAAAGATTGATTTTATTGAAGGCAACATGCTGGATTTGTCCAAGGCAGGGAAATATGATTTTGTCACGTGTTATTCGGACTCTATCTGCTACATGCAGGATGAGGTGGAAGTAGGGGATGTCTTTAAGGAAGTATATAATGCCCTCAACGAAGATGGTGTCTTTATATTTGATGTCCATTCGATCTACCAGACAGATGAAATTTTTCCAGGCTATTCTTACCATGAAAATGCAGAAGATTTTGCCATGCTCTGGGATACCTACGAGGACGCAGCACCTCACTCTATCGTGCATGAGTTGACCTTTTTCGTCAAGGAAGCAGACGGCTCTTTTAGTCGCCATGATGAAGTGCATGAGGAACGGACCTATGAGGTCCTGACCTATGATGTTTTGCTGGAACAGGCTGGATTCAAGTCCTTCAAACTCTATGCGGACTTTGAGGACAAGGAACCAACAGAAACCACTACCCGTTGGTTTTTTGTCGCGCAGAAGTAGGAGATGGATATGGTTCGATCAAAATATTCTTGGGAAGAAGTTTCGCAGTTTAATCGTATTCGTCAAAATGGAACGCTTTGGGAGAAAGATGGGCAATACTTCTATGTTCAGGAAGAAGGAACCGTATATTCAGAGTTAGTCGTTTACGATATGTCTAAGAAACTTTTTGATATGTTAGTAAATGAAATAAAATCGGAGGATGATATCCGACATATGCTGATGTATGGAACATGGCCAATGACAGTTGCTGGATGCCATAGACCAACTATGTTGATAGCTTATCCTGAGTTACAAAAAAATTATAGTAATGAACAACTGGCAGAAATCCTTCCAGTAGGAGAAAAACAATGGCTTAACTGGAGAGGAAGATTGCCTGAGCGGTATCGTAGATTTCGTCATTAGAAAGGGAGAACATCATGACCATCACAGGTATTATCGCGGAGTTTAATCCTTTTCATAATGGACATAAATACCTGCTGGATCAGGCGGAGGGACTGAAAATCGTTGCCATGTCTGGGAATTTCATGCAGCGTGGAGAGCCTGCTATTGTGGATAAGTGGACAAGGGCCCAGATGGCATTGGAAAATGGAGCTGATCTGGTAGTGGAATTGCCTTTTTTAGTCAGTATTCAGGCGG
The DNA here is from genome assembly GCF_053010225.1 of Streptococcus sp. Z556. Taxonomy (NCBI): domain Bacteria; kingdom Bacillati; phylum Bacillota; class Bacilli; order Lactobacillales; family Streptococcaceae; genus Streptococcus; species Streptococcus sp. Z556. The sequence goes on from NZ_JBRKNU010000001.1 coordinate 112,929, forward strand.
CGGATTTCTTTGGGCAAGGGGCTGTGGATATCTTGGCTCGATTGGGCATTGATAGTCTTGCTTTTGGGACAGAAGAAATTCTGGATTATCAGAAAATTGCTGACTTATACACAGAGCAAGGTAGAGAAATGGAGAAATTTGTGGACAATCTACCTGATTCCCTCTCCTACCCTCAGAAAACCCAAGCTATGTGGCAAGAATTTGCAGATCTAGATTTTTCAGGCAATACGCCTAATCATGTCCTTGCTCTGGCCTATGCCAAGGCGGTTGCGGGACGCAACATCAAACTTCATCCGATTCAGCGTCAGGGGGCGGGTTACCATTCTGTGGACAAGGATGTGGACTTTGCCTCGGCAACAGCTCTGCGTCAGCACCAGTCAGACCAAGATTTCTTAGAACGCTTTATGCCTTCTCTTGCCCTCTTTGAGCAGGCCAGTAAGGTGAGCTGGGATGACTATTTTCCCTTGCTCCGCTATCAAATCTTGTCAAATCCAGACCTAACGACCATCTATCAGGTCAATCAAGAAATGGCTGTGCGCATCAAGGAAGCTATCAAGAAGGCTCAGTCTGTTGACGAATTGGTCGAGGCAGTTGCGACCAAACGCTACACCAAGGCGCGTGTCAGACGCCTCTTGACCTATATTCTGGTGCAGGCCAGAGAAAGCGACTTGCCAGAAGCTATCCATGTCCTTGGCTTTACCGAAAAAGGCAGACAACATCTCAAGTCACTGAAAGAGCAGGTCCATCTAGTCAGTCGAATTGGCAAAGAACCTTGGGATGCTATGACCCAAAAGGCAGACCAGATTTACCAACTAGGACACCCAAGCATCGCAGAACAGAATTTTGGCAGGGTTCCGATTAGAATAGAAACAAACTAAGTCTACTGAAAGGTAGGCTTTTTTGCTTCGTTTTTCGTGGAAATTTAAATTTTTAAAGATTCTTAATTTTACTTGAAAATCTAAGGGATTTCTTCAAAAATTCATACAAAACTCTTCAATTTCGGTTTGTGAAAATCGGTTTTTTATGATAGAATATTAAGGAATGTATGTCATTCGATAAACAAATTTAATGAGGTAAAAACATGGAAATCATGACACTTGCGATTGCTGTTTTTGCCGTCATCATTGGTTTAGTCATTGGATATGTCAGCATCTCAGCTAAGATGAAATCATCTCAAGAGGCTGCAGAGTTGATGCTTCTAAATGCTGAACAAGAAGCAACTAATTTACGAGGACAAGCTGAGCGCGAAGCGGATTTATTACTAAATGAAGCCAAGAGCGAAAGCAAGTCTCTTAAAAAAGAAGCACTATTGGAGGCCAAAGAGGAAGCCAGAAAATACCGTGAAGAAGTGGACGCTGAATTTAAGTCAGAACGTCAGGAGCTCAAGCAAATTGAAAGTCGTTTGACGGAGAGAGCTACGAGCCTTGACCGCAAAGACGACAATTTGACGAACAAAGAAAAAACACTTGAACAAAAAGAACAAAGTATTTCTGATAGAGCAAAAAACCTTGATGCACGTGAAGAGCAATTAGAGGAAGTCGAAAGACAAAAAGAAGCTGAACTTGAACGTATCGGTTCCCTTTCCCAAACTGAGGCTCGAGATATTATCTTGGCTCAGACAGAGGAAAATTTGACCAAGGAAATTGCTAGCCGCATTCGTGAGGCAGAGCAAGAGGTGAAGGAACGTTCAGACAAGATTGCCAAAGATATCTTGGTTCAGGCTATGCAGCGTATCGCTGGTGAGTATGTAGCGGAGTCAACAAACTCTACAGTTCATCTACCAGACGATACCATGAAGGGACGCATTATCGGTCGTGAAGGACGCAATATTCGTACCTTTGAAAGTTTGACAGGGGTAGATGTCATCATTGACGACACGCCAGAAGTGGTAACCTTGTCAGGATTTGATCCGATTCGTCGTGAAATTGCTCGTATGACCATGGAAATGTTGCTCAAGGATGGCCGTATCCACCCAGCTCGTATCGAGGAATTGGTGGAGAAAAACCGTCAGGAGATTGACAATAAAATCCGCGAATATGGTGAGGCTGCTGCCTATGAGATTGGTGCGCCTAACCTCCATCCAGACCTGATGAAGATCATGGGACGTTTGCAGTTCCGTACTTCTTATGGACAAAATGTCTTGCGTCATTCGATTGAGGTTGCTAAGTTATCTGGTATCATCGCCAGTGAACTTGGTGAAAATGCAGCTCTTGCTCGTCGTGCTGGATTCCTTCATGACATCGGGAAAGCTATTGACCGCGAGGTTGAAGGTAGCCACGTTGAGATTGGTACGGAATTGGCTCGTAAGTACAAGGAACACCCAGTTGTGGTCAATACTATTGCTAGCCACCACGGCGATGTGGAAGCCGAAAGCGTCATTGCAGTGATCGTTGCTGCAGCAGATGCCTTGAGTGCAGCGCGTCCAGGTGCTCGTAGTGAATCTCTTGAAAGCTATATCAAGCGTCTCCATGATTTGGAAGAAATCGCCAATGGCTTTGAAGGAGTGCAAAACAGCTTTGCCCTTCAAGCAGGACGTGAAATCCGTATCATGGTTAATCCAGGACAAATCAAAGACGACAAAGTCACAATCTTGGCTCACAAAGTTCGTGAGAAAATTGAAAATAATCTCGATTACCCAGGAAATATCAAGGTAACCGTGATCCGCGAACTTCGTGCAGTAGATTATGCTAAATAAATAAGAAAGAGCAGTTGAAAAATTACTGCTTTTTTGTTACACTAGATAGAAAGACTGTAGAAGGATAACTGACGCAATCATCAGTATCCGAGAGAAATTTTACTTTATTTCACAGACTAACTAAAGGAGACACAATGGCAGACCGAGGCTTGCTAATCGTTTTTTCTGGTCCTTCAGGAGTTGGGAAAGGAACGGTTAGAAGAGAGATTTTTGAGAGTTCTGAGAATCAATTTCAATACTCTGTATCGATGACGACGCGTGCGCAACGTCCTGGTGAAGTGGACGGAGTAGATTATTTCTTCCGTACTCGTGAAGAGTTTGAAGAGCTGATTCGTCAAGGTCAGATGTTGGAATATGCAGAATATGTCGGTAACTATTATGGAACTCCTCTGACCTATGTCAACGAAACCCTAGATAAGGGAATCGATGTCTTTCTTGAGATTGAAGTCCAAGGAGCCCTTCAGGTTAAGAAAAAGGTTCCAGATGCTGTCTTTATCTTCTTAACACCACCAGATTTGGATGAATTGCAAGATCGTTTGGTAGGTCGTGGAACAGATAGCGCTGAAGTGATTGCCCAACGAATCGAAAAAGCCAAGGAAGAAATTGCCCTCATGCGTGAGTATGATTATGCCATTGTCAACGATCAGGTGCCCCTCGCTGCTGAACGTGTCAAGCGTGTGATCGAAGCAGAACACTTCCGTGTGGACCGTGTTATTGGTCACTACCAGGAGATGTTGCCAAAATCTCCAACTACTCGATAAACTATAGGAAACAGGTACAAGCAAATGATGTTAAAACCCTCTATTGATACCTTGCTGGACAAGGTACCATCAAAATATTCACTCGTAATCTTGGAAGCAAAACGTGCCCACGAACTAGAAGCAGGCGCACCAGCGACTCAAGAGTTTAAGTCTGAAAAATCAACTCTTCGTGCTTTAGAAGAAATCGAGTCTGGAAATGTAACCATTCACCCAGATCCAGAAGGAAAACGTGAAGCAGTTCGTCTCCGTATCGAAGAAGAAAAACGCCGAAAAGAAGAAGAAGAAAAGAAAATCAAAGAGCAAATCGCTAAAGAAAAAGAAGATGGTGAAAAAATTTAAGGTTGGGGGGACTCAATCTTATTTTTTCTATTGCAAGAATGTAGTGACAAGAAGGAGGTGAGAAAATGGCTATCGCAAAGATTATCGTGGATGTTCCCCTGATGCAGACGGACCAGCCCTACAGTTACAAGATCCCAGAGGAATTTGTAGAGATGCTGGAAGTCGGTATGCGGGTTCATGTACCCTTCGGCAAGGGCAATCGTTTGATCCAAGGGATTGTATTGGGTTTGGAGTCCCAGTCGGATGAAGAAGTGGCAGATCAGGACTTGAAAGAGATTGCAGAAGTCCTAGACTTTTCGCCCGTCTTGACCCAGGAGCAACTCTGGCTGGCTGAGGAGCTTCGTAAGTCAGTCTTTTCTTACAAGATCTCCATTCTAAAAGCCATGCTTCCAGGATTTTTAAACTCCAGCTATGATAAGATTCTCTATCCTCTAGAAGGCCTGAGTCAGGCAGACAAAGAGCGCTTGTTTGGTTCAGAAGATTCGCTAGCCTTTTCATCTCTAGATTTGGCCAAACAGGCAGAAATGATGCGCTTGACCAGAAAAGGGCTGCTCCGCCTAGAATACCAGGCTGTCGATCAGAAGAAGGTCAAGACCCAGTCTTGGTATGAGGTTGATGCTACTCGACTAGAGAAGATTGAGATTTCTGCGCGTGCTAAGAAAAAGGCAGAGCTGAGAGACTATTTGCTAGCTCATCCTGAAAGCGCTCCTCTAGCTAGTTTGTTAGATTCCTACTCGCGGGAGCAAGTCAACTTCTTTGTGGAGCAAGGAGCTCTAACCCTAGTCCAAAAGGAAGTGCAACGCTCAGCTGCTTATTTTGAAGGCATTGAAGCCAGCCAACCTTTGGAATTGAATCCAGAACAAAGACAGGCGCGTGATGCCGTTGTCAGTGCTATTGGCAGTCAGCAACCTCCTTTCCTCCTTCAAGGGATTACAGGAAGTGGGAAAACAGAGGTTTACTTACAGATTATCCAAGGAGCTTTGGACAAGGGCAAGACAGCCATTTTGTTGGTGCCTGAGATTTCCCTGACGCCACAAATGACGGAGCGTTTCATTGCTCGTTTCGGCGAGAAAGTAGCCATTCTTCATTCAGGCCTGTCCAATGGTGAAAAGTACGATGAATGGCGCAAGGTCGAACGTGGCGATGCCCAAGTTGTCGTTGGCGCTCGATCAGCTATCTTTGCTCCTCTGAAAAATCTAGGTGTCATCATTATCGATGAAGAGCATGAAGCTAGCTACAAGCAAGACAGCAATCCCCGTTATCATGCTAGAGAGGTCGCCATTTTACGAGCCCAGTACAATCAAGCGGCTCTGGTCCTTGGTTCGGCGACACCGAGCTTAGAGAGCCGTGCGAGGGCTGGAAAAGGTGTCTATCAACACTTACGTCTAAGCCAACGTGCCAATCCTTTAGCCACCATTCCTGAGGTTCAAGTGATTGACTTTCGTGACTATATCGGGCAGAATGAGACATCAAACTTTACACCTCCTTTGCTAGAGGCCATCAAAGAACGTCTGGATAAAAAAGAGCAGGTAGTCCTCATGCTCAATCGTCGGGGTTATTCTAGCTTTGTTATGTGTCGGGAGTGTGGGACGGTGGATACTTGTCCCAACTGTGACATTTCTCTAACCTTGCACATGGATACCAAGACCATGAACTGCCATTACTGTGGCTTTTCTAAGGGAATTCCTCATGTCTGTCCCAACTGTCAGAGCCGCAGTATTCGATACTATGGGACGGGGACTCAGAAAGCCTATGATGAGCTAGCAGAGCTTTTTCCTCAGGCACGTATTCTGCGGATGGATGTGGATACGACCCGTAGGAAGGGTAGTCACCAAGCTCTTCTTGACCAGTTTGGTCAAGGGCAAGCAGATATCTTGCTGGGAACTCAGATGATTGCCAAGGGCTTGGATTTTCCAAATGTGACTTTGGTCGGAGTGCTCAATGCGGATACGGCTTTGAATCTGCCTGATTTCCGTTCTTCTGAGAGAACCTTCCAACTCTTAACTCAGGTGGCTGGTCGTGCAGGTCGTGCGGAAAAGGCTGGGCAGGTCTTGATCCAGTCTTACAATCCTGAGCACTATGCCATTCGTTTTGCCAAGGAACAGGACTATGAAGGTTTTTATGCCTATGAAATGAGTATCAGGCGCCAACTCGGCTATCCGCCTTATTATTTCACTATTGGGATTACCCTCTCTCACAAGAAAGAAGAAGAGGTTGTCAAACGTGCCTATGAAGTCATGGGAATTTTGCGCTCAGGTTTATCGGAAACTAGTAAAATCCTTGGACCAACGCCAAAACCCATTGCCCGCACCCACAACCTTTACCATTACCAGATTTTGATTAAATACCGTTTAGAAGATGAGCTGGGACCAACCCTCAACCAGGTCTTGGCCTTGACCCAAGAACGGGAAAATAGCGAGCTTCGTCTCAGCATTGACCACGAACCGCAGCAATTTTTATAAGAAGGAGAAGAAATGACAAAACTAATCTTTATGGGGACACCTGATTTTTCAGCGACAGTTTTGAAGGGGTTGTTATCAGACGACCGTTACGAGATCCTAGCTGTTGTGACCCAGCCAGACCGCGCTGTCGGCCGTAAAAAAGTTATCCAAGAAACCCCAGTCAAGCAGGCTGCCAAAGAAGCAGGTCTTCCCATCTACCAGCCTGAAAAATTATCTGGAAGTCCAGAGCTGGAAGCTATTATGAATTTAGGAGCAGATGGGATTGTGACCGCTGCTTTTGGGCAATTTCTCCCAAGTAAACTTCTTGATAGCATGGACTTTGCGGTCAATGTTCACGCCTCCCTTCTTCCCAAACACCGTGGTGGTGCCCCCATTCATTATGCCTTGATTCAAGGGGATGAGGAAGCTGGTGTGACCATTATGGAAATGGTCAAGGAAATGGATGCAGGAGACATGATTTCCCGTCGCAGTATTCCTATCACTGATGAGGATAATGTTGGAACCTTGTTTGAAAAATTGGCAATCGTTGGTCGGGACTTGCTTTTGGACACCCTTCCTGCCTATATTGCTGGGGAGATCAAACCTGAACCACAAGATCCTAGTCAAGTCACTTTCTCGCCAAATATCAAACCAGAGGAAGAAAAGTTGGACTGGAATAAGACTAACCGTCAACTCTTTAACCAAATCAGAGGGATGAATCCATGGCCTGTTGCCCACACTTTTCTCAAGGAAGACCGCTTTAAGATTTATGAAGCCCTACCAGTAGAAGGTCAGGGAGCTCCAGGTGAGATCCTCTCTATTGGCAAGAAAGAATTAATCGTTGCAGCGGCTGAAGGCGCTCTATCTCTCAAGCAAGTGCAGCCAGCTGGGAAGCCCAAGATGGACATTGCTTCCTTCCTCAACGGAGTGGGTCGGACATTGACTGTAGGAGAACGATTTGGTGACTAAAGTAGAAACGGCTAGAAGTCTAGCTCTAGCAGTGCTAGAGGATGTTTTAGTTAACCAAGCATACTCCAATATTACCTTAAATAAACACCTCAAGGGGAGTCAACTCTCAGCAGCAGATAAGGGCTTGGTGACAGAGATTGTCTACGGAACGGTAGCCCGAAAACTCACTCTGGAATGGTACCTGTCCCACTTTATCCAAGACCGGGATAAGCTAGATAACTGGCTCTATACTCTGCTCCTCCTGAGCGCCTACCAACTTCGGTATCTGGATAAGATTCCTAATCACGCTGTTGTTAATGAAGCAGTGGAACTAGCCAAAGCCCGTAAAAAAGGCAGTGAGAAATTGGTCAATGCCGTCCTGCGTCGTATCTTACGAGAAGGCTGGCCAGATATTGACAGCATTAAGCGAAAAAATAAGCGTGATTCCATTGCCTATTCTCTCCCAGTTTGGCTAGTATCTAAGCTCAAGGAAGAGTACGGTGAAGAGCGAGCACAAGCCATCTTTAAAAGTCTCTTGGTACGCAGCAAAGCCAGTATTCGTGTAGTCGATTTGAGCCGAAAAGAGGAGATCAAAGCCGTGTTAGAGGCGAGTGATTCCCCTTTGGCGGCCACTGGTCTGGTCAAGGAGCAAGGCTACTTTGCAGGACATGATTTGTTCGCAGAAGGGGCTATAACCATCCAAGACGAGTCCAGTCAACTGGTTGCTCCGACTCTTGATCTGCAAGGCCATGAGCAGGTCCTAGATGCCTGTGCAGCTCCGGGTGGGAAAACAGCCCATATGGCTTCTTTCCTCACATCTGGTAAGGTGACGGCTTTAGATCTTTATGATCACAAGTTGGACTTGATCCAAGAAAACGCCCAACGTCTGGGTGTGGCGGATCGAGTGCAAACGCAAAAATTGGACGCCAGAAAAGTGCATGAGTTTTTTGAAAAAGACTCTTTTGATAAGATTTTAGTAGATGCCCCTTGTTCTGGAATCGGCCTCTTGCGCCGCAAACCAGACATCAAATACAATAAAGAAACGGCAGATTTCACGTCATTGCAGGAAATTCAGCTGGAAATATTAGGTAGTGTTTGTCAAACACTACGAAAAGGTGGTATAATAACGTATAGTACCTGTACTATTGTCTCTGAGGAGAACTTTCAAGTCGTTGAGGCGTTTTTAGAAAGTCATCCCGAGTTCGAGCAGGTTAAACTAGAACACGAATGTAAAGATATCCTGAAAGATGGCTGTATCCTGATTACTCCAGAATTGTATGGAAGTGATGGATTCTTCATTAGCCAATTTCGTAAGATATCAGATTAGGAAGGAACTGACACAATGGAAATAGCATTATTAACAGATGTTGGTCAGAAACGAACAAATAACCAAGACTATGTCAATCACTTTGTCAACCGAGCAGGACGCACAATGATCCTTTTGGCTGACGGGATGGGAGGGCACCGTGCAGGAAATATCGCTAGTGAAATGGCGGTAACAGACCTCGGCGTGGCTTGGGTGGATACCCAAATCGACTCAGTCAATGAAGTTCGTGAGTGGTTTGCTCATTACCTAGAGATTGAAAATCAAAAAATTCATCAACTAGGTCAGGACGAAGACTACAAAGGTATGGGAACTACGCTAGAAGCTATGGCTATTATTGACAACCAAGCTATCTATGCTCATATTGGAGATTCTCGTATCGGTTTGATTCGTGGAGAAGAGTACCACCAGTTGACCAGTGACCATTCCTTGGTCAATGAATTGCTCAAGGCTGGTCAGTTGACTCCAGAAGAAGCTGAAGCACATCCCCAAAAAAATATCATCACTCAGTCCATCGGACAAAAGGATGAGATTCAACCAGATTTTGGAATGATTACACTGGAGTCAGGAGATTATCTCTTGCTCAATAGTGATGGTTTGACCAATATGATTTCGGCCAGCGAGATTTATGATATCGTAACCAGCGATATTTCCTTAGCAGACAAGGCGGCAACCCTCATTCGTTTCGCTAACAATGCAGGAGGTTTAGACAACATTACGGTTGCCCTTGTTTACATGAACGAGGAGGAAGCAGAATGATCCAAATCGGCAAGATTTTTGCCGGGCGGTATCGGATTATCAAACAGATTGGTCGAGGGGGCATGGCAGATGTTTACCTGGCCAAGGATTTGATCCTAGACGGGGAAGAAGTGGCGGTCAAGGTCCTGAGGACCAACTACCAGACAGACCCGATTGCTGTAGCACGTTTCCAGCGTGAAGCGAGGGCTATGGCAGATCTGGACCATCCTCATATCGTTCGGATAACAGATATTGGTGAGGAAGAAGGTCAACAGTACCTAGCTATGGAGTACGTAGCAGGGCTTGACCTCAAGCGTTATATCAAAGAACACCATCCTCTTTCAAATGAAGAAGCGGTTCGAATCATGGGACAAATCCTCTTGGCCATGCGCTTAGCCCATACTAGAGGCATTGTTCACCGCGATTTGAAACCACAAAATATCCTACTGACACCTGATGGCACAGCCAAGGTCACTGACTTTGGGATTGCCGTAGCCTTTGCGGAGACCAGTCTCACTCAGACCAACTCGATGCTGGGTTCGGTTCATTATCTGTCACCAGAGCAAGCTCGTGGTTCTAAAGCGACCTTCCAGAGTGATATCTATGCAATGGGGATTATCTTCTATGAGATGCTGACTGGTCACATTCCTTACGATGGGGATAGTGCAGTTACGATTGCTCTCCAGCATTTCCAGAAGCCTCTTCCATCAGTCATTGCTGAAAATCCATCTGTCCCTCAGGCTTTAGAAAATGTTGTCATCAAGGCAACGGCCAAGAAATTGACGGATCGCTATCAGTCTGTTTCGGAGATGTATGTAGATTTATCGAGTAGTTTGTCATACAATCGCCGAAATGAACCAAAATTGGTCTTTGATGATGCCAGCAAGGCAGACACCAAGACCTTGCCTAAAGTTCCACAAAGTACACTGACGTCTATTCCTAAAGCGCCTGCGCAAGAAGAACGCCCTCAGCCAAAGAAAGCAACTCAACCAGTCGCTGAGCCAGCACCTGCACCAAAACCAGCCAAGAAACGGAAGTTTAAGGCTCGCTATATGATTCTTTTGGCTAGTCTTCTATTGGTTGCAGCCTCTTTGGTCTGGATTTTGTCAAGGACACCAGCAACGATTGCTATTCCTAACGTAGCTGGACAAACCGTTGCAGAGGCTAAGGAAACTCTTAAAAAATCCAAGTTTGAAGCTGGTGAAGAAAAGTCAGAGGCCAGCGATACAGTAGCAGAAGGACGTGTTATTCGAACGGATCCAGAAGCTGGTAGCGGCCGAAAAGAAGGGACCAAGGTCAATTTGGTTGTTTCTTCTGGCAAGCAATCCTTCCAATTGAACAATTACGTCGGACGCAAGTATACAGAAGTTGTAGCTGAACTCAAGGAGAAGAAGGTTCCTGAAAATCTAATCAAGATGGAAGAGGAAGAATCCAGCGAAAGCGAACCAGGAACTATCCTCAGACAAACCCCTGCTTCGGGTTCGACTTATGACCTTTCAAAAGCCACCACGATTACCTTAACAGTGGCCAAGAAGGTGACCAGTGTCAGCATGCCTAGCTACATCGGTTCAAGTCTCGAATTTACTAAGAATAATCTGACTCAGATTGTCGGAGTAAAAGAGGCTAATATCGAGGTTATTGAAGTATCGACTGCTCCTGAAGGAACAGCAGAGGGTACAGTTGTAGATCAAACACCAAAAGCTGGTGAAAAGGTTGACCTTGCTAGCACGCGTATCAAGATTTCGATTTACAAACCGAAAACACCACCGTCAACTTCATCCTCTAACTCTGCTCAACGAGGGAACCAGGGTTCTACAACAACACCAAATCAAGGGAACCAACAAGGTAATCAACAAGGTAATAATCCTCCAACTAATCAACCAAATAATGAAGGAAACCGCGAAAGTTCTCGAGATTAAACGAATCTTTGTCATGAAATCATGACAAAGATTTTTTTTAACAAGATTTTGTGATAAAATATAGGGAGTAGAAAAAAGGAGGAGAAAATGGACGAATCGAGAGAGTTGAATGCCGTCATTGATGTGATTATGCTAGCAGGAACCATTCTCTTGAAAAGTGGTTCGGAGATTCATCGGGTAGAGGATACCATGATTCGTATTGCCCATTCACAAGGGATTATGGATTGCAATGTACTTGCCATGCCCGCTGCTATTTTCTTTTCTATTGAAAATACTAATATTTCTCGAATGAAGCGAGTGACATCATCCTCCTATAACATCGAAAAAGTTTGTGATGTCAACCAAGTATCACGGGAGCTTGTCGGAGGACAGATTGATCTCTCGACAGCCTTTAAAAAGCTGAAAGAAATCGGCAATCAAGCCCTTCCTTATACTAAGTTCCAAGTAACCATCGCAGCGACCCTTAGTGCTCCCTTCTTCTCGATTATGTTTGGGGGAAATGTCTATGACGCATTTGGTGCTGCTATTGCGACCTTGTTTGGGTTTGCCTTCTCTCTCTACGTCGAGAAGTTTATCCGCATTCCTTTTGTAACAGCCTTTGCGGGAGCCTTTGTTTTTGGCTTGATTGCCCAGTTCTGGGCCCGCTACACTGGATTTCCTTCGACGGCAGACCTGATCATAGCAGGAGCAGTCATGCCCTTTGTTCCAGGGATCGCTCTGACAAATGCGGTTCGGGATATCATGACCAACCATATCAACTCTGGTATGAGCAAGATGTTTGAATCTCTGCTCATTACCCTCGCTTTAGGGGCCGGCACTTCGGTCGCCCTGGTTTTGATGACATAAGATGACTCTAACAAGTATTTTACTCCAAGCGGTGGCGAGTTTACTCGCCATTATCACCTTTTTAATCGTACTGAATGTCCAACGCTCCATGCTCCTTCCTGGTGGTATTCTGGGAATGGGCGTTTGGCTCCTCTATCTCGTTCTCAAAGAACCAACCAATGTCATCGTTGCAACCTTTATCGCAGCAGTAATTGGCTCTTGCATTAGCCAGATTTTAAGTATTGTCTATAAGACACCAGCGGTGGTATTTGTCTTGGCCATTCTTGCCCCCTTGGTGCCAGGTTATTTATCCTATCGGACGACAGCTTTCTTTGTGACAGGCGATTACAGTCATGCCCTTGCCAGCGCGACTTTGGTAGTTATGTTAGCCCTCGTTATTTCTATTGGAATGGCAAGTGGAACGGTAATTCTAAAGCTTTATTACTACATCCGAAAACAACGAGGAATCTCTTCCTAATGCAGTCAAAGAAAAGGCTTGATTTGGTGAATCAAGTCTTTTTTCTCTCTTTTGCCCCTATTTGTGATAAAATAGAATGAAACGATTTTTTACAATGAATGAAAAAACAGAGGTAAATATGACAATCGGTATTGATAAGATTGGTTTTGCAACCAGTCAATATGTCTTGAAATTACAAGACCTAGCAGAAGCAAGGGGAGTTGACCCCGAAAAATTTAGCAAGGGACTCTTGTTAAATGAAATTAGCATTGCACCACTGACTGAGGACATTGTTACCTTGGCTGCTAGTGCAAGCGACTCTATCCTCACAGATACAGATAAAGAAGAAATCGACATGGTCATCGTGGCGACCGAGTCAGGAATTGACCAGAGTAAGGCAGCAGCGGTCTTTGTTCATGGTCTGTTAGGCATCCAGCCTTTCGCCCGTAGCTTTGAAATCAAAGAAGCCTGCTATGGAGCAACAGCTGCCCTTCATTATGCCAAGTTACATGTGGAAACTTCTCCAGAGTCTAAGGTTTTGGTCATTGCCAGTGATATTGCCAAGTATGGTGTCGGAACTCCGGGCGAACCAACTCAGGGTGCTGGAAGTGTGGCCATGCTAATCACGCAAAATCCACGCATTATGGCCTTTAACAATGACAATGTTGCTCAAACGCGTGACATCATGGATTTCTGGCGTCCAAACTATTCAACGACTCCTTATGTCAATGGTGTTTATTCAACCCAGCAATATCTGGACAGTCTCATGACGACTTGGGACGAATACAAGAAGCGTTACGATTGGACCATGGGTGACTTTGCGGCCATCTGTTTCCACTTGCCTTATCCTAAGCTGGCCCTAAAAGGCTTGCGCAAGATGATGGACAAGACTCTTTCTCAGGAGAAGCAGGATAGTTTGCAAGAAAACTTTGACAAATCCATTCTTTACAGTCAGATGATTGGAAATATCTATACAGGTTCCCTCTTCCTCGGCCTCCTCTCCCTTTTAGAAAATGCAGAGACTTTGAAGGCTGGAGATAAAATTGCCCTCTACAGCTACGGAAGTGGAGCGGTTTCAGAGTTCTTTAGTGGTGAATTGGTCGAAGGCTATGAAGCTTATCTCGACAAAGAGCGCTTGAGCAAACTCCAGCAACGTACAGTCCTATCCGTTGCAGACTATGAAAAAGTCTTCTTCGAAGAGGTGCAGTTGGATGAATCTGGTTCAGCCCAATTTGCAGCTTATGAACATCAAGACTATGCCTTGGTGGAGATTGTCGACCACCAACGCCGTTATAGCAAGGTTGAAAAATAATGAAGATAAGTTGGAATGGATTTTCTAAAAAATCATACCATGAGCGCCTTGAGTTGTTGCGAGCTCAGGCGCTCCTTAGTCCTGAAAAGCAAACCAGTCTAGAGCAGGATGAACAAGTCAGCTTGGCTGTTGCAGACCAGCTGAGTGAAAACGTGGTAGGAACTTTTTCTCTACCTTATTCGATTATTCCAGAGCTTTTGGTGAATGGTCAGGATTATACAGTTCCTTATGTGACAGAAGAGCCGTCAGTGGTTGCTGCAGCTAGCTATGCCAGCAAAATCATCAAGCGAGCAGGCGGTTTTACTGCTCAGGTTCATCAGCGCCAGATGATTGGTCAGGTAGCTCTTTATCAAGTTGCTGAACCTGAACAAGCGCAAGAGAAGATTGTCAACAAGAAAGCAGAGCTCTTGGAACTTGCCAATCAAGCCTATCCCTCCATCGTCAAACGCGGTGGTGGGGCGCGTGATTTGCATGTAGAACAGATCAAAGGTGAAACAGACTTTCTCGTTGTTTATCTCTATGTCGATACCCAGGAAGCCATGGGAGCCAATATGCTCAATACCATGCTAGAAGCCTTGAAGCCGGTCTTAGAAGAACTCAGTCAGGGGCAGAGTCTCATGGGAATCCTGTCCAATTACGCGACAGATTCTCTAGTGACAGCAAGCTGTCGTATTGCCTTTCGCTACTTGAGCCGACGAAAGGATGAAGCCAGAGAAATAGCAGAGAAAATAGCTTTGGCTAGCCAGTTTGCGCAGGCAGATCCTTACCGAGCAGCTACTCACAATAAAGGGATTTTTAATGGTATCGATGCCATTTTAATCGCCACGGGTAATGACTGGCGTGCTATCGAAGCTGGGGCTCATGCCTTTGCCAGTCGAGATGGACGCTATCAAGGACTTAGTCGATGGAGTCTAGATAGGGACACAGAAGAATTGGTCGGTGAGATGACCCTACCTATGCCTGTAGCGACCAAGGGTGGCTCTATCGGTCTCAACCCCCGTGTAGCTCTTAGTCATGAACTACTGGGAAATCCTTCTGCCAAAGAATTAGCCCAGATTATCGTGTCTATTGGTCTTGCACAAAACTTTGCGGCTCTGAAAGCCTTGGTGAGTACGGGCATCCAGCAAGGCCACATGAAATTGCAGGCCAAATCCTTAGCTCTCCTAGCAGGTGCTAGTGAGACAGAGGTTGCTCCCCTCGTTGAGCGTCTCATCGCAGAGAAAACCTTTAACTTAGAGACAGCTCAGCGCTATCTGGAAAATTTACGATCATAAAAAAACTCAGACGCATTCGTCTGAGTTTTCTTGTGTTTATACTCAATGAAAATCAAAAAGCAAACTAGGAAGCTAGCCGTAAGCTGTACTTGAGTACGGTAAGGCGACGCTGACGTGGTTTGAATTTGATTTTCGAAGAGTATTAAATACTTTTTCCTGGTAATAAGGTGACGGGTAAGAAGTAACCAGTTGTCGCGACCTCCTTGCCTTCAATCTTCTGCAAGAGAAGATCGACAGTGAGGTGGGCAATCTCTTCCAAGGGTTGCTTGATGGTCGCGAGTTGAGGGTAGTAGTTCTCAATAAAGTAAGTCCCGTCATAGCCGATGACTTTGAGCTCTTCAGGAACAGAGATTCCCAGTTCTTGAGCAATTTTGATAACCAAAATGGCTGTCAGATCATCTGAAGCAAAGATCGCATCTGGTTTCTGATGAGTCAAGATATTCTTGATTTCCATTTCCTTTCTGACGGGAGAAAAGTCACTCGAAACATTGATAATAGGAGCTTTTGGGAGAACAGAAGCAAAGCCAGCATGACGCAGTCCAGTAGGCGAGTTGGAATTGTCATTTCCTGTAATCATGATGATAGACTGGGCACCTGTCTTGACCAAGGTTTGGGCAGCGAGAACACCGCCACCGTAGTTGTCAGAGGAGACAACAGGAATGTCAGGAGACAAGTTTCGATCAAAGGAAATGATCGGTGCCGTCACACGATTGTAGTCTTCGATTCCCAAGTTGTGACTTCCAGAAATGATACCATCGACCTGATTGGCCTCCAGCATTTCAATGTACTCCCGTTCTTTTTCAGAGTCATGTTCGCTGTTACAGATGATGGTCTTGTATCCATTCTTAAAGAGTTGGTGTTCCAACTTGTCAATCAATTCTGCATAGAAAACATTGGAAATATTTGGGAAAATTAAGCCGATTAACTTAGCTGATTTTCCTTGAAGGCTACGAGCTAAATTGTTGGGCTTATAGCCCAATTCTCTCATGGCTTCATTGACCTTGAGAATGGTTTTTTCAGACAGATAGCCTTTTTTATTGATAACCCGTGAGACGGTAGTGGGGCTGACGCCTGCAAGTTTGGCGACATCAGTTAGTTTTGCGACCATGATCTAATTCATAGTAGGTTCCGGTTGGCTTTCCAGATTTGATCAGGATACCATTTTGAATGGCATGCGGAAAGACGCGACCAGAAAATACTTTTTCTCCTTTATTGATGAAAATTTCAAAGACAGAATTGTCGATGAAGATGTTAGCAGTAGTAGTTTGATTGCCGATTGGGCAAGAACGAGTGTTTCCAAATTCTTGGGCATACTGTTCTCCAGCCTGGCTACGGTCTACTGTAACTTGACCATTTACAAGGTCAAAGTTGATGGAAAGTCCCTTGCCTTCTTTATCAGCAAGTAAGACAATCTCGCTCTGGCTATTGGCCTCCAAGTTGAGCTCCAGTTCATAGGTGTTATTGGTTTGAGCACGATTTGAAAAGGGTTCCTCAGAGGCACGAAGTTCTTTGATAGCTGCGACAGGGTATTGATAGAGTTTGCCATCTTTAATAGTGAGTTCCTTGACCAAGGAGAAAGTTCCTTGGTGGTCAAAACGATCAGATGGGTAGGCTATATCTGGTAGCCCAAGCCAGCTGACAGACAATGCACGTCCGTCTGGAGCGTTAAAGGCTTGAGTCGCATAGGCTTCGAAACCATAGTCTAGGTTGTGAAGGGGAGACACATCTACCATTTTAGCATTTTCAGGATCAAAGGAAGCCCCGATTTTGTACATATTTGGATAGATATTATCATAGTCTAGAACAGCCTTATCCAATCCTTGTGGGCAGTAGAGAAGGACTGGTTGCTCCCCTACAAAGACTAGATTTGGACATTCCATCATGTAGGCAGTGCGGTCGTTAGCAAAGTTAAGGTCACCAACTGCTTGCCAGTTTGTATAATCATTGTCTACAGCCTTGTAGAGACGAACGAAGCCTTTTTTCTCCAAGTCCTGTCCACCAACGATAGCATAGTATTGACCTTTGAAGTTAAAAATTTGCGGGTCGCGGAAGTGGTCAGTAGAGTCTGCTGGCTGGTCAATCAAGATCTTGTCAATCTTTGTAATATTGCCATCCTTATCCATCAAAGCACCAATCTGGTAGGGGTGACGGATCCAGTTTTCATCACGGACATTTCCAGTATAAAATAGGAACAAGTTATCGTCAAACTGCATGGCAGAGCCAGAGTAGGCACCGTGACTATCTAGTTTTGTATCAGGCAAGACTTTGACATTAGTTTCTGAAAAGTGCACCAAATCATCACTTTCAAGCTGCACCCAAGACTTCAAGCCATGAGCTGCTCCAAAAGGAAAGTTCTGGTAAAAGAGAATCCATTTGCCATCAAAATAAGAAAAGCCATTTGGGTCGTTGAGAAGTCCTGTTTTTGGCTCAACATGGTAATGAGTGTGCCAAGGAGATTGTGCCATCTTTTCCTTGATTTCCTTGACTTCATCATCTGTCCAATCCTCGTAGCGTCTGTAGCGACGCTCTGTTGTCCATTCCATTATATCATTCCTCCGAAAGTTCTGCTATCTTAATAGTAAACGTTTTCGACCAAAAAAGCAAGTCTTTTATGTTAAAAAATAGCAAAAAATGTCAAACGATTATCATAAAAGAAAAGTAGGATACTCGATTAATTTTCACCTAAAAATAAAATACAAAAGCTTTGAACCCTCTAATAACAAGATATTTTTATGAGTAAATAGAAGAACTCAGTCAAAAACTATCATAAAGGAATATAAAGAAGAGGATAAAAATAAAAAATTCTGCAAAACGCTTGACATATTTTGGAAACATGATAAAATAATAGTCGTAGGGCGAATAAAATCGCTTTCAAACAAGAACAAAATTTTATAAGGAGATTTTTGCAAATGAACAATCAGGATATTGCAAAAAAAGTCATCGAAGCCCTTGGCGGACGTGAAAATGTCAACAGTGTTGCCCACTGTGCGACTCGTCTACGTGTCATGGTCAAAGATGAAGGGAAAATCAATAAGGAAGTGATTGAGAACTTGGATAAAGTTCAAGGAGCTTTCTTTAACTCAGGTCAATACCAAATCATCTTTGGTACTGGTACAGTAAACAAGATGTACGACGAAGTGGTTGCACTCGGTTTGCCAACATCTTCTAAAGAAGACATGAAGGCAGAAGCTGCTAAACAAGGAAACTGGTTCCAACGTGCTATCCGTACTTTCGGTGACGTCTTCGTGCCAATCATCCCAGTTATCGTAGCAACTGGTCTCTTCATGGGTCTTCGTGGTCTCATGAACGCTCTTGGGATGACACTTCCAGATGATGTGAAGATTTACTCAGAAATTCTTACAGATACAGCCTTCATCATCTTGCCAGGTTTGGTTGTATGGTCAACCTTCCGCGTATTCGGTGGTAACCCAGCTGTTGGTATCGTCCTTGGTATGATGCTGGTTTCTGGTTCGCTTCCAAACGCTTGGGCTGTAGCTTCAGGTGGTGAAGTAACAGCTATGAACTTCTTTGGCTTCATTCCTGTTGTTGGTTTGCAAGGTTCCGTTCTTCCAGCCTTCATCATTGGGGTGGTCGGAGCCAAGTTTGAAAAAGCTCTCCGCAAAGTGGTTCCAGATGTCTTGGATCTCTTGGTGACACCGTTCGTGACACTTTTGGTCATGTCTATCCTTGGACTCTTTGTCATCGGACCAGTCTTCCACGTTGTTGAAAACTACATCCTTCTCGGAACAAAAGCGATTCTTGCCTTGCCATTTGGTCTTGGTGGTTTGGTCATCGGTGGGGTTCACCAATTGATCGTCGTATCAGGTGTACACCACATCTTCAACTTACTTGAAGTGCAATTGCTTGCTGCTGACCATGTGAATCCATTCAACGCCATCATCACTGCAGCGATGACAGCTCAAGGTGCTGCGACAGTTGCCGTTGGTGTTAAAACGAAAAATCCTAAACTGAAAACACTTGCTTTCCCAGCTGCTCTTTCTGCCTTCCTCGGTATTACAGAGCCTGCTATCTTCGGGGTAAACTTGCGCTTCCGTAAACCATTCTTCCTTTCATTGATCGCTGGTGCTATCGGTGGTGGATTGGCTTCAATCCTTGGCCTTGCTGGTACTGGTAATGGTATCACCATCATCCCTGGTACAATGTTGTACGTTGGGAATGGTCAATTGTTCCAATACCTTCTCATGGTAGGTGTATCATTTGTACTTGGTTTTGCCCTTACCTACATGTTTGGTTACGAGGATGAAGCAGAAGTTGCTTCTGAAGTGGCGACAGAGCGCTTTGTTCAAGAAGAAACAACTGGAAACCTTCCACTAGCTCCTCAAAATGAAACAATCCAAACTCCTATCGTTGGTGATGTCGTAGCGCTTGCTGATGTGAATGACCCAGTCTTTTCAAGTGGCGCTATGGGACAAGGGATCGCTGTAAAACCAAGCCAAGGCGTGGTTTATGCACCAGCTGATGCCGAAGTATCGATCGTCTTTGCTACAGGACATGCCTATGGTTTGAAGACAGCTAATGGAGCCGAGATCTTGATCCATGTTGGTATCGATACAGTGACTATGAACGGTGAAGGCTTTGAACAAAAGGTTGCTCAAGGCGACAAGGTTAAAGCTGGTGACGTTCTCGGAACCTTTGACTCAAACAAAATCGCTGCTGCAGGTCTTGACGACACAACAATGGTTATCGTTACCAATACAGCTGACTATGCTTCTGTGACACCAGTCGCAAGTGCTTCAGTTGTCAAGGGTGACGCGATCATCGAAGTGAAAGCCTAATCCTCTTCAAAAATCAAATCTAAAAACAAAACGAACAAATGACATGTTTGTTCGTTTTTGCTTGAATGGTAAGATTTACAGAGGAAAATCTAAAATATTGAGAAATCTAGCCCTTTAAAATGTGCTATAATAGAGAAAACAAAGATAAGAGGTTTATCATGACAAAATTATATGGAAGCTTAGAAGCGGGCGGTACAAAGTTTGTCTGTGCTGTCGGAGATGAAAATTTTAACATTGTAGAAAAAATACAGTTTCCTACAACAACTCCTATCGAAACGATCGATAAAACCATCGAATTCTTTTCAAAATTCGATAATCTTGCAGGTCTTGCCATCGGTTCCTTCGGTCCCATTGATATCGACAAAAACTCAAAAACCTATGGCTTTATCACAACGACTCCAAAACCAAACTGGGCAAATGTGGACTTGCTTGGGGCCCTCCGTCGTGCCCTCAACGTTCCAATGTACTTCACGACAGACGTAAACAGCTCTGCCTATGGTGAAGTGGTTGCTCGTAACAATGCTGGTGGTCGTATCGAAAACTTGGTTTACTACACGATCGGTACAGGGATTGGTGCAGGTGTTATCCAACGTGGTGAGTTTATCGGAGGTGTCGGTCACCCTGAAATGGGTCACTACTATGTGGCTAAACACCCAATGGACGAGGAAAAAGAATTTAACGGTGTCTGTCCTTTCCACAAGGGTTGTTTGGAAGGCTTTGCGGCTGGTCCAAGTTTAGAAGCTCGTACAGGTGTTCGTGGTGAAAACATCGAACTCAACAGTTCTGTCTGGGATGTTCAAGCCTACTACATCGCTCAGGCTGCGGTCAATGCTACAGTGACTTTCCGTCCAGATGTCATCGTCTTTGGTGGCGGGGTTATGGCCCAACAACACATGCTGGACCGTGTGCGTGAGAAATTCACAGCTCTTCTCAATGGCTACCTACCAGTACCAGACGTGCGTGACTACATCGTGACACCAGCAGTTGCTGGAAATGGTTCTGCCACACTTGGAAATTTTGTCCTTGCTAAGAGTGTCGCAAAATAAAACAAAGAAAACATCCGCTTGGGAAACCAAACGGATATTTTGTTTGAAGGCAATTTTTTTGAGCCTTTCCTTAAGTGATGACGGACGGTAGCGACTTTCTTCGAAATTCCATACCTAAACTTTGAGCCTAATGTCTCAAAGTTTCCGAACACCTGAAACCATTAGATTTCAGGTGTTTTTATCACGGCGGAAAGGCTAGGTAAGTCCTCGATTCACTATCGAAAAGTTGGCATGATTTCCATACCAAAGTATATTTAGTATCAGGCTATTTTCTATTCTCAAAACATCTGCCAGAAGAAATCAATAATGTAGGTCAAACCATAAGTATAAACCACTAGGGTAAAGGGTTTGGTCAAAATGATAATAATCATATAGCGCTTGAAGGTCATCTTGGTCAGGGCAGCCAGCATACAGAGAAAGTCAGCTGGGCTAACTGGCCAGATCATCATAAAGATAAAGAACCGCTCGAAACGATTGCCCTTATCTAGCCAACCGATGTACTTGTCATAGGTGCGCTTGCTGACGACCGACTGAACAAAGGCAGCTCCATAAAGGCGCACCAGGTAAAAGATAATAGCACAGCCAATCACGATACCGATATAGTTATAGATGGTTCCGATGATGTGGCCGTAAATAAAGACCCCAGCCACTGAGGTCAAAGCTCCCGGAATGATCGGAACAACGGTTTGTAGGATCTGTAAAAAGATAAAGAGTGGTGGCCCCCAAACCCCAGCTTGCTGGATAAAGGCCGATAGAGTTTCCTTGGACTGTAAAACACCCGCCTGATAGGCCCAAATACAGAAAATCAAGGTGCCGACTCCCCCGACGATAGATGAAATATTGATGACTTGCTGTAGAAGGGGAGAAACAGCTTTCATTTGCTTATCCTGTGACATGTAAACTCCTCATTGATAGTATGATTCTACTATACCATATTTTGATAATAAAAACTAATCTGAGTTCGAGATATTTTAGACTTTATTCTAAGGATCGGATGATATTGTTTTCTAAAGTTTATATGTATTCTAAGCTTAGAATGATAAGAAATACATAAATTTATGAGTATTCTAAGCTTCGAATAGTCTATCTGAGAAAGTTTTGAGGTCTTCGAGCTTTCGAATAGTCATCTTTCCTAAAGTTTAGATGTATTCTAAAGCTAGAAAAGTTAAAATCTAAAAATAGTAAGAGTCTCTATCTGACAGACGGAGTGTATGTCTAGTCAGATAGGGATTTTCTATTTCTGAAATGACGGATTTATCCTGTAAAAGTAAGAAATAGACTGAAAAAGTGCTGTTTGGATGATAAAGTAGACAGTTGAGCGGATGAGTGTCATAAGTTATTTGCTATTTGTTAGAATTGTCTTATCAACTTAAAGGAGAAATCTGATGAAGAAAGATAAAGTAAATGAGGAGAGTTTCCTATCGGACCTTCCTCTATGGGGCCTCCTATTTTTGGTCTGTGTATTGCTTCAAGTCTATGTAAGAAAGGATAGACCTTTGATTCAACCTGATAGGCAAGGAAGCATTGTAAAAACAGATCAAAAACAGGTCTATCTTCCGGAATTAATCCAGTCTTTATTTGATAAAGAAAAAACTAAATGATTCGTTAAATAGAAAGGTTATCATCATGACAAAAACATTCACTATCCGCCCGCTAAGCTACACCAACTTTACCAACCGTGAGTTTGAAAGTCTCATGGTAGATACGGGTCAACTACTAGAAGTTTTTGCCAAGGCACATAAGGACGAGCCTATGTATAGCAAACATCTCGATTCCTTCAGGAGCAAGCTAGCAGACTTCCAAGCCCAACTCGCTATCGTAGAAAAGAAAGAGGCGACAAACCTGACCGAAGTCGACCGCAATCGTGACAGTGCCCTAGTCGGTCTCTTTACCCTTCATAGGGGTTTTGCTAAGATCAAGGAGACCAAACTCAAAGAAGCCCATGAGACCTTGAAGCCAGTCTTTGTCAAGTACAAGGACATCACCAAGCATAGCAATGATGTGGAAACGGCAGAAATCAAGAGTCTGCTCAAAACCCTGAGCGAAGAACCCTACCAGACAGCAGTTACCAGTCTAGGACTGACACCTATGCTCCTTGCAGTCACTAGTGCACAGGAGGAATATGATAAGGTGGAAAATCAGGCGCGTGCGCATAAGTCTGCAAAGGAAGTCGGCAAGACCAGACAAGTCCGTACCGAACTAACCAGCATCTACGACCTCTTTATGCGCTACACCGCAGCTAGTGCAGAAGCTTATCCAGAAAAAGAGCACCTAACCAAACTCCTTAAAGACTTGAACACAATCCGAGACAGTAAACGACGATTGACTGGTTCCAATAAGAAGGATAAGAAATTTAAAGTAGAAGAAACTACACAAATAGCAGGATAAAAACAAACGTCTTTAGATATATTATTATCTAAAGGCGTTTTTGGGTGGATTCGTGGTATAATTTTGGTAGGAAAATTAAAAAGAGAAAATAGATTCGATGTAAGATAGAAAGGAAAAGAATGCAGATACAGTTAATAAATTATAATGGACGTAATGAAAATGATTATAGTGTAACGGAGTGTAATTCATTTGGACAGGCTCATTCATTAGATTCCTATGATTTAAATATTATCGATTTGACTGATTCCTCAATTTGGTTAAACCATTGTTATAATAAGGATTTTGAAAAACTAGACTGCGATAATGACTTTCAAACGCTATTAACTAGCGTTTGTCACTCATCTAAGACAAAATTCTTATACATTCTACCACCAAATATTAGATTTAAAACGGAATATGCAACACCAATTAGAGGAAGAGGCAAAGATTTTTTGGCTAGGGAGCAACTTAAAGATATTATCAGGTATTTGGTTCATAATTTAGAAAAAGTTATACCAACAAATATTGATTTGTATTACGAAAAAACTCATACAAATTTGTCAGGTACTAAACTATCAGCTGATTTCTACTTTGACTCAAAAATGGGGGAGAATTATTATGACGGTTATAATCTATCAGAGGATATGGTCTATTCAGACGGAAGCGAAAAATTAGTATTTGTATCACATGGCAAGTATTCATTAACTACTCTACAAGCTAAAAATAATGATGAATTATCAGTCTTGGTACAAAATGTTTTGATGGATGAAACCAAAGAAGAGGCACCTGACTGGTTTCAAGAACTACATTTTTTTGATGATATTAATCAAAATGAAGCTATACAAATAGAAAATAAAAAGATTGAAGAGTCTAAAGATAAAATAAAAATTTCAAAAGAAATTATTCGTGAAAATAAACGTTTTGAATCAATTTTATTTAAATCAGGATCGGAATTAGAAGTAATTTTGATAGAAATGTTAGAAATAATGTGTGATGTTCAAAGTGAATTCGAAGATAGAAAAAATGAAGATTATTCTTTCGAGAAAAATGGGATTCATTACATTTTTGAATTTAAAGGGTTAACAAAAGATGTAAAAAAAACAAATGTTTCACAATTAGTGACTCATGGACATATTTATGAAGAAACAAAAGAAGTTGTTCCAGACGTAATTAAAAAGATAATCATAGTAAATCGATTTAAAGATATAAAACCTGAGGAACGGCTACCTGTTAGCAATAATGTTATTGAAGTAGCCAGGAATGCGGCTAATAATGTGTTGATAGTAGATAGTCTTATTTTCTTAAAAATGTTTGAACAGTTTAAAACAGGAAAATTAAGTTCAGAAGATATACTATCTCGTTTCCGAGAAGTCGGTTTGTGTGAATTAGATAGATAGGAGGAATACGATTAAATCAAATATTAAACAGCACGTTGTTCCTAAAAGTTATTTGAAACGATTCGGTAAGAAAAATCTGAATAATAAAGGCTATAATATAGCAGTTAAACAATTGAAATCTAATAAAATTTTTATAGATTCAGTTGATAATGTGGCGTTTAGGAAAAACTTTTATGACGTTAGTGATAAAAAAGATTCTAAACATTGGGAGAAATTTTTCTCCAGCGAGATTGAACCTTTATATGGACCAGAGATGAATAACATAATTGCTTCACTAACGTTATCTCAAAAAAAGAATGATGTTTTAACAGTTTCTCAGATTCACTCGTTATCTAAAATGATCTCCTTTCAAATATTACGAGTACCAGGATTTTTAGAACGTAGATTTGAACATGGGGAAATTGTTTTTGATGAAAAGATCAACGAAACATCAGAACAGTTTGAATTACATCCTGAAATAATAAAAGGCATATTAGAAGATTTTGTAAATAATAAAAATGACTTTATAAGAGATATGACTATTCCATTAATTGCAGAGGTAGATAGACTGGAAAAACTTTCTAAGGTATTAGCTGATAAAATTTGGTTAGTTTGTTTCAATAATTCTAGTGTTCCATTTATTACAAGCGACTCTCCGGTTGTGATGTATAATTTTATTAGAAACTCAGTTTCTTACGCTGACAATGGTGTAGGAAGAGATGATACATTTATCTACTATCCATTATCTAGTAAAATTCTTATTAAAATAGTACCAAGGAACTTTTTGGGAGTAAAAGGGGAAAGTTTGAATAATACACTAGCAGTTCTTTCGAATCATGATACTCCTTTTATAAATTCAGTTAATAATCTTCAAGTTAGGCACTCTGAAAGACAGATATTTGTTCATCCAGATTTCATGGATTTCTTAAAGACTATTTCTAATACATAACCAAAACAACTTGATATTTTCATTTTTATATCAAGATATAAGGCACCTGTCTATCATAGTTCGTTTTTTACAAAAAAATGATAAAATAGAAAGAAAATTCATTTCCTTAAAAAATTAAGATAAAATTTTGTTTCCGTATTTCTCGGAGATAGATAAAAGTAAGGAGAAATATGGAAAACAACAACCAACGTGCCCTTTGCCAGCAACTCTGGGCTAGAAACAAATACCTCGTTTTGAGCCATTCCAGCAATATTTACAATGAGATTCGCCAATACTTGAAGAATGAAGTGGTGGAGGTCAGCCATGTTCAAGAACTGATCGACCGTGTCTGTCAAATCCCAGAACACAGGGGTCAGGTTTGCAATGCCTTTCAGCATATTTGGGGCTATTTCAAAAAGAAAGCGACAGATGTTGAGCGCAAAGACTATATGCTTTTGCTGGATCGCTACCGATTTGGTCAGGCTTCCAAGGAAGACTTGATTGCTAAGACTCGAGAGTTGCTTGATCGCTATCCGAATACCTACTTGCAACATTCGACTTTACTGAAAGGAGACTCCCATGAGACTTTGGCATGAGGCTTTGATTTCACAGCTTCCCCGTCCTCAACTTTTGGGACAACACCGAGAGTGCTGTGCTTTGCGTGGCAATGGCTGGGGCAGAAAGCATGCGACGGTGGACTATGTCTTTACCCACTCGCCTTATCACCTCTATGCCTATCATCGCTTGATCATGGAGGAGATGGCTGACCGTGGCTACAATGTCAGTCCAGAGTGGCTGGACAAGAACTACCGTGGCAAGACCTGCTCTCCTTATCATGACTTGCCTGAGGAGAAGCTAGGTAAGCCCATCTATAGTGAGCATGATGCTGCCTACTATGAGGAGTGTCTGGCTAATCTCCGTGACAAGGGGATAGAGCTGGAGTAAGAGTCAGGATTAGCTCTAATTTAGAACTCTTTTCGTATTTTTTCGAATAATAAAAATGAGACCTTTAGAATGATTCTAAGGTCTTCTTTTCAAGGGAAATATCAAAAATGCCACAGGAAAACCAACCTATAGTCTTTTCTAATAATAAGCCATAGTCACTGATGAGAATCGTCAATAGCTCGTTTGAGCATTCCAACTAAAATACAGCCACCAAACAAGCTATACAAAGGATTTGAGACGCTGGTCTCAAGTCTTTTTCTTTTGACCAAAAGAGTGATATAGTTTCAAACTATATCAAAGCCTAATTATTTACAATTATACAGACAGTTTCTTTTCTGTTAAGATAGTTTCAACAACAAATTTTGGAGGACACATCATGTCAACTACGATCATCGGTTTCCCTCGTTTGGGCGAATTCCGCGAATTGAAATTTACAACTGAAAAATACTTTAGAAAAGAAATCTCAGAAGAAGAACTACTTGCAGCCGCAAAAGAATTGCGTGCAAAACACTGGAACATTGTCAAAGAAAAAGGCATCACTGAAATCCCATCAAATGATTTTTCTCACTATGACAACTTCCTTGATGCAGCTTTCCTCTTCAACGTGGTACCTGCTTCAGTTCAAAATTTGGACTTGTCTGACCTTGAGCGCTACTTTGCTTTGGGACGTGGTTACCAAGGAGAAAAAGGAGACGTGCGTGCCCTTCCGATGAAGAAATGGTTCAACACCAACTACCACTACATCGTTCCTAAATTTGAAAAAGACACTCAAGTTAAATTGGCTGGTCACAAGATCTTTGATGAGTTCCAAGAAGCCAAAGAACTTGGATTGAACACTCGTCCTGTCCTTGTAGGTCCGTTCACTTTCCTTCAATTATCAGACTTTGAAGAAGGCGTGAAAGCAGAAGACTTCGTAGATAGCTTAGTAGCTGCATACCAAGAAGTTTTTGCTAAATTGGCGGAACTTGGTGCGACTCGCATCCAACTCGACGAAGCGGCTCTTGTCAAAGATTTGACAGCTGAAGAAAAAGCTCTCTTCTTGAACCTCTACAACAAACTCTTGGCTGACAAAAAAGGTCTTGAAGTCTTGCTTCAAACATACTTCGGTGACGTTCGTGACGTCTACGCTGATCTTGTGAATTTGCCAGTAGATGCCATCGGTCTTGACTTCGTTGAAGGTAAGAAAACTCTTGAACTTGTTAAAGGTGGTTTCCCAGCTGACAAGACTCTTTATGCAGGTATTGTCAATGGTAAAAACATCTGGCGCAACAACTACGAAAAGAGCTTGGCTGTTCTTGAGCAAATCCCAGCTGAAAATATCGTTTTGACTAGCTCATGCTCACTTCTTCATGTGCCATTTACAACTGCTAACGAAGAATTTGAACCAGCTATCTTGAACCACTTTGCCTTTGCAGTTGAAAAATTGGATGAGATCCGTGATTTGGATGCTATCCGCAATGGTCAAGGTGAACAAGCTCTTGCAGCTAACAAAGAACTCTTTGCGACTGAACGTGTGGGTGAAAATGCAGAACTTCTTGCACGCATCGCTGGATTGACAGACGCTGACTACACTCGTTTGCCAGCCTTTGCAGAACGTGAAGCTATCCAAGAAGAAGCCTTTAAACTTCCAGCTCTTCCAACAACAACTATCGGTTCATTCCCTCAAACTAAAGAAGTTCGTGCTAAACGTTTGGCCTTCCGTAAGGGTGAGTTGTCAGCAGAAGACTATGACAAGTTCTTGGCAGAGCAAATCGACGAATGGATTAAATGGCAAGAAGAAGTTGGATTTGACGTGCTTGTCCACGGTGAATTTGAGCGTAATGACATGGTTGAGTACTTCGGTCAAAACTTGTCAGGTTACCTCTTCTCTAAGAATGGTTGGGTACAATCATACGGTATGCGTGGGGTGAAACCACCAATCATCTGGGGCGATGTTACTCGTCTCAACCCAATCACTGTGAAATGGTCTAGCTACGCACAAAGCCGTACTGACAAACCTGTTAAAGGAATGTTGACTGGACCGGTTACCATCCTCAACTGGTCATTCCCACGTGAAGATATCTCTATCAAGGATTCTACTCTTCAAATCGCTCTTGCTATTAAGGATGAAGTTCTTGACCTTGAAGCTGCAGGCGTGAAGATTATCCAAATCGATGAGGCTGCTCTTCGTGAGAAATTGCCACTCCGTCGTAGCGACTGGTACGAAGACTACCTTGACTGGGCTATTCCAGCCTTCCGCTTGGTACACTCTACAGTAGCGCCAGACACACAAATCCACACTCACATGTGTTACTCAGAATTTACAGATATCATCCCAGCTATCGACAACATGGATGCGGACGTTATTTCCTTTGAAGCAAGCCGTTCAAACCTTGAAATCTTGGACGAACTCAAAGCGAAAAACTTCCAAACAGAAGTGGGACCTGGGGTATACGATATCCACTCACCTCGTGTGCCAAATGAAGGCGAAATCGACCACACAATCGATGCTATTCTTGCCAAAGTACCAAGCAAGAAAGTTTGGATCAACCCTGACTGTGGTTTGAAAACACGTGGTATTCCAGAAACAAAAGAAAGCTTGATCCGCCTTGTCGAAGCAGCAAAAGCTGCACGTGAGAAATTGTAAGATCCGATTTCTCGCTTGACACTGTTTGATCAAGGAACTGCTTAGCTCTATCTAGCTAAGCAATATCAAAATCAAAGAAAAGGACAAAAACTATGTCACGCCAAACACCGTCACTCTCATTTGAAGTGTTCCCTCCCAACCCAGCTGTGGGTAATGATAAGATTATTTCAGCCTTGCAGGATATGCGGGAGCTGACACCGCACTTTATCAGTGTGACTGCTAGCAATAATAAATTTAATATCAAGGAAACAACGGTTCGTTTGGCTGACTTTATCCAGAATGATTTGGCGATTCCAACTATTGCCCACTTGCCAGCCATCTATCTGACTAAGGACAAGGTTGCTGAAACCATTGCAGACTTGGATAAGGTTGGGGTACAGAAAATCTTGGCCTTGCGTGGGGATATTATCCCTGATGTGGAGCCACAAAAGGATTTCCGCTACGCAACGGATTTGATCGAGTTCATCAAGGAACAAGCCCCTCACTTTGATATTATTGGAGCTTGTTATCCTGAAGGGCATCCTGACTCGCCAAACCAGATCTCAGATATTCAAAATCTCAAGAAGAAAGTGGATGCAGGCTGTTCAAGCCTTGTAACGCAACTTTTCTTTGACAATGAGCGCTTCTACGATTTCCAAGACAAGTGTACCTTGGCAGGGATTGAGGTTCCCATTCATGCGGGTATCATGCCCATTCTGAACCGTAATCAAGCGCTTCGTCTCTTGCAAACGTGTGAGAATATCCATCTTCCACGAAAATTCAAGGCCATCTTAGACAAGTACGAGCATGACCCTGAGTCGCTCAGAGCAGCAGGACTTGCTTATGCAGTGGATCAAATCGTGGACTTGGTAACCCAGGATGTCGCAGGTGTGCATCTCTACACCATGAACAATGCTGAAACAGCAAAATACATCCACCAAGCAACCCATGCCTTGTTTAATCATCAGTCTTTAGGGTAATCGATTCTTTAACCACTGAGACGACAGCTTGTCATTTACATGCTTTTAAATGAAAAATGACAGTTGCGAAAGCCAAAGAATTTGCTAAATAAAATAAACAACAAACCATTCCTCTTTTCATGGGGGAATGGTTCCTTTTTAATAGAAAAGCCCGCACTTTTTAAGAAAAATATGATAAAATAGACTCTGTACGTACTTGATACAAAGATGAGGGTATAAAATAATACAATGCATTCAAACTGCAAGGTTTAGCGACACGAGCGAGTCAAATCGATATTATTTGACAAGGGAGTTAGTAAAGCATTTAGCTAATCGCATGATAGCGATTAGCGTGAAAGGATTAGATGCTTTAGCATCAATCCTTTCTAATGATTTGTATCTTGAGTAATTGAACCCGGCCGAAAAGCCGTGTAAAAAAGATAAACTGTCTTGTCTTCATCGAAGACTCCGCCAGTTTCC
Organism: Streptococcus sp. Z556; assembly: GCF_053010225.1. NCBI lineage: Bacteria > Bacillati > Bacillota > Bacilli > Lactobacillales > Streptococcaceae > Streptococcus > Streptococcus sp. Z556. The sequence goes on from NZ_JBRKNU010000001.1 coordinate 143,464, forward strand.
TATTTTTACTTTGCTTTTTGCGTCTTTAGTATCTTGATCTTTGTAGGCAAGGCGTATAATTTTATCAATCCAAAGGGGATTAAAATGACAAAACAAGTGTTTCAAACGACTTTTGCGGGTCGTGAGTTGATCGTAGAGACTGGTCAGGTTGCTAAGCAAGCAAATGGCGCTGTTGTCGTTCGTTACGGTGAGTCAACTGTCTTGACTGCAGCAGTTATGTCTAAGAAAATGGCAACTGGGGATTTCTTCCCACTCCAAGTTAACTACGAAGAAAAAATGTACGCAGCTGGGAAGTTTCCGGGTGGCTTTATGAAACGTGAAGGACGTCCTTCGACAGACGCGACTTTGACAGCCCGTTTGATTGACCGTCCAATCCGCCCCATGTTTGCGGAAGGTTTCCGTAATGAAGTACAAGTGATCAATACAGTTCTTTCTTACGATGAAAATGCATCTGCACCAATGGCAGCTATGTTTGGTTCATCATTGGCCTTGTCTATCTCAGATATTCCGTTTGACGGACCAATCGCTGGGGTACAAGTAGGTTATGTCGATGGTGAAATCATCATCAACCCAACTCAAGAACAAGCAGAGCGCTCTCTTCTTGAATTGACAGTAGCCGGTACTAAGCACGCTATCAACATGGTAGAGTCTGGTGCTAAAGAATTGTCAGAAGAAATCATGCTACAAGCTCTTCTTAAAGGACACGAAGCTGTCAAAGAATTGATTGCCTTCCAAGAAGAAATCGCAGCAGCAGTTGGGAAAGAAAAAGCAGAAGTAGAATTGCTTCACGTGGACGCTGAATTACAGGCTGAAATCATTGCAGCTTACAACAGTGACCTTCAAAAAGCAGTCCAAGTAGAAGAAAAATTGGCTCGTGAAGCTGCAACTCAAGCAGTCAAAGACCAAGTCACTGCTGTTTACGAAGAAAAATATGCGGACCATGAAGAATGTGACCGTATCATGCGTGATGTGGCTGAAATCTTGGAACAAATGGAACACGCTGAAGTGCGCCGTTTGATCACAGAAGACAAGGTTCGTCCTGATGGTCGTAAGGTCGATGAAATCCGTCCTTTGGATGCGGTTGTTGACTTCCTTCCTCGTGTGCACGGTTCCGGTCTCTTCACTCGTGGGCAAACTCAAGCCCTTTCAGTCTTGACCTTGGCTCCAATGGGAGAAACGCAAATCATCGATGGTTTGGACCCAGAGTACAAGAAACGCTTTATGCACCACTACAACTTCCCACAATACTCTGTAGGGGAAACTGGTCGTTACGGTGCACCAGGTCGTCGTGAAATTGGTCACGGTGCTCTTGGTGAGCGTGCCCTTGCTCAAGTTTTGCCAAGTTTGGAAGAATTCCCATACGCTATCCGTCTGGTAGCAGAAGTCTTGGAATCAAATGGTTCTTCTTCTCAAGCCTCTATCTGTGCGGGAACTCTTGCCCTTATGGCTGGTGGTGTGCCAATCAAGGCGCCAGTAGCAGGGATTGCCATGGGACTTATCTCAGATGGAAACAACTACACCGTATTGACAGATATCCAAGGTTTGGAAGACCACTTTGGAGACATGGACTTTAAGGTTGCAGGTACTCGTGACGGGATTACAGCCCTTCAGATGGATATCAAGATCCAAGGGATTACTGCAGAAATCTTGACTGAGGCTCTTGCTCAAGCCAAAAAAGCGCGTTTTGAAATCCTTGATGTGATTGAAGCAACCATTCCAGAAGTTCGTCCAGAATTGGCGCCAACTGCTCCAAAAATTGATACCATCAAGATTGATGTGGACAAGATTAAGATTGTCATCGGTAAAGGTGGAGAAACCATCGATAAGATCATCGCTGAAACAGGCGTTAAGATTGACATCGACGAAGAAGGAAACGTATCGATCTACTCTAGTGACCAAGCTGCTATTAACCGTGCCAAAGAAATCATTGCTGGCTTGGTTCGTGAGGCTAAAGTAGATGAAGTTTACCATGCCAAGGTTGTTCGTATCGAGAAATTTGGTGCCTTTGTCAACCTCTTTGATAAGACAGATGCACTTGTGCACATTTCTGAAATGGCTTGGACTCGTACCAACCGTGTAGAAGACTTGGTAGCTATCGGTGATGAAGTAGATGTTAAGGTTATCAAGATTGATGAAAAAGGACGTGTTGATGCTTCTATGAAAGCTCTTCTTCCTCGTCCACCAAAACCTGAGCGTGATGAAAAAGGTGAAAAGTCTGAACGTCCTCACCGTCCACGTCATCACAAGGACCACAAACCTAAGAAAGAATTTACAGAAACACCAAAAGATTCAGAATAAGAAAAGGAGAAATGTATGGGATGGTGGCGCGAAACCATTGATATTGTAAAAGAAAATGATCCAGCGGCACGCAACAGCTTGGAAGTTTTGCTGACTTATCCAGGTGTCAAGGCCTTAGCTGCCCACCGTTTCTCGCATTTTCTCTGGAAGCACGGCTTCAAACTCCTGGCTCGGCTGCATAGTCAGTTTTGGCGCTTTTGGACTCAGATTGAGATTCATCCGGGTGCTCAGATAGAATCAGGTGTCTTTATCGACCATGGTTCTGGCTTGGTGATTGGAGAGACGGCGATTGTTGAAAAAGGCGTTCTTCTCTATCACGGAGTGACTCTTGGTGGGACTGGTAAGGATGTTGGCAAACGCCATCCGACTGTGCGTAAAGGAGCTCTCATATCAGCCCATGCCCAAGTCATCGGACCAGTGGAAATCGGTGAAAATGCCAAAGTCGGTGCTGCTGCAGTAGTCGTGGCAGACGTACCTAGTGATGTGACAGTTGTCGGTATTCCGGCCAAGATCGTCCGAGTTCATGGACAGAAGGATGAACCAACAATCCACGAAGTCGAAGAAAAACGCGAGTACTACGTCAATAAACTAGAGCAGGCTAGAGAAGCCAGTCACAGATCGTCGGGGTTGTAGAGGATACCTATATGATTCAAGCAAGAAATAAGTTGAGCCAAGAAGAGTTATTTGAAGAGAAAAAACTAATTGACTGTTGCCAAGCCTATGATGGAACTTATCGTGATCCCTATCTTTCTAACATGCTTAATTTTGACCCAAACATGCCCGCCTTTTTCCTTTATTATGAAAAAGGCGAACTTGTTGGTCTATTAACTGTCTATGCTGATGACCAAGATGTGGAAGTGACGATACTGGTTCATCCAAATCATCGCCGTCAGGGAATTACGTGTGCTTTGTTTACGAGTTTTGAGAAAGAAACGGCTTCTTTCCCTATTCGTTCAGTTACTTTTCAGACAGAACGTATTTTTCTAGAGCGTCATCCTGATTTTGTCAGCAACTGGGGATTGGTCGAGGATGAAGAGACAGAAACCTGGTTAGTTAAGGATAGAAGACCTTATCAGTTAGTAACTGTTTCTAATCTTGAAGTTTTGTTAGCAGATAGTTCGTATCAGGAGCAAATTAGCCAGTTAAAATTTCAGGCATTTTCAGAGGAACATGAATCGAGAGAAGTTGTGGATAGATATGTCGCTGAAGCTCTGAAAGATTCAGAAAGTCGCCTATATATTTTATTAAAAGACGGTCAGGTTATTGGGACTTGCACGGTAGATTTATCGACTAATACGAATTACTTCTACGGTTTAGCAATATTAGAACTTGAACGTGGCAAAGGCTACGGAAGCTATTTAGCAAAATCCCTAGTCAACCAACTGATTGAGCAAAATGATAAGGAATTTCAGATTGCAGTAGAGGACTGCAACGTAGGTGCCAAGCGCTTGTATGAAAAAATCGGCTTTGTCAAACAGACACAGGTAGTTTATTTGAATGAGAAAGAGTAGAAAAATGCTATTAGAAGAATTCGAAAATGTACCTGCTGTTATCGAACCAACTGATCGAAGTATTCGTGGTGGTGGAGAAATCTGTGACACGATCATTTTATCTTTTAATGGAGAAATCATTGAACGAGTAAAGCAGTTTGATGATGTTTACGAAGGTGGCTATCTAACCAATCTAAATGGTAGATTTCCATGGTATATCTATGAAAAGGATGGGAGTAAGGTAGCAGTTGCTATAGCTACGATTGGAGCCCCGATGGTTGTTGGGCTCTTAGAAGAACTCAAAGCAAGAGGATTTAAGAACTTTATTGTGTTGGGTTCTTGCGGAGTTCTAGATCAGTCTATTCAGGCAGATAAGATTATCCTACCAAGTTCAGCTCTACGTGATGAAGGTACAAGTTATCATTACGCTCCTCCAAGTGATGAGATAGCTTATGACGAAACTTTGCTCTTAACCATGGAAGAAGCTTTGAACAAATCTGGCATTGAGCACATTCGAACAAAGTCTTGGACGACTGATGCCTTTTATCGAGAAACGCCTGATAAGGTCAAGCGTCGCTTGGCTGCTGGAGCCAAAGTGGTGGATATGGAAGCTTCAGTTATCATGGCTTGGAGTCAATTTCGCAAGAGTAAAGTCTATCAGTTCTTCTACACAGCTGACTATGTGGATCATCATAACAGAACCTGGGATGCCCGACATGAAGAGCGGACAGCGGATGCCATGACTTTTTTCACTATCGCTTTGACAATAGCAAAGGAACTAGAAAGGTAACTACAAGAATGGCAGTATATTTTTACGGCTGTATCACCATGGATGGCTACTTGGCAGACAGCCAGCACAGGATAGACTGGCTACATCAGCTTGGTTCTGTAGGGGATACAGGCTACGATGACTTTTACAGGCAAATGGATATCACCATCATGGGCAAGCGGACCTTTGAGGAAATCCAAGATTTGCAAGATGTAGAAAGTTTTTATCAAGCTACGGAAAACTATGTCTTTACGCATGATAGGCACCTGCCTGTCAGCAATTACCAGCCAGTAGCTGGGGATGTGGTGGACTTTGTTCACCAGATTGACAAAGGCAAAAATGTCTTTGTGATTGGTGGTAATTCCTTGGTAGGACCGCTCTTGGATGCGGATCTTTTCGACCACCTCATTATTCAGATAGCGCCCCTTATCCTAGGAAAGGGGGTTCCCCTCTTTACCCAAGAGGAAGGGCAGCGCTTTTACCAACTGGATAGCCTCAGACAATTTGGCCCTTTTGCAGAGCTGGTTTTCAGCCGAAAAAGTCAGAAATAGAGAAGGGAGTGGACCGCATGATTAAAATTTACGACACCATGTCTCGTGATTTGCGAGAATTTGTCCCGATAGAGGACGGCAAGGTCAAGATGTATGTTTGTGGGCCAACCGTATATAACTATATCCACGTGGGGAATGCACGTTCGACGGTAGCTTTTGATACCATTCGACGTTACTTCGAATACCGTGGGTACGAGGTTGCCTATATTTCCAATTTTACAGATGTAGATGATAAGATTATCAACCGTGCCAAGGAAGAAGGTATCACACCTCAGGAGGTTGCGGACAAGTACATCGCTGCCTTTCGTGAGGATGTGACGGCCTTGGGTGTCAAGCCTGCGACTCGCCATCCACGAGTAGTCGAGTTTATGGCTGACATTATCCGCTTTGTGGAAGACTTGATTGAAAAAGGCTTTGCCTACGAGAGTCAAGGGGATGTTTACTTCCGTGTGGAAAAATCCCACAACTATGCCAAGTTGGCTAATAAAACCTTGGAAGATTTGGAGCTGGGTGCTTCAGGTCGTACCGATGAAGAAACGGCTCGCAAGGAAAATCCTGTGGACTTTGCCCTTTGGAAGACTGCCAAACCAGGCGAGATTTCTTGGGATAGTCCTTGGGGACCTGGTCGTCCGGGCTGGCATATCGAGTGTTCGGTTATGTCGACAGAGATTTTAGGTGATACTATTGATATCCACGGTGGTGGAGCTGACCTAGAGTTTCCGCATCATACCAACGAAATTGCCCAGTCAGAAGCTAAAACAGGCAAGACTTTTGCTAACTACTGGATGCACAATGGCTTTGTTAATATCGACAATGTCAAGATGTCCAAGTCCTTGGGCAACTTTATAACTGTACATGATGCCCTCAAAACCATCGATGGCCAAGTCCTTCGTTTCTTCTTTGCGACTCAGCATTACCGTAAACCAATCAACTTTACGGAAAAAGCAGTGCGTGATGCCGAGACAAATCTCAAGTATCTAAAGAACACTTACGAGCAACCATTTACTGGAAATGTAGATGCTCTAGAGTTACAAGACTTTAAAGATAAGTTTGTAGCGGCTATGGATGAGGACTTTAACGCTGCCAATGGTATCACAGTTGTCTTTGAAATGGCCAAATGGATCAATTCAGGCAACTATGATGCAAGTGTCAAGGAAGCTCTTGCGGCTATGTTAGAAGTCTTCGGAATTGTCTTTGTTGAGGAAGTTTTGGATGCAGAGATCGAAACCTTGATCCAAAAACGTCAAGAAGCGCGTGCTAATCGTGACTTTGCGACAGCAGACCAAATCCGTGATCAACTGGCTGCTCAAGGGATTAAGCTCCTTGATACCAAGGATGGAGTGAGGTGGACACGTGATTGATGTCAATCTCATTAATGGAATTGCTCTTGCTTTTGAAGGGGATGCGGTGTATTCTATGTATATTCGCCGCCACCTCATCCTAAAAGGCATGACCAAGCCCAATAAACTTCACCAAGAGGCGACCAAGTATGTCTCGGCCAAGGCTCAGGCTCGCCTGATTTCCCTCATGTTGGAGGAGCAAGTTTTAACGGAAAAAGAAGAAGAAATCTATAAACGTGGGCGCAATACCAATAGCCACACAAAGGCTAAAAATGCAGATGTCGTAACTTATCGGATGTCGACTGGCTTTGAAGCGGTCATGGGTTATCTTCATCTAACTGATAATATGGAGCGTCTAGAGACCTTGATTTCGTGGTGTATCCAAAAAGTGGAGGCGTAGAAATGCTTGCAAAAGAATTACTAGACTGGTTTCCTGAGGCTCAGATTTCAGATCAGCCGATAGAGAAGCTAGGATATCTTACACTTCCTCTATCTTCTCAACAGTGGATTTTACTGGAGGAGACCAATCTCACTGAACGTGAAAAGCAGTTAATTACCCTTTTAACCCAGCAGGAGCAGGCTCGTTCGCTCAATCCTTGGTATTCCTATCTGATCGAGGGAAAGGGACAGGCGCCTCAAACTTTTAAAAAGATACAACTGGTTTATTGCCATCTATCCTATTACCAACAGGAAAATCTAGCCTCTTGGCTGGATATGATGCAGACCCTCTTTCCTAACTGCCAGACAGTGTTGCAGGTCGGAGTTCAGGACTATGTTTTTATTCTCCAGCAAGATAAATACAGCTCTGTTCGCTCAATCTTATCCGATACGATTGAGGCAGTAGAGTATGACTTTGGTCTTCGTCTGTCTATCATGTTGGGGCAGGTTTGGTCACAGACTGGGTATCAGGCTTTGTCAGATTTAATCCAAGCAGAGCGGGACTTGTTTAAGGCATGGTGGCGTCAGGGTCACCAAGGTGTACACACCTTTTCACAGCTCTATCTTTGGAGTCTTGGGGAAGGGCTGGTTGACCATAGAATTATCAAAGAATACCTTCGTCAGTTGATTCTGGACCAAGACCAGATTCAGGAAATCATTCTCTCTCTTTGGGAAAACAGTGCTGTCTTAACGAAAACAGCCCAGCAACTCTATCTGCATCGCAATTCTCTTCAATACAAGATTGACAAATGGGAAGAATTAACAGGGCTTCAGTTGAAGGAGTTGACAGATCTCACCTTGTGCTATCAGTTGATTTTACAAGATATTCTCTAAAGTTTTGTGCAAGTTGCACAGAACTTTTTTATTTTTTTGGTCATCTTGCCATAGAAATGTAAAGCGTTTTCATTTATAATAAAACTATCAAAAAAATAAAAGGAGTTCACCTTCCATGGTAGAATTAAATCTTAAAAACATTTACAAAAAATATCCAAACAGCGAACACTACTCAGTTGAAGACTTCAACTTGGACATCAAAGACAAGGAATTTATCGTTTTCGTAGGTCCTTCAGGATGTGGTAAGTCTACAACTCTTCGTATGATCGCTGGTCTTGAAGACATTACAGAAGGTACTGCATCTATCGATGGCGTGGTTGTCAACGACGTAGCTCCAAAAGACCGTGACATCGCCATGGTATTCCAAAACTACGCTCTTTACCCACACATGACTGTATATGACAACATGGCTTTCGGTTTGAAATTGCGTAAATACAGCAAGGAAGACATCGACAAACGTGTACAAGAAGCAGCTGCAATCCTTGGCTTGAAAGAATTCTTGGATCGTAAACCAGCTGACCTTTCAGGTGGTCAACGTCAACGTGTTGCCATGGGTCGTGCGATTGTCCGTGATGCAAAAGTGTTCTTGATGGACGAGCCTTTGTCAAACTTGGATGCCAAACTTCGTGTATCAATGCGTGCTGAAATTGCGAAGATTCACCGTCGTATCGGTGCTACAACTATCTACGTAACGCACGACCAAACAGAAGCGATGACATTGGCAGACCGTATCGTTATCATGTCAGCTACTAAGAACCCTGCTGGTACAGGTACTATCGGACGTGTAGAACAAATCGGTACTCCTCAAGAAGTTTACAAAAATCCAGTTAACAAGTTCGTTGCAGGATTTATCGGAAGCCCAGCTATGAACTTCATCAATGTGAAATTGGTTGGTGGTGAAATTGTTTCTGACGGTTTCCGCTTGAAAGTTCCAGAAGGAGCTTTAAAAGTTCTTCGTGATAAAGGCTACGAAGGTAAAGAATTGATCTTCGGTATTCGTCCAGAAGATGTGAATGCAGAACCTGCTTTCCTTGAAACATTCCCAGAATCAGTGGTTAAAGCAACTATCTCTGTATCAGAATTGCTTGGTTCAGAATCTCACCTTTACTGCCAAGTTGGTAAAGATGAATTTGTTGCAAAAGTGGATGCTCGTGACTACTTGCAAACAGGTGCAACAGTTGAACTTGGATTTGACTTGAACAAAGCGCACTTCTTCGACGTAGAAACTGAGAAAACAATCTACTAAGATAAATAAATAGAATAGCAAAGCACTGCAGAGTTTCTCTTGCAGTGCTTTTTCTATTTAAATGCAGAGGCTAGGCATGAAAACAGGCTTTTCTAGTTTTATTATTCTTAAAAAAGTGATAAAATGGTAGGAAGAATTGGAGAGAATAGATGCCGAAAGAAGTGAATTTGACGGGCGATGAGGTTGTCGCTTTAACGCAAAAATATTTATCAAAAGAAGATGTTGCTTTTGTACATAAAGCCTTGGTTTACGCCGTTGAATGCCATAGTGGTCAATACCGTAAATCTGGCGAGCCCTATATTATTCATCCCATTCAGGTGGCAGGGATTTTAGCTAAACTCAAGCTAGATGCCGTGACGGTTGCCTGCGGTTTTTTGCATGACGTGGTTGAGGATACGGATGCGACACTGGATGATTTAGAGCAAGAGTTTGGTCATGATGTTCGTATCATTGTTGATGGAGTGACTAAGCTTGGTAAGGTCGAGTACAAATCAATCGAGGAGCAATTAGCGGAAAACCACCGCAAGATGCTCATGGCCATGTCTGAGGATATCCGCGTTATCTTGGTTAAACTATCTGACCGCTTGCATAACATGAGAACGCTTAACCACCTACGAAAGGACAAGCAGGAACGCATTTCCAGAGAAACCATGGAAATCTATGCACCACTTGCTCATCGTCTGGGGATTTCCAGCGTCAAGTGGGAGTTAGAAGACTTGTCCTTCCGCTATCTCAATCCAACTGAGTTTTACAAGATCACTCACATGATGAAGGAAAAACGCAGAGAGCGTGAGGCTTTGGTTGATGAAGTCGTGACAAAGTTAGAGGAATACACTTCCGAACGCAATCTAAAAGGGAAAATCTATGGCCGTCCCAAGCACATCTACTCTATCTATCGCAAGATGCAGGATAAGAAGAAACGCTTCGAGGAGATTTATGACCTGATTGCCATTCGCTGTATCCTAGAGACTCATAGTGATGTCTATGCCATGCTTGGCTATGTGCATGAGCTTTGGAAGCCAATGCCTGGGCGTTTTAAAGATTATATCGCTAACCGTAAGGCTAATGGTTACCAGTCTATCCATACGACTGTCTATGGACCAAAAGGGCCGATTGAATTCCAGATTCGTACCAAGGAAATGCACGAGGTGGCTGAGTACGGGGTAGCAGCTCACTGGGCCTATAAGAAAGGAATCAAAGGGCAGGTCAACAGCAAAGAATCAGCTATCGGGATGAACTGGATTAAGGAAATGATTGAGTTGCAAGACCAGGCTGATGATGCCAAGGAATTTGTGGATTCTGTTAAGGAAAACTATCTGGCTGAGGAGATTTATGTCTTTACCCCAGATGGGGCTGTACGTTCCCTTCCAAAAGATTCAGGCCCGATTGACTTTGCCTATGAAATTCATACCAAAGTCGGTGAAAAAGCAACTGGTGCCAAGGTCAATGGTCGTATGGTTCCTCTGACAACCAAGCTCAAAACTGGGGATCAGGTCGAAATCGTCACCAACCCTAACTCCTTTGGCCCGAGTCGTGACTGGCTCAACATGGTCAAGACCAGCAAGGCACGCAACAAGATTCGTCAGTTCTTTAAAAACCAAGACAAGGAATTGTCTGTTAACAAGGGCCGTGAAATGCTGATAGCTCAGTTCCAAGAAAACGGCTATGTAGCCAATAAATTCATGGACAAGCGTCACATGGACCAAGTCCTTCAAAAGACTAGCTACAAGACAGAAGAGTCTCTCTTTGCGGCCATTGGTTTTGGAGAAATCGGAGCCATTACGGTCTTTAATCGTCTGACTGAAAAGGAACGCCGTGAGGAAGAGCGTGCCAAGGCCAAGGCGGAAGCAGAAGAGCTTGTCAAAGGTGGCGAGGTCAAGGTTGAAAACAAAGAAACCCTCAAGGTCAAGCATGAGGGTGGTGTGGTCATTGAAGGTGCCTCAGGACTCCTTGTTCGGATTGCCAAGTGTTGCAATCCAGTTCCGGGTGACGACATTGTCGGTTACATTACTAAGGGACGCGGTGTGGCTATTCACCGTGTGGACTGTATGAATCTCCGTGCCCAAGAAAACTACGAGCAACGTCTCCTTGATGTGGAATGGGAAGATCAATTCTCAAGCAAGGAATACACTGCCCACATCGATATCTATGGTCTCAACCGTACAGGGCTCTTAAATGATGTTCTGCAAGTTCTCTCCAACACAACTAAGAATATCTCAACTGTTAATGCTCAACCAACTAAGGATATGAAATTTGCTAATATCCATGTCTCCTTTGGTATTTCCAACCTCTCTACACTGACCACAGTCGTGGACAAGATTAAGAGTGTGCCAGAGGTCTACTCTGTCAAACGGACCAATGGCTAATTCTCCCCTCGGTTATTAGAAAGGCTATTATGAAAATCATCATTCAACGAGTCAAGAAAGCCCAAGTGAATATCGAAGGTCAGGTTCAGGGGAAAATCAATCAGGGACTCTTATTACTGGTCGGTGTTGGCCCAGAGGACCAGGAGGAAGATCTGGATTATGCTGTGAGAAAACTGGTCAACATGCGGATTTTTTCAGATGCAGAAGGCAAGATGAATCTGTCTGTCAAGGATATTGAGGGGGAAATCCTTTCTATTTCCCAGTTTACTCTCTTTGCGGATACCAAGAAGGGCAATCGTCCAGCTTTTACAGGAGCAGCCAAGCCGGATAGGGCATCTGCCTTCTATGAGGCTCTCAACCAAAAGCTAGCTCAGGAAGTACCTGTTCAGACAGGTATCTTTGGAGCGGATATGCAGGTGGAGCTGGTCAATGACGGACCAGTCACCATTATCCTTGATACAAAAAATAGATAAGAAAACCAAGCCAGCTGGCTTGGTTTTTGTTTATAGACACTCCCATAAAGAGGTATGTTTGTTGTAAAAGTCTGGATAGTTTTCTCTTAGGTGGCTAGCCGTTATATAATATAAAGTAGAATGACAACCAGTGACGATTGGCATAAGAGAGGAAAGTCGCTGAGAACTAGCGAAGGCTAAGAGGACAAATAATAGAAAATCGCTGATGGCTACTCCTAAATAGTAGAAGCGAAACTTTTTATTTATTTGAGGATAAATCTCAACGAAATGATGTTTGAGTCGGTTGACCAAGCGAAATAGCAGTAGTCCCTGAGCAAGGATGAAAATAAAACCAGAGAGCAGGAGCCAGTCTACAGAGAGATCGGTTTTGGAGATAAAAATTGCTAATAGTAGCAAATCGCTGACTGCAATGGCTGCGAAATGGATTCTAAAGAGCTTTTTCATAGGAAGACCTCCCTCTTTTATCTACCTTCATTCTACACCAAATGAATGGGAGTTACAAGCAAAATAATAAAAAATCCCTGAAAGGAATTTCTTTCAGGAATAAGGGGTTAGTTGATTTTTTTCGACATAGAGTTGTTTGGCGATATCCATACTAACTTGGAGGTCTTCGTTTTTGTTGACCAGAGTAAAGCTATTGGAAAAGCCATCAAACTGTTTGACTTGGAGTTGGTCACCGATATGAATTGCGTGCTTTTCTAGATATTTGAGTAGTTCAAAGCTATCATGAACGCGAGTCAGGAGATAGGTTCCAGCTTCCTGGACGGCCGCTAGTGGCAGGTTATTGATTTCAACCAAGAGTTCTCCCTCGGCTGGTATGGTTCCACCGTGGGGACAGGTTTTAGGGAAGCCCAGTAGTTTATCCAGTCTCTTTACAAATAGGTCAGAGACAGTGTGCTCTAGGACCTCAGCTTCTTCGTGGATTTGATCGCTAGTATAGTCTAGATGGTGAACTAGAAAGACTTCAATCAAACGGTGTTTACGATAGAGCTCAGAGACCAGTTTGAGGCCAATATCTGTCAATAGATAGCCGTTCTCCTTATCCTTGAGGATGAGATTTTCACTTTTCATGCGTTTGATCATCTCTGTTACAGCAGGCGGAGAGACCTGCATACGGGCAGCAATTTCTTTGTTAGTGATTTTTTGCATGTCCGTACCGATTTCATAAATACATTTTAAATAATCTTCTTTATTTGGAGTCATTCGTTTCCTCTTGTATATTCTCTCCATCTAGTATACCAAAAAAAGCTAGATTTCTCTAGCTTTCTGTCATAATGCTTGTGATTTTAGTCTAGTTCTTTAACTGCAGCAATAGCAGCTTCAAAGTTTGGCTCCGTGTTGATATTGTCAACGTATTCTACATAACGGATGACATTGTCAGTATCGAGAACAAAGACGGCACGTGCAAGGAGATGCCATTCGTTGATCAAGAGGGCATAATCGCGCCCGAAAGAATGGTCAAAGTAGTCTGAAAGCATGATGGCATTGTCAAGGCCTTCAGCCCCGCACCAGCGTCCTTGGGCAAATGGTAGGTCCATAGAAACGGTAAGAACGACGGTGTTGTCAAGGTTGGCAAGTTCCTGGTTGAATCGACGTGTTTGCGTTGAACAGATACCAGTATCGATAGAAGGGACAACACTCAAGACTTTTTTCTTTCCATTAAAGTCAGCTAGCGTTTTTTTAGAGAGATCGGTTGTAGTGAGAGAAAAGTCAAGTGCCTTGTCTCCGACTTGCAGTTGTTTACCTGTAAAGGTTACAGGATTTCCGAGAAAAGTGGTCATGAAACTACTCCATTCTTTTTTCTTTTATTTTACCGAGAATTGTCAGATTTTTCCAATGATTTGACCGGAAATTGAAAAACGCCAATTCGGTGAGAATGACGTTTTTAATGGATTATTTTGACAAACCTTCAGCGATCTTGTCAAGGTTGTATTTCATCATGCTGTAGTAGCTGTCGCCTTCTTTACCTTCTTCAGCGATTGAGTCAGTAAAGATTTGTGCGTAAATTGGAATATTTGTGTCTTGTGAAACAGTCTTCATTGGACGGTCATCGACACTTGATTCAACGAAGAGTGATGGAACTTTTGTTTGGCGAAGCTTTTCAACCAAGGTCTTGATTTGTTCAGGTGTTCCTTCTTCTTCTGTGTTAATTTCCCAGATGTAGGCACTTGGAACTCCGTAAGCTTTAGAGAAGTATTTGAAGCATCCTTCGCTGGTTACGATGAGTTTCTTTTCAGCAGGGATATTGTTAAATTTCTCTTTGGCTTCCTTGTCCAGTTTGTCTAGTTTTTCAGTATAGTCTTTGAGATTTTTTTCGTAGAATTCCTTGTTGCTAGGGTCTTTTGCAATGAGCTGTTTAGCGATGTTCTTTGCATAAATCATCCCATTTTCAAGGTTGAGCCAAGCGTGTGGGTCTTCTTTGCCTTTCTCGTTTTGACCTTCAAGGTAGATGATGTCTACGCCTTCACTAACTGAAAAGTAGTCTTTGTTTTCAGTTTTCTTGGCATTTTCGACCAATTTGGTAAACCAAGCATTGCCACCAGTTTCAAGATTGATTCCGTTATAGAAAATCACATCAGCTTGAGAAGTTTTCTTTACGTCTTCAGGAAGTGGTTCGTACTCGTGTGGGTCTTGACCAACAGGAACGATACTGTGAAGATCAATCTTGTCACCAGCGATATTTTTAGTAATATCAGCAATGATAGAGTTAGTCGCTACAACCTTCAGTTTTTGGTTTGTAGATGCTGCATCTTTTTTCCCACTAGCACAAGCAGCTAAACCAATGATAGAAAGAAAAAGAACGAGCAATGTACCTAATTTTTTCATTAGATTCCTCCAGAAGGGTTTCCCCTTATTTATTGATTTTTTTATTTTTTAGTTTCAAGTATCGTTGCTTAGGAGAGATAAAGAAACTGATTAAAAAGAAGCTGGCGGATGTGAGCACGATGCTGGATCCTGCTGCGAGGTTGAAGCTATAGCCGATAAAGAGTCCCAAGACAGAAGCGGTTGCCCCTAGGGTTGATGAAAGAAAAATCATGCTCTTTAGGCTATTCGCATAAAGGTAAGCCGTCGCAGCTGGGGTGATCAACATGGCCACGATAAGAATAGTTCCAACACTTTGCATGGCAGTGACTGACACAAGGGTCAAGAGCACCATAAGCAGATAGTGGTAGAAATTGACGGGCATTCCCATGGCTTTAGCCAGGAGTTCGTCAAAGGATGTAATCAATAGTTGTTTAAAGAAAATCCCGATAATCAAGAGAATCAATGCACCCACACCAATGGTGATCCACATGTCCGTATCTTGGACAGCGAGGATATTCCCAAAAAGGATATGGAAGAGGTCTGTCGAACTCTTGGCAACACTAATCAAGATGACACCTAAGGCTAAGAAAGATGAAAAGGTAATACCAATGGCAGTGTCACTCTTGATGATAGAGTTTCCCTTGATGTAGGTAATGATGATGGAAGCCATCAAGCCAAAGATGATGGCTCCAATAAAGAAATCAATTCCCAGGATAAAGGAAAGGGCTACGCCGGGCAAAACTGCGTGAGAGATAGCATCCCCCATGAGAGACATTCCACGTAGGATGATAAAACATCCCACAGCTCCAGCAACCACTCCGATGACTATAGCTGTTATCAAGGCATTTTGTAGGAAATGGAAATGTTGCAATCCATCGATAAATTCTGCTATCATAGGTCACCTCCATTAAAGAAGAGCTTACTACCATAAGCTTTTTTAAGATTGGCTTCGGTAAAGGTTTCTTCAGTTGGACCAAGGTCTATTAATTCTCGATTGAGAAGCAAAACGTGGTCGAAATAATGGGGGACTTTGCTGAGGTCATGATGGACGATGAGAACTGTTTTACCAGCTTTTTTAAGGTCTCTCAGCGTATTCATGATAATCTCTTCACTGATCGAGTCAATTCCAGCGAAAGGCTCATCTAAAAAGATGTAGTCAGCTTCCTGCACTAAGCAGCGGGCAATCAAAACACGTTGGAATTGTCCTCCAGAGAGCTGACTGATTTGGCGATCAGCATAGTCTGAGAGTCCAACGATTTCAAGTGCATCCGCCACTTTTTTCCAGTGGCTGGCCTTTAAAGTGTGAAAGAGCGGGATAGATGGATAGAGTCCCAGTGAGACACATTCCTTGACCTTGATAGGGAAATTGTAGTCGATATGGATTTTTTGCTCGACATAGGCAACTCGATGTAAAGATTTCTTGACTTCTTTGTCATCGAGAAAGGCCTGACCTTCGTGTGGGATAATTCCCAACATACTTTTTAATAAAGTTGATTTTCCAGCACCGTTTGGACCAATAATTCCGGTAATAGTTGGTCCGTGGAGCACTAGTGAAATATCCTTTAGTGCCAACGTTTCTTTGTAGGAGACACTGAGGTTTTCGATACGTATCATACAGTTGTTTTCCTCCTATCTTTTAATATACATTAAAAAAAAAATTAAGTCAAGTTAATTTTTGAAAAATTTAAAATAATAACTGAAAAATGAAGAAAAAAGAGAGACCATTTTTAATTGCATTCCCAAGTGTTTTTTGCTAAGCTAAGAATAAGTGAAAAAATGAAAGCGAGAACAAGATGACACGTTATCAAGATGATTTTTATGATGCAATCAATGGCGAATGGGAAAAGACAGCTGTCATTCCAGCTGATAAATCTCGAACAGGTGGGTTTATTGACCTTGATGAGGAAATTGAAGAGTTGATGCTGGCGACTACGGACAAGTGGTTGGAAGGCGAAGATGTTCCAGAGGATGCAATCCTCGCAAACTTTGTTAAGTACCATCGTATGGTACGTGATTTTGACAAGAGAGAAGCAGAAGGGATCAAGCCTGTCCTTCCGATGCTCAAGGAATACCAAGATTTGGAGAGCTTTGCAGATTTTACTAGCAAACTGGCAGAGTTCGAACTAGCTGGTAAACCAAACTTCCTTCCATTTGGTGTATCGCCAGACTTTATGGATGCCAGAACCAATGTTCTCTGGGCTAGTGCACCAGGGACGATTTTGCCAGATACAACCTACTATGCTGAAGACCATCCTCAGCGTGAGGAGCTCTTGACTCTTTGGAAGGAAAGTACGGGGAATCTTCTCAAAGCCTTTGATTTTTCAGAAGAAGAAATCGCAGACCTACTAGAGAAGAGATTGGAATTGGACCGTCGAGTTGCGGCTGTGGTGCTTTCTAACGAAGAAAGTTCTGAATATGCCAAACTCTACCATCCGTATTCTTATGAGGATTTCAAGAAATTTGCCCCTGCCCTACCTTTGGATGATTTCTTCCAAGCTGTTCTTGGGCAAACTCCAGATAAGGTTATCGTAGACGAGGAACGTTTCTGGCAAGCAGCAGATCAATTTTATAGTGATGAAGCGTGGCCTCTACTCAGAGCAACCTTGATTTTGGGTGTGGTCAATCTCTCAACAAGCTATCTCACAGACGAGATTCGTGTCTTGTCAGGTGCCTACGGACGTGCCCTTTCAGGTGTTCCAGAAGCTCAGGATAAGGTCAAGGCAGCTTATCACTTGGCCCAAGGTCCTTTCAAGCAAGCTCTGGGTCTCTGGTACGCGCATGAAAAATTCTCCCCAGAAGCTAAGGCTGACGTAGAGAAAAAAGTAGCGACCATGATTGACGTTTATAAGGAACGCTTGGCTAAGAACGACTGGCTCACACCTGAAACGCGAGACAAGGCCATTGTCAAACTCAATGTCATCAAGCCTTATATCGGTTATCCAGAGGAATTGCCAGAACGCTATAAGGACAAAGTAGTGGACGAAACTGCCAGTCTCTTTGAGAATGCTCTATCCTTTGCGCGTGTGGAAATCAGGCACAGCTGGAGCAAGTGGAACCAACCGGTTGACTACAAGGAGTGGGGCATGCCTGCTCACATGGTTAATGCCTACTACAATCCTCAGAAGAACTTGATTGTTTTCCCAGCTGCTATTTTACAGGCTCCATTCTATGACTTGCATCAGTCATCTTCTGCTAACTATGGTGGTATCGGAGCGGTTATTGCCCATGAGATTTCTCATGCCTTTGACACAAATGGAGCTTCCTTTGATGAAAATGGTAGTCTCAAAGACTGGTGGACTGAGAATGACTATGCTGCCTTCAAAGAAAAGACTCAGAAGGTTATCGATCAATTTGATGGCCAAGAATCTTACGGCGCAAGAATTAACGGGAAACTAACGGTATCAGAAAACGTTGCTGACCTTGGAGGAATTGCTGCAGCCCTTGAAGCTGCCAAGAGAGAGCCAGACTTCTCAGCCGAAGAATTCTTCCACAACTTTGCACGTATCTGGCGCATGAAAGGTCGTCCAGAGTTGATGAAACTCATGGCTAGTGTCGATGTGCACGCGCCAGCCAAACTCCGTGTCAATGTGCAAGTGCCAAACTTCGATGACTTCTTTACAACTTATGATGTCAAAGAAGGCGACGGTATGTGGCGTTCACCAGAGGATCGTGTGATTATTTGGTAAGACAAAAACCAAGGAAATTATCCTTGGTTTTTTCTTTGCTAGAAAAAGGGATTGAAGGTTTTTTCGTGAGCGATGGTCGTAGCTGGACCATGCCCAGGATAGACATCGTAGTTAGGAAGAGTGAAGAGTTGAGTCTGGACACTATGGAGAAGTTGTTCCATGCTACCTGTAGGAAGGTCTGTCCGTCCGATGGTTTCGCGGAATAGAACATCTCCGGTTAAGACTAGATGGGCATCAGGAAAAACGAGAGAAACACCTCCGATAGAATGGCCAGGTGTTGGCAACACCGTAAAACGAAACTCTTCGATCTGGTATTCCTCATGAAAGACATAGGTGTGTTCAGCTGGTTTGCAGACGACATCAGCCATATCATCATGACGAGGTAGGCCAGAGAGATTGTCAACGGGAGTATAGAGCCAGCTAGCTTCACTCTCTGCTACATAAACGGGGGGATTTCCAAAAGTATCTCTGACCAAGTCAAGGCTCATAATATGGTCGTAATGGGTGTGAGTCAGGAGAATCGCACAGACTGGTTTGTTGATTTTCTCGATAGTCATGCGAATAGCTTCCCAATGGCTACCAGGGTCGATTACAATCAGGTGTTGGTCTCCCTCTATGTAGTAGGTGTTTTCATAGGCAACGGGATTCACGGTTTTATGGATTTTCATACTGGCTCCAATCTCAAAGAATGTACTAAACTAAGTATAGCATAGAAGAGAGAAATAAAGTGAAAAGAAAGTCCCTCTTTTGTGTTAGAGGGACAAGGATCTTATTTAAACTTGAAACCTTCGTAAATGAGTTTTGCCTTGGGATTCTTTTTCTTAATCTGCTTAGCAAGGGCCTTCATCATAGGTAGAGGTCCACACATATAGACAGTAGTCTGGTCAGGGATTTCTTCTTGCTCCAAAGTCAGGTATCCATTTTCATTACTATCGACCAGCTGCAGGTCAAAGTTAGCATTTTGACGGGCATAGTCTCGAAGTAGATTTAGGTAGACAGCATTTTCCTCTCCACGGAAACTATAGTAGAAGCGGACGTTCCTGTCTAGGATAGGATGCTCTCGGATATAAGAGATGAAAGGTGTAATTCCAATACCACCTGCAATCCAGATTTGCTGCTTTGGACCGTGTTCCATAGTCATATGCCCATAGGCGCAATCAACTGCAACCTTGCTACCAACTTGAAGATTGTCATAGATATTCTTGGTGTGGTCACCAGAGTTTTTTACCGTAAAATAAAGAGTTCGTCCTTGTCCTCCAGAGATGGAGAAAGGGTGTGGAGCAGTCTCAAAACCTTTTTGGAAAATTTTTAGAAAGGAAAATTGTCCATATTCGTAGGTGAAAGGATGACTGAGTTCTATTTCAATTTCAGTCGTGTCATGGTTGAGGCGTTTGATTCCTACGATTTTTCCAAGATAGGTGAAACCGACTTTTTGATAAAGGAAAATAATATAAAAACCTGCAAGCAAGCCTAAAATAGCATAGATTCCAAAGATAAGACCTAGGAAACTAAAGGAGAGGAGGCGATTTCCTATGATCATCAAAACATGAAAGAGGCCAAAGATATAGGCTAGATAAACCAATCGATGAATCCATCTCCAAGCTTCATACTGGATGTACTGTCCCAGATAGGCAACCAGAACAATGCTGATAAAGATATAGATAGCGATATTTCCAAACTGGGCAGCCAAATGCGAACCCCAGAGACCTCCCATGCTAAAGTTGTGTAGGCTTAGTAGGAGAATAGATAGAAAAGCGGTGAATTTATGAGCTAGATACATCTTTTCAAGTCCGTTAAACCAAGCCTCAAGCAAGGGTAAACGGCTAGCTAGTATAAAAGTAAGTGAAAGAGTAGTGAGAGCTAAACCAGGGATTAGAAACTGACTAACACCTGAACTGAGCCAAGCTAGGATAGTCAGAAACATACTAAGCCCGATAAATAAAATACCTTTTAATGATTTCATAGTTGAAGTCCTTTCACGGATTATCTTATGTTAGATGTAATAAAATTTGTTACATTTTAACAAAAAATGAATCTGTAGTCAAGATTTGGGATTTAGGCTAGCTTTTCTGTCCCTTTTTTCTAAAAAAGCCAACGAATCGGTGATTCATTGACTTTCTTATCTTAACGATTTTTCCAAGCTTGGTAGCGGGTGTCGATCAAGAGTTGGGTTAGTCGTCCCATGATTTCTCTTTCATCAGGAGTGAGGGATTGAGCTTGGACAAAGAGATGGTGAATGTGTTCAATAACCTTGAAGGAAGAAAGATCGTTGATAGAGGAGATGCCTGCATCGAGAATGATTCCGAAAAAGAGGTCAAAGTAGAGCTGCAGTTCAGTATCAGGGACCGTCTCAACCCATTCCTTGAAGGTTGTATCGACTTGCTGGCTGTCACTATTGGTCTCGTCCAGTTGGACAAAGTGTTTGTCTTCAACCTGCCAACTAAAGGTGTCGTGCTGGGCAAGACCACCCAAGGCAGTGCTTCGAACAACGATTTTTTTATCAGGAATTTCCAGCATCATCCCAATGATAGAACCTTGTGGGACAAACACTTTCGTTCTTTCCATCATGTTTTGATAGCCAGGTGTTTCGGTTAGTTCCTTGTGAAGCCCAGGGGCATCAAAAGTATAGACAGCGACAATGTTTTTCTGCAAGTTTGGATCAAGTTGACTGGCAGCATAGACAGCTAGATTGCCTCCTTTTGAGTGTCCTGCTAGGATAACCTTTTGCTTAGGATGTTGAGCAAAAAAATTCTCTAAATACTGGAGGGCATGTTTTTGAGCTGGAATTTCTTTCATATAGGTCATATGAAAATCTTCTTTCCAACCGATGATACTATCATCCGTTCCGCGAAAAACAAGCAAATAAGTATCGAGACTGATACGATAAGCCATAGCTGCGAACTGTTTTTGCAATTCAGGATCGATATCGTTGATAAAGTCTGAGAGCTTGCAATTTTTAAAGCGTTTGTGTTGAGCGAGCTGATCCAACAACTGGAGGCGGTTCTTATTGGTCAACATCGTCGTGTCTCTAGGAATTTGGGGCGCAAGATCTATGAGGCGCTGGGGTTTTTCGGTGACTACACCATCAAAAGCAAGGTAGGTTAATTCGGTCAAGGCAAGAACATCTAACTCATTCACGGGGAGGTCATAAAAGGAATCGAAGACTACATCCTTAAGATAGTCAAAAATATTGGCCATAAAAGCTCCTTTCTCTATGTTTATCCTATCACATTTACCTAGAATTAGCTAGTAGGCTTGTTCGAATGACCTAGTAGGGTTTGATTGAAATACATAGAAGATAGATTGCTCCTATTTCAAACCTCTAAACGAGCTTACTTGTATGTTTTTGCTATCAATCCCATTTTCCTTTAAAAACTTCTTCATCTCATTTACATCATCAGGCTGACCTGTGATGAGATAGCTGGCTTGATTGCCGTATTCATCAATAGCACGTTTTAAAAATTCTTGACTTTGAGAAAGTTCATCGCTAGTTTTATAAGTAAAATTCGGTGTTTTTTGAGCCAGTTCTTTCATCTCATTATCGAAAATAGTAACTCCTTTGTCAAAATGGTTGAGAATAATCGGACATTTACCAGCCCATTCTTTGATAAGGGGGCGTAGAGCAGAAATGCCGACATCAGATGCAAAGCAAACTAGTGGCTGATTCGTATCTTTAACAGTCAAAGAGGAATCCAACCAACTCATCTCAATCTCACTGCCAGACGGTAAATGTGTCAAGGTTTCCTTAAAGTGGCTACCACTATTATGAGTCAAAATGAGAATTTCATCTTCATCAGGTGTGGAGGCAATGGTTAGCCATCGACTGGTTTGCTCTCCCTTAGCTTCATATTTACTAGCAGTAGACGAGGTATCAGGGAGTGTAAACTTAGCGTAAGCCCCAGCTTTCCAGATTTGATGACTCGGTTTTGTGATATGAATTAAATATAGATTTCCGCTGGGGTTTTCGATGGATTTTATCGATAATGTCTGGCTTCGTCCAAGATAAGCGATGGCACCCCAAGTTATAATACATAGCGCTCCAAGTGTTGACAGAATGATAATAAACATTTTTTTACCTCTTTTCATTTTTTATGACTCCTAATCTTAATTATTGAATGAACAAAAAATAAATTCATTCACATATTTCCAAAAAATAAAGAAAACCATTTTCTTTATTTTAGTACTCCTTTTATGAAGTTGGTTGCAAGTATTTCGACAGTTTTGCCAATATCTGGAAAATCTTTTTCCGTAATATGCATATCCATGTAGTAAAATAGGTTGTAAACTTGTAAAATCTCTTGAATCTTTTCTGGCGAGTACCCTTCAGCCTGCATACGATTTGTAAAAGTTTTAACTAGAAACTGATGAAAAGGATTTGCGACTTTGCCTTCTTCCGAGGAATAGTAGCTGTGCAAGTCATCGGCTATGGCAGGATTGTACCATTCTGCAAGGATTTTATTGGAAGAAACGAGTGCTCTGGACTGAGCAAAGAGTTGACCAATGAGGTCAATCATGTCAATTTCCCAATCCAGTTCTTCGATCATAGCTTGGCGAACACGGTTGTTTTCATCTATATAGATGTCTAGAAAAATGGCTTCTTTACTCTCGTAATAGTTATAAAAAGAACCTACTGCCATACCAGCTTGCCTAGCTATTTCTGAAATTCCTGTCGCTTTGTAACCTTTTTTCGAAAAAACGTCATAGGCTGCTGTTTTTAGAGCTTGTTTTTTGTCCAATATGATTTAACCTCCTTTGCTTTATGAATGAATAAATTTGTTCGTTCATTCATATTCTAACAAATCATTGCCAGCTTGTCAATAAGAAGGCTAGATCTATTAAATAAGTTAAAGAAACGCTAACTAAATGAGCACAAAAAAGAAAATATAGGATAAGGCTGGAACTATAGTTAAAAATAAGGTATGATATCAATGGGATTATTCTCTATTTAGCTTTCGTTTCCGAATCTGGATTTGAAAGATAAATAGCCAAATAGTTGAGTTACTAATTCATAGATTTTTTATTAAGGTTTTTTATAGTTTGAACAAGAGCAAAGGAGGAGCGCATGCACAAGATTTTACTAGTAGAAGATGACCAAGTTATTCGACAACAAGTGGGAAAACTGCTCTCTGAGTGGGGATTTCAAGTCGTTTTGGTAGAAGACTTTATGGAAGTTCTGACGTTATTTGTTCAGTCTGAGCCTCATCTGGTCCTGATGGATATTGGATTGCCTCTCTTTAATGGTTATCATTGGTGTCAGGAAATTCGCAAGATTTCCAAAGTTCCTATTATGTTTCTGTCTTCAAGAGACCAGGCTATGGACATAGTGATGGCTATTAATATGGGAGCTGACGATTTTGTGACCAAGCCTTTTGACCAGCAGGTCCTTTTAGCTAAGGTACAAGGATTATTGCGCCGCTCTTATGAATTTGGACGAGATGAAAGTCTCTTAGAGTATGCTGGAGTTATTCTCAATACCAAGTCTATGGATGTGCATGTCAATGGCAAAGCTATCGGCCTAACCAAGAATGAATTTCAGATTTTACGAGTTTTATTTGAGCATGCTGGAAATATCGTAGCGCGTGATGATTTGATGCGGGAACTTTGGAACAGTGACTTTTTTATCGACGACAATACCTTGTCTGTTAATGTCGCTCGCTTGCGCAAGAAACTGGAGGAAGAAGGTTTAATTGGTTTTATCGAAACCAAGAAAGGGATAGGGTATGGATTGAAACATGCTTGATATTAAAAGTTTTTTTCTAGCTTATATCCGTTCGCGTAGCCGTTTTTTTGCTTTTATTCTATCGCTTACAGGTTTGCTTTTTCTCTTTGAAATCTTGTTTGATAAGCAAGAGCCCTACTTTAACTATTTCTTCTTTCTATCTACATTTTTGACATTTTTGTTTTTGGTATTTGATTTCTTGATAGAATTGCAACGTTATCGTAAGGAATTGCTCTATGGGGAAAGAAAAGCTAAGTCACCAATGGAAGCCCTTCTAACTGAAAAATTGGAGAAAAGTGAATCTGAACTCTATCAAAAGAAATCAGATGCTGAAAACCGCTATAATGATTTGGTGGACTACTATACACTCTGGGTTCATCAGATAAAAACACCAATTGCAGCCAGTAAACTCCTAGTGAGCGAGGTGGCGGATCGCCAACTGAAGCAACAGATGGAGCAGGAAATTTTTAAGATTGATTCCTATACCAACCTCGTTCTCCAATATCTACGCTTAGAAAGCTTCCATGATGATTTGGTTTTGAAGAAAGAAAATATAGAAGATCTGGTCAAGGAAGTCATTCGCAAATATGCTATTTTCTTTATCCAGAAAGATCTAAGTATTAATCTGCATGACTTGGACAGAAGGATTGTGACGGATAAAAAATGGCTGTTGGTAGTCATTGAACAAATCCTATCAAATAGCCTCAAGTACACAAATGAAGGTGGGGTTGAAATCTACATGGAAGGTTCAGACCTTTGCATCAAAGATACTGGGATTGGTATCAAAAACAGTGATCGGTTGCGAGTCTTTGAACGTGGATTTTCAGGATATAATGGTCGAATGACCCAGCAGTCATCTGGACTTGGGCTCTATCTAACCCAGAAAATCAGCCAAGAATTAGGACATCAAATTCAAATAGAATCCGAGCTTGGGCAAGGAACAACGGTGAGGATTAAGTTCTCTGAAGTGAATTTACTGATTGAATGAAAAGAATTGTGAAGAGCTTGGAAGAAACCTTTCAAGCTCTTCTTTAGACCTTGATATAGTGAGAAAAAAGGCTTCAATTAGATAAAAAATGTAATCTTACAAAAATGTAAGATTAAAGGCCTCTTTTGTAAGGTTATGTTATGGCAAGCCATCTTTTTTTGGAGTAAACTTAGAGCATAAAGAAAAAGGAGAGAAACTATGAAAACAATTTTACAAAAGAAACATACAAGTAAGCCGTGTCCAAAGGATATTGAGCGAGTTCGAATCGGCATCGAAATGATGCAAGCTCAGTTTCAATTAATGGGATATTAAAAAGGAGAAGTTAAAATGACACTATTAGATGTAAAACACGTTCAAAAGATTTATAAAACTCGCTTTCAAGGCAATCAAGTAGAAGCCCTGAAAGATATTCACTTTACCGTTGAAAAAGGCGACTACGTCGCTATCATGGGTGAGTCTGGATCTGGTAAATCTACTCTACTGAATATTCTTGCTATGCTTGACAAGCCAACGCGTGGGCAGGTCTTCCTAAACGGAATTGACACAGCCACCATTAAAAATTCTGAAGCATCAAGCTTCCGTCGTGAAAAGTTAGGCTTTGTCTTCCAAGACTTCAATTTGTTAGATACGCTTTCTGTTAAAGACAATATCTTACTCCCTTTGGTATTGTCTAGAAAGCCTATTACAGAAATGATGAAAAAATTGGTCGTGACGGCCGAAAATCTTGGCATCAATCAATTGCAGGAGAAGTACCCTTATGAAATCTCTGGAGGGCAAAAACAAAGGGTAGCAGTTGCACGGGCTATCATCACAGAACCAGAAATTCTTCTTGCGGACGAGCCAACAGGAGCCCTAGACTCTAAATCATCTGCAGCCCTCCTTGATATCTTTGATCAGATCAACGAGCAAGGACAGACCATTCTCATGGTAACCCACTCAACAGCTGCGGCCAGCCGTGCAAAACGTGTTCTTTTCATCAAGGACGGTATTCTCTATAATCAAATTTATCGAGGTGAAAAGACGGATCGTCAGATGTTCCAAGAAATCTCTGACACCTTGACTGTTATGGCAAGTGAGGTGAACTAGTATGTTTCGATTAACCAATAAGCTGGCCATATCCAACTTAATCAAAAACCGCAAACTCTATTATCCGTTTGCTTTGGCTGTCATTTTGGCAGTCACTATCAGCTATCTCTTTTACTCTCTGACCTTCAATCCCAAGATTGCGGAAATCCGTGGAGGATCCACCATTCAAGCTACTCTAGGATTTGGTATGTTTGTCGTCACCCTTGCGTCAGCCATTATCGTCCTTTATGCCAATAGTTTTGTTATGAAAAACCGCTCCAAGGAGTTGGGGATTTATGGTATGTTGGGCTTGGAGAAGCGTCATCTGATCAGTATGACCTTTAAAGAGTTGGTGATATTTGGAATTCTAACTGTTGGAGCAGGTATCGGTGTCGGAGCCTTGTTTGACAAGTTGATTTTCGCGTTCTTGCTTAAACTGATGAAATTAAAGGTTGAGATGGTCGCTACCTTCCAGATGAAAGTTGTCATTACAGTACTTGTTGTCTTTGGTTTGATTTTCCTAGGCCTCATGTTTCTGAATGCCCTTCGAATCGCCCGTATGAATGCCCTCCAGCTCTCGCGTGAGAAAGCAAGTGGAGAGAAAAAAGGTCGCTTCCTTCTTCTCCAAACCATTCTTGGTTCCGTTAGCTTAGGGATTGGCTATTATCTTGCCCTTACAGTAAAAGATCCTCTTACAGCCCTAACAACATTTTTCCTAGCTGTTTTGCTGGTTATCTTTGGTACTTATCTTTTGTTCAATGCAGGGGTTACAGTTTTCCTTCAAATCTTAAAGAAAAATAAGAAATACTATTACCAACCAAATAATCTCATCTCAGTGTCCAACTTGATCTTCCGTATGAAGAAAAATGCGGTTGGACTAGCAACTATCGCAATTTTGTCAACAATGGTTTTGGTAACCATGTCAGCAGCAACAAGCATTTTCAATGCCTCAGAAAGCTTTAAAAAAGTGATGAATCCGCATGACTTTGGGATTACTGGACAAAATGTTGAAAAAGAAGACTTGGACAAACTCTTAAGCCAGTTTGCAAGTGACAAAGGTTATAGTGTCAAAGAGAAAGAAGTTCTTCGTTACAGTAACTTTGGTGTTGCAAATCAAGAAGGAACCAAGTTAACCATTTTTGAAAAAGGACAAAACCGTGTCCAACCAAAAACAGTTTTCATGGTATTTGACCAAAAAGATTATGAAAATATGACTGGTCAAAAACTTTCTCTATCAGGCAATGAGGTCGGACTCTTTGCTAAGAATGATGGACTAAAAGGACAGAAAAACCTAACTTTAAATGACCATCAATTTTCTGTAAAAGAAGAATTTACTAGAGATTTCATTGTTAACCACGTCCCAAATCAGTTTAATATTTTTACTGCTGATTACAATTATCTTGTTGTTCCAGATTTACAAGCCTTTTTGGACCAATTCCCTGATTCGGCTATCTATAATCAGCTTTACGGTGGTATGAATGTAAATATCAGTGAAGAAGAACAAATCAAGGTCGCTGAAGAATATGAAAAATACTTACAAAAGTTTAATGCTCAATTAAACACTGAAGGTAGCTATGTGTATGGTAGCAATCTAGCAGATGCTAGTGCTCAAATGAGTGTCCTCTTTGGCGGTGTCTTCTTTATTGGTATTTTCCTATCCATTATCTTTATGGTCGGAACCGTTCTGGTCATCTACTACAAACAAATTTCTGAAGGATATGAAGACCGTGAGCGCTTTGTTATCCTGCAAAAAGTTGGCTTAGACCAAAAACAAATCAAGCAAACTATTAACAAGCAAGTTTTGACTGTCTTCTTCCTTCCGCTAATCTTCGCCTTTCTACATTTGGCCTTTGCTTATCACATGTTAAGTTTGATTCTCAAGGTTATCGGAGTTATTGATACAGCCATGATGTTAACCGTAACACTTTCTATATGTGGTATCTTTGCCCTCATCTACGTACTTATCTTTATGATTACTTCAAGAAGCTATCGTAGAATTGTTCAAATGTAAAAATAGAAACATCAAAAAAGAGAGTAGGACAGAAATCGTTAATTCGTTAGAATTCGATTTCGTCGTCCCACCTCCGCACAGTTGAGTAGGGCTGTAAAAGCTGATGAAATCAGCGTAGTAGAGCCCACTCAACCACTGCGTCTTGCTCGACAATCCAAAGACAATTGAGAGGCTAGGACTTTTGTCCCAGCCTCTTTTTTAGTAGCTGGGATTTTGTACCAGGTTTTATCTCTTATTTCTCAATACGTGATTTGTTGGCGATATCAGCTAGGACTGCTGCTATAAACTCATCATGTTTAAACATTAAAAAGGTATCTACTTTCAGAGGAGATATCGTTTTTCTTTTTCTTCGGATAAGGATACAAAAATTTCTTCCTTTCTCTATCTTTTAAATTAATTGATTTGCTCAGAGAAAGAATGTAAAATTTTTGATATAATATGTAGGATGGACTGATGGTTATTTAAAAGATAATGTTCAAAAGAATCATTGGTAAGAATTAAAAACATGTCAGTTTAGACAGAAGTCTCTCTACCATCATCCATGCAGAAACAAGATTATATGAAATAAAAGGAGTAACCAATGACTGGAAACTATTCAACACGTGAATTCCGCGAGAAACTATATGATGACCTTCATGTTCGATTAAGAGATACACTGATTTTGATGTGTTCGATTTTTATTGCCTCTATAGGTCTAAATATGAATTCAACAGCTGTCGTTATTGGAGCCATGCTGATTTCCCCTCTTATGACACCGATTGTTGGACTCGGATTTGGTTTAGCTATTTTTGATACGCGTTTAATCAAGCAATCTCTAGAGGTTTTATTTACTCAAGTATTGGTCAGCTTGCTTGTCTCGACTCTGTATTTCTGGATTTCTCCCTTATCTTATGCAAGTAGCGAACTGATTGCACGAACCTCTCCAACCATTTGGGATGTTCTCATTGCTATTGCTGGTGGGATAGCAGGTGTAATTGGGTCAAGGAAAAAAGAAGCAAACAATATCGTGCCAGGAGTAGCCATCGCAACAGCTTTGATGCCACCTATCTGTACTGCAGGCTATGGTTTAGCTAATGGAAATGTACGATTTTTATTTGGAGCTCTCTATCTTTTCTTGATCAATTGTGTCTTTATCATGCTAGCCAACATTGTTGGAACAAGAATTTTGATGAGGAAATCTCCCTTAAGTTCATTTAAAGAGCTAAATATTAAAATGAAAATTGGCTTGACATCCTTGATTGTATTATTGGTTCTTCCAGCTAGCTATTCGGCAGTTACTCTGACAATAGAACAAGCGCGCAAAGAAGGGATCAAACAGTTTGTAGGAAAAGAGTTCGCCAATTATACGGTTATTAATCAAGTCTACAAGTCAAGTAACAATGAATTGGTCTTGACGGTTGTTGGAGATCCGATTTCAGAAGAAGAATTAGAAACACTCCACCAAAAACAAGCCTCTTACGGTATTCAATCTGTTCAATTGAAAGTGAATCAAGTTCAGAACTCGCCAACATTAGATAGTGAAGCGACCAAGGAATTTTATGAAAACATTGACAAGTATATTGATCAAAAACTCTCTGAAAAAGATTCACAAAACGATCT
Organism: Streptococcus sp. Z556; assembly: GCF_053010225.1. Taxonomy (NCBI): domain Bacteria; kingdom Bacillati; phylum Bacillota; class Bacilli; order Lactobacillales; family Streptococcaceae; genus Streptococcus; species Streptococcus sp. Z556. The sequence goes on from NZ_JBRKNU010000001.1 coordinate 173,142, forward strand.
CGTAAAAGAAAATGAAGCAGACAAGGATTGAGGACAATGAACTGAATCGGTTTTTACGCCGTGTTTTTCTTGTATCTTCCTCTTTCTTACTTATAGCAGGTTGTTTTTGCTTGAATAAGAAATAAATTAGAAGTTCTATCATCTAAGAAAAATGATGAACAAAAAATCATTTAACTAATGGTGTGAACGTTTAGTGTTTATCAGCTCCATTCTCTGTAATTTTGGGGGTAAAATCCACACCATTCGGATAAAATTAGTTGAATTTGATTGGAAAAAAGCTTTTATAAAAGCGGAGAAAAGTCTTGATATTACGCTGTTTTTAGTCCAACTGAAATTCATACTTTCCAAACCAGGCTTGAAAAAAGCTCGTAAAGCATCACAATTTAGTAAACGTTAAAACTTATTTAAACTTATTGAAAGCATTTCGTATCAAAAATACGGGATGATTTTTCTGTTCACCCCAAATTTTTGTAACTAGGTGATACTTGAAATTAATACAAATTTGGTTGTTTTTGATAAATCTAAGCAACACTACATGATGAAGTGAAAGGGGATGAATCTTTGATAGTATTCACTTATTGTGAAATATGATATATTTATTAATTAGATGGATGAATACTTCTAGAGTTAAATATAGTATAATAGGGACATACTTTTTGGTTTATTTTTGTTTGTAGTCGGATTATGAAAGAATATCCAATATTATGCGATAAGATAGAATGTTACAAAAAAGAAAGGGGATGCAATCCGATGAAGAAAGACAGATTAATTGTATTGACAGATGCTGTTCTAGCAATTATTATGACCATCTTGGTTTTAGAGTTAGAAAAACCAACAACACCAAGTCTTGAAGCTTTTTGGGATTTACGGCAAAATTTCTTTGCTTGTTTTCTTTCCTTTTTCTGGTTGGGATCGTTATGGATGGCACTAAACACATTATGGGAAAAGGTTGAGAAAATTTCCTCAGAAATTATTTGGTGGAATTTGTTTCTACTCTTGGAGCGGCAGGAGTTCTCTTTGGAGAATTTCATGCCATCCAAGATACCAGTCTGAATGATGTGGTGGACCGGATCTATATAAATGTCAAGGATTTACCGTTTCAGTCCTTGGGAGCTTTAGCTAATATCCTGTCTGATATTAAGAAGGGACTGATTCAAGACAGTCATATCTGGTCTTTCTTCCAGTCATTTTTCAAACAATATCAGTTGATAATCAGCTTAAATCAGATCTATCAGTTTGTCTATCTTTCTCTGATGGAGATCATGTCCTATCTTCACTTTGATTATTGGAAAAAAACGGCTCGGTCAGGAGCTAGTATGAATAAGGAGAACAAATGAAACGTTTAAAAATGTTATGGCATATTATGCAGGTTACGGGTTTTACTCGGTTTGCTCTGAGTTTTGTGACCTTTGTTTTTGGGTCAGGAGGCGTGCTTTTCCTAGTTGAACCTGCTATCACAAATTACGGAGACGGTCTTTGGTATGCTTTTGTGACTTCGACGACTGTCGGCTACGGGGATCTCCTAGCTGTGACCTTGATTGGAAGGATTACCAGTGTCTTCTTGACGATTTATGGGCTCATATTTTTTGGCTGTTTATCAGCTGTTATTTTTAATTATTATACCAATTTAAATAAGGAAAGAGGAGAGGACAAATGACTGCCAATTATTCAACACGGGAATACCGTGAGAAATTATACGATGACCTTCATGTTCGATTGAGAGATACAGTGATTTTGATGTGTGCGATTTTTATTGCCTCTATAGGTTTAAATATGAATTCAACAGCTGTCATTATTGGAGCCATGCTGATTTCCCCTCTTATGACATCGATTGTTGGACTCGGATTTGGTTTAGCTATTTTTGATACGCGTTTAATCAAGCAATCTTTAGAGGTTTTATTTACTCAAGTATTGGTCAGCTTGCTTGTTTCGACTCTGTATTTCTGGATTTCTCCCTTATCTTATGCAAGTAGCGAATTGATTGCACGAACCTCTCCAACCATTTGGGATGTTCTCATTGCTATTGCTGGTGGGATAGCAGGTGTAATTGGGTCAAGGAAAAAAGAAGCAAACAATATCGTGCCAGGAGTAGCCATTGCAACAGCTCTGATGCCACCTATCTGTACTGCAGGATATGGTTTAGCTAACGGAAATGTACGATTTTTATTTGGGGCTCTCTATCTTTTCTTGATCAACTGTGCCTTTATCATGCTAGCCAACATTATTGGAACAAGAATTTTGATGAGAAAATCTCCCTTAAGTTCATTTAAAGAGCTAAACATTAAAATGAAAATTGGCTTGATATCCTTGATTGTATTATTGGTCCTTCCAGCCAGCTATTCAGCAGTCACTCTGACGATGGATCAAGCACGAAAAGAAGGGATCAAACAGTTTGTAGGAAAAGAGTTCGCCAATCATACGGTTATTAATCAAGTCTATAAGTCAAGGGACAATGAATTAGTCTTGACGGTTGTTGGAGATCCGATTTCAGAAGAAGAATTAGAAAGGATCCACCAAAAACAAGCCTCTTACGGTATTCAATCTGTTCAATTAAAAGTCAATCAAGTCCATAATTCGATAAAATTAGATAGTGAGATGACCAAGGAATTTTATGAAAACATTAACAAGTATATCGATCAAAAACTCTCTGAAAAAGATTCACAAAAAGATCTCGTAAAAGAAAATGAAGCAGACAAGGATTGAGGATATTGAACTTATCTAACTCATGGAAGCAAATGTTGGGAGGATATCCTATATCCAACAGTTAGTGGATAGAAAGGATTGTTGATGAGGATACCATTTGTGGTGGTTTGACCAATCACGACTAGCTCAGGTTAAATAAAATATAAAAAAGCAACAACTATTTCAGTTGTTGCTTTTTCTTACTGAAAAATGTTTCTCAGACAGTGATCGTTTTATTTTTCCACACGTGATTTGTTGGCGATATCAGCTAGGATAGCTTGCACAAAGTCATCGACTGAGACAGTTTGTGTTTCTTTTTGGCCATAGCGACGAACGTTGACAGTTCCGTCTTCCATTTCCTTATCACCAACGATCAATTGGTAAGGAATCTTGCTGGTTTGAGAAGCACGGATCTTGAACTGCATTTTTTCGTTGCGTTCATCCACATCAGCACGGACACCACGGTCACGGAGTTTTTTAGCTACTTCCCATGCGTAGTCCACATGTTTTTCGTTAGAAACGGGGATGAGAGTTACTTGGTGTGGTGCAAGCCATGTTGGGAAGGCACCCTTGTAGTTTTCAATCAAGATAGCTGTGAAGCGTTCCATAGTTGAGATAACCCCACGGTGGATCATAACTGGACGGTGTTCTTCACCATCAGCTCCGATATATTTAAGGTCGAAACGTTCTGGAAGCAAGAAGTCCAGCTGGATAGTCGAAAGGGTTTCTTCTTTTCCGAGAGCAGTCTTAACTTGGATATCCAATTTTGGTCCGTAGAAGGCTGCCTCACCTTCAGCTTCAAAGTAGTCCACACCCATTTCATCAAGGGCAGCACGAAGCATGGTTTGAGCATTTTCCCACATTTCATCGTTATCAAAGTACTTGTGAGTATCTTGAGGGTCACGAAGAGAGAGGCGGAAGCGGTATTCAGTCAAGTTGAAGTCTTCATAAACATCGATAATCAACTGAAGGGCACGTTGGAATTCTTCTTGGATTTGTTCTGGAGTAACGAAGAGGTGACCGTCGTTGAGAGACATTTCACGCACACGTTGAAGACCAGTGAGAGCTCCAGATTTTTCGTAACGGTGCATCATCCCGATTTCAGCGATACGGATTGGCAATTCACGGTAAGAGTGAACATGGTGTTTGAAGACTTGGATGTGGTGTGGGCAGTTCATTGGACGAAGGACGAATTCTTCCCCGTCCCCCATGTCCATGGTTGGGAACATGTCTTCTTGGTAATGATCCCAGTGACCAGAAGTCTTGTAAAGCTCTACAGAAGCAAGTGGTGGAGTGTAAACGTGTTGGTAGCCAGAAGCCAACTCCTTGTCGACGATGTAGCGTTCCAATTCACGACGGATAGTCGCACCATTTGGCAACCAGAATGGAAGTCCTTGACCAACTTCTTGAGAAATCATGAAGAGGTCAAGCTCTTTACCAAGTTTACGGTGGTCACGTTCTTTGGCTTCTTCACGCATTTGAAGGTAGTTTTTCAAGTCTTTCTTGTCAAACCAAGCTGTACCGTAGATACGTTGCATCATCGCGTTGTCACTATTTCCGCGCCAGTAAGCACCTGCTACATGAAGAAGGTGGAAAATTTGGATACGGCCTGTTGATGGAACGTGAGGTCCACGGCAGAGGTCTACATATTCACCCTGACGGTAGATAGTCAACCCACCTTCGTCTTCTGAGTGTTCTTCGATCAATTCCAACTTATAAGGGTCGTTTTTGAAGATTTCACGTGCCTCGTCTTTAGTCACTTCTTCACGAATTGATGGGAAGTTTTCTTTGACGATTTTTTGCATTTCTTCTTCGATACGAGGAAGGTCTTCATTAGAGATTTGACCAGCTGTGTTGTCTGTATCATAGTAGAAACCATCTTCGATGGCTGGACCAACTCCCAAGTGAATGTCTGGGAAAAGACGACGAGCTGCTTGGGCGAACAAGTGAGCAGCTGAATGGCGCAAGATTGGAAGGGCATCTTCGTGATCTGGTGTCACAATTTCGATGCTTCCGTCCTCAGTGATAGCACGAGTCGTATCGATGAGTTTGCCGTTGAATTTACCAGCCAAGGCTTTTTTAGCTAGGGAATTGCTGATAGATTGGGCAATTTCAAAAGTAGTAACGCCAGATTCGAATTCACGAACAGCGCCATCTGGGAAAGTAATCTTAATCATGGTTTTCTCCTTAAATATTTATTCTTTTTTTGTTGGACAATTTTAAGAGCCGAGCAACTTCTTCCGCAGTCTGATTCTCTGATTGACTGCCATCTGTTATGAGGCTAGGATAGCCTAATCTCACCGCTTCCTTACGCACCATTTGAGCAAAAAGAATGTCTCGTTGCATCCAGTTTTCAAAAGCTTGCTCAGGGTTGGTTGTACCCTCTAAGACATAAGGAACCCATTCTCTCTGTATATAATGCTTTTTTTGAAAATCAGCTATCGGAGTCAAGCAAAGATAGGATGATGCTTGACATTCGAGCTCCTTTACCAAGTGAGGCAAAAGTCCAGCTCCCTCCACCAAGAGAGGTCTGTTCTGATTTTTTATCAAGTAAGATTTTACATAAGGAAAAATCTCTTCATAAAAGCGCCATTCTTCATCTGCCATCTCTTCTGGATTTCTCATCCAGATTTGTTCTGGATTTCTATCCTGCCTAAGAAGGCAAATTGGCTGTGAGTCTGCACTTGCTTGACTCATCATCTCTTCTACCAAATCATCCAGTTTGATATGAAGTAGTTGATACTGTCTAGCAAGAAGTGAGGCAATTGTTGACTTTCCACTACAAGGCGATCCGCCAATCATATAAAGCATCATTCTTCCTCCTTCTGACAAAATAAAAACGACATCCTAAAAGGACGTCGCAACGTGGTTCCACCTTCATTTATGCACAACAAAAACTGTTGACACCTCTGATTGGCTTTAACGTAGCCACCGTTTTATGTTTGCATAAAAGTCAGTAGAGTAGTATCAGTTTAGGCTTTCTATGCGTTTCCAGCAACCACGCACTCTCTAGTAGAAAGGGACTAAGTGACTTGTCTCTATGCATTATTATAGCATGATTGCGAGATTTTTCAAGGCTTTTGTATAATTTTTTTGTTTTTCTCTCTTTGGAGGAGATGCTTGATACCCATACCAGAAACCAAGCCAAGTAGGGCAAAGAGCTCATAGGCTAGGAAGTAAAGCAGGATGAACTCGCCAAAGGTGATGATGGTAAAGCAATAGAGCAGACCAATACCGAGTAGCCACCAAAGTGAGAAATGAAATCGACAGCTATAAAGTAGCGATACGATAAAGGTTACCAGAGGTGAAAAGAGGATGATGTTGTAAATGTACAGTCCCTTCAGTGTATATGGGTCAGAGATGAGTAGAGAGAGGAGTTCATAGAGGGGCCAGTAAAAGAAGAAAATGACAAGGCAGTATGGGATATACTTAAGATATTTTTTCATGGCAATAGTCCTCCAATCCTTGCTAAAAGAGTGATACTGAAGAGTATCTTGCTATAAATGAAGGTTCTCTTTACTCATATTATAGCAAGAAAGGAGTGATTTTCCAAGTTTTCTAGGAGAGCAGAAACGACTCTATTTTATGGCATTTCTGTTATAATACTAACAAAAGAAGTAAGAGAGTAAGGAGAAAGAATGACCAAAATAGCAGTTCTTTCAGATATACATGGAAATACGACAGCTTTGGAAGCTGTTCTGACTGATGCTAAAGCAGCAGAGGTAGACCAATACTGGCTTTTAGGGGATATTCTGATGCCAGGAACAGGACGTAGAAGGATTTTAGACCTCTTAGCTAGCTTGCCTATTACAGTAAGAGTTCTTGGTAATTGGGAAAATAGTCTCTGGCGAGGCCTGCATCGCAAGTTAGACCCTACAAAAGCGAGCCATCGTTATCTCCTGCGTCAAAGTCAGTACATCTTAGAGGAAGTCAGCCCTGAAGAAATCGAAGACCTCAATAATCAACCCATGCAAGTTCATCGTCAGTTTGGTGATTTGATGGTAGGAATAACTCACCATCTCCCTGATAAAAACTGGGGTAGAGAGTTGATTCATACGGGAAAGCAAGAAGATTTTGATAGATTGGTCACTAATCCACACGCCTCTATCGCAGTATATGGTCATATTCATCAACAGTTGCTTCGTTACGGAAGTGATGGACAGTTGATTCTTAATCCAGGTTCCATTGGACAACCTTTCTTTCTAGATGCGAAGTTGCGTAAGGACTTGCGGGCTCAGTATATGATTTTAGAGTTTGATGAAGCAGGTTTGTCTGATGTTGATTTTCGTCGAGTGGATTATGATGTAGAAGCCGAATTGCAGCTGGCTAAGGATTTAAAGCTTCCTTATTTTCAGGTTTACTATGAAAGCTTGGTAAATGGAATTCACCACACTCATAACCATGAATTGTTGGGGAAGATTAGCGAGCAAGAAGGTTATGATCAAGATGTTGAACTTTGGATGGAAAGAGAAAAGAAGGATTGGTTTTAAAAGGAGTTTTGACTAGAAATAGGATAGTCTGATGACAGCTGTTTCTTGGGAAGTCAAAAAGGAAACGAATTGACTACTTATAAAATTTATGCTAGAATGTGGAAAAATATATAATTTGAACATCATACTAATTGATGTTCAAAATAATAGGGAGATTATTTATGAAGCCAGAAGAATTACAGGTAATTGCGTCGGGATTAGGCCTACAGTTTGATGAGGAGTCTGGAAGCATTTATGGCGTGCAATCAGGCTACCTGCTATTGCTACATGAAGCAGATGTAAAAAATCAGTTTCGACTTAGTGTCAGTGTGAGCTTGAATGGCAATCCTGCGGATTCAGAAGAAAACGAGTTGGTGTGGGATGACTTTAAGAGCGAATCACTTCCAAACTTGTCAACCTTATCTATTAATCAGTACACTGTATCTATCGTTGTCAAAGGTGCGATGCGCAAATCAAAGACAATTGAAAAGTTACAGACACTTATAAGAGACTTTGTAGATTTCCTTGAATCCCATCACTTCGTTCAAGTATGTGGTTACAGTGGTCAAGAGGGGCCAGTTAGTCTTTATCAATTAGGAGAGTCGGTTTTCATTATCAATGAAGAAAGCTATCAATTTTTGAAGAGTAATCTTCAAATTGAAATGGATTCTTATCACAGTCAGAAGGAAAATGTTCTTCTTGGAACCATTGGAGCCTTACTTGGAGCCTTGATTGGTGGGGCGGTTGCTCTTTTCATCGCACGTCTTGGTTATGTAGCTGTCGCAGCGGGGCTTGTTCTTGGAATTTGTACCATTAAAGGATATGAAATGTTTGCAAGAAAGTTATCACGAAAAGGGATTCTGATTTCTGTTGTTTTGATGGTAGTTACAGTCTTTTTAGTAAATCAAATCGATTTGGCAATGGAAGTCGTAGCTCAACTAGGGGTTGAGTTTGCCTATGCTTTCCGAGTGGTCAATGAACTAATTGCCAGCGGAGAATATCCAGATAATTATTTCTTTAATCTAGGGATGTTAGCTGTTTTTACCTTGGTTGGTGCGGGGATTTCTATCAGTTCAGTCTGGTCAAGTCACAAAACAAAGGGAACTGCTCGTAAAATTGGATAAAGGATAAGCTTTTGTATTCTCTATGTCATTGGACTTATTAGGGAATACAAGGCTTTTTTAGAGGATACTTTTTTGTGGTAATAATTGACATTACAACACAAAAGGGTATAATGGGTATCAGATAGGATGTGAAAGGAGAAGAAGATGCAAATTTCAAGTCGATTTACGATTGCGACTCATATGTTAATCATTATTGCTATCAAGAGTCAAGAAAGTAAGGTAACTAGTGATTTTCTCGCAGCCAGTGTTGGAGTCAATCCAGTCATTATTCGCAAAACCTTGTCCCAACTCAAAAAAGCTGAACTGATATCAGTTGCGCGTGGGACGGGCGGTACTGAGATTATCAAAGACCTCCGAGATATCAGCCTTTTTGATATTTATCAAGCTGTTGAATGTTTAGGAAAATCTGGTAAACTCTTTAGTTTCCATGACAATCCCAACCCTAAGTGTCCAGTAGGAGCAAATATTCATGAAGTCTTGGATCAAAAATTGCTGGATATCCAACTAGCGATGGAAAACCAACTTCGTCAGACGAGTCTGGCTCAGGTTGTGGCTGAGACTCAGGATAAAATGATCAAGTAAGAGGGCTAGAGTCCTCTTTTTTCATTGCCGATTTTTTATGAAGTTGGGCAAGAAGAACTGTGTTCAAGTGTACTAGATGCTTTACAGTTAAGTAAAAAAATGTGAGCCTTGGTTTCAGGTTCACACTTCATTTTTTACTTATGGCAAAATATCCTTTAGTTGTTTTAAGATGGTTTGTAAGGTTAGGACCGCTTGCTTTCCTTGCTGCGGTTGGTAGAGTAGTAGGAAATAGTCGCGAATAGTTCCTTCAAATTGCTTAGGTAGGAGAGCGCAATTGGTCTTAGCATAGTCAAGCATTCGTTTTTCACCAGGATGGGTTTGCTCATTGAGTGCAAACAACAAGTCAAAGTAGGAAGCAAAAAATTCACTTGAGCGATGATTCATACTGAGAAGATCTTGGCGTTTGATAGCTTTTTCTATTTGGTGAGAGAAGGCAGGCATGGATTGTTCTAGTAAAAGGAGTTGCCTTTCAATGATATGCTTTTTGAGTTCCTGTGGGTAGGAAATCTGGTAGGCTTTTTGGAGAGAAGTATAGCGCCCATTCGAGTCGTATAGGATTTTACTGTGGAGTAGATTGTGCCACATACAGGTTGTATAAGAGTTTTGGGCTTGATGCTGAAAAACAGTTGAGTTTAGTTCTTGTTCAAACGACTCCAGTGAACGATAAATCAACTCGATTTCGATACCGTTATTTAGCACGCAGTCATCCTCTAATTCCCAAAACTGGTTTCCAATCTCCATATAGGAGCAGTACTTACTCAAAATTTTTAGGCGAGTTGCCTCATCAATAGGAGAGTTGAGATAGATGTAAACGTCATAGTCAGAATTTTGATCATAGTCTTGTCCTGCACGTGAACCACCTAGAGCGATGGCTTCTACTTGTTCCAATTGAGAAAATTCTTTGTAAAGTTCTTGGATCATTGTTTTTCTCCTTACATTATGGTTTTAAAGTCATTTTACCAAAAAGTAAAACGTTTGCATAGCATAGAGTTGCTCTTTTTCATTTATAGCAAAAAATGTGAACCCTTGTTTTGAGTTCACATTTCTTTTTTATTCTGCAGCTTGTTGCCAGCGTTTGGCTAGCATGCGGGACAGGCTTGAAATTGCTAGGTTAAAGCTGAAGTATACGAGGGCAATCAGGATATAAAGACTGAAGACCTGCTCAGGTTCGAAATAACGTCCCATGAGAATTTGGCTAGCGCCAAAGAGCTCTTGTAGGGCGATAACAGAGTAGAGAAGGCTGGTATCCTTAATCACGGTTACAAACTGAGAAATGATGGCTGGCAGCATTTTGCGGATTGCTTGTGGGAGAATGATGTAGTAGAGGATTTGGGCTGAAGTGAATCCTTGCGACATTCCTGCTTCATACTGCCCTTTGTCCACAGCATTGAGACCGCCTCGGATAATCTCAGCTAGGGCTGCTGAGGTAAAAAGGGTAAAGGCCGTAATACCTGCTGGTGTGGACTTCATCTTAAATACTAAAAAGATGGTGAAAATCCAGAGGAGGTTGGGAACGTTACGCACAAATTCGATATAAATGCTGGAGATGATTCGCAAGACCGGATTTTTCCCATTTCGCATAACCGCAAGTACTGTCCCGATCAGGGTCGAGAGGACAATGGCAATCAGAGAAATATAGAGGGTCAAGCCAAATCCTTTAAAGATAAAGACTAGGTTATCTGGGGTCAAAACTTCTAAAATAGATTCCATAGTAACCTCCTAAAGTGAATAGGCTTTTTTGTTGGCTTGCTCCATCTTGCGACCAAACTGGGCAACAGGGAAGCATAGGGCAAAGTAGAGAAGAGCAGCACCTAAAAAGGCTGGGATATAGTTTCCATTGAGAGCCGACCAAGACTTAGTCACAAACATCAAGTCCACTCCAGAGATGATAGCTACGGTAGAGGTGTTCTTGATGAGGTTAACAATTTGGTTGGTCAAAGGAGGGAGAATGATACGGAAGGCTTGAGGCAAGATAATCAAGCGCATGGCACTGATATAAGTAAATCCTTGCGACAGGGCGGCCTCCATCTGACCGCTAGGAATAGACTGAATCCCTGAACGAATAACCTCAGCGATATAGGCGCCGTGATAGAGTCCCACGCAGAGAACGGCTGTCCAATAAATCGGAATCATGATGGTGTGTTCACTGATAAGAGGCAAACCATAGAAGACGATGACAAACTGCACCAAGAGGGGAGTATTTTGGTAAAATTCGACAAAGATACGAGCCAAAACACGCAAGAATGGGCGTTTACTAGTTGACATGGCCCCAAAGAAGATGCCCAAAACCATGGCGAGGATAAAGGAACCAACCGCTAGGGCAAGGGTAAAGAGGAAACCATTGAAAAATTGTCCAAAATCCTGAAAATAGGCTGTCCAAGATGATAAATCTGTCATGGGATGTCCTCCTTAATCTGCGGTATGGCTAGATGGTTTGAGTTTGTAACGGTCATAGAGTTTCTGCAAACTACCATCCTTGCTCCATTTAGTGACCAAGCTATCAAGATAGTCGTTTAGCTCGGTATTTGATTTTTTGGTGACGATACCGTAGTCAGATGGCTTGAAACTATCATCTAGTAGTTCTGTCCGTTTGCTGATGTAGCCAGAGAGGATAGAGCGGTCCACGGAAAAGGCGTCAATACGGTGAGCGTGAAGGGAAGTAATCAATTCTGGGTAGGAACCAAGTTCGACGAATTTAAAGGTTAGACCTTTCTTTTTACCCAGTTCAGTAATCAAGCGCTGGGTGATGGAGCCTTGGGCAACTCCGATCGTTTTACCGTTTAGGTCCTCAATGCTTTTGATATTGGCGGATTTATTGACCAAAAAACCAGAAGCATCCGTGTAGTAGGGACTGGTGAAATTGTATAATTTTTTACGTTCATCTGTGATGGTGAAGGTTGCGATATCCATGTCGACCTGTTCATTGTCAAGAAGGGGTCCGCGAGTTTGTGCAGTAACAGGAACGTAGCGAATCTTGACCTTGAGTTCGTCTGCAATCATTTTGGCCAGATCCGTTTCGATACCAGAATAAGTCCCTGTCTTAGGATCCTTGTAGCCAAAATTGGGAACGTCTTGTTTGACACCGACAACTAGTTCGCCTCTTTTTTGAATGTCTGCCACACTAGTATCGGCTTGGACTGGTTTGGCAGCAGCAAGGCTGAAAAGGCTAATTAATAATGCGGATAAAAAGAATTTCTTTTTCATAGGCGCCTCCTTATTTGACTTTATCACTTTCGTGGTTGATAATTTTGCTGAGGAATTGCTGGGCACGAGGTTCGCTTGGATTGTCGAAAAAGTCATCGACATCTGTCGTATCCACCAAAACTTCTCCGTCGGCCATAAAGATGATACGGTCTGCAACCTTTCGGGCAAAGCCCATTTCGTGGGTAACGATGATCATGTTCATCCCGTCATGCGCCAGTTTTTGCATAACGGCTAGAACATCTCCGATAGTCTCAGGATCAAGAGCAGATGTTGGCTCATCAAAGAGGAGGAGTTCCGGATGCATGGCAAGACCACGAGCAATGGCAATCCGCTGTTTTTGTCCACCAGATAGCATAGCTGGATAGGAATCTTTCTTGTCCCACATGTTTACAAATTCCAGATATTTTTGGGCTGTTTTTTCAGCTTCTTTTTTATCAATTCCTAGAACTTTAATGGGCGCAAGTGTAACGTTTTCTAACACCGTTTTGTGTGGATAAAGGTTAAAATGTTGAAAAACCATGCCGACTTCCTTACGAAGAGGAACTAAATCTTTCTGGCTAGCACCTGCTACTTGGTGTCCATTGACTAGGAGACTTCCTTTGTCAACAGCCTCCAAACCATTAATCGTACGGATAAGAGTAGACTTACCAGATCCGGAAGGTCCAAGCAGGACAACGACTTGTCCTTTTTCAAAACGGAGATTGATGTCGCGGAGTGCGTGATAGTCTCCGTAATATTTTTCGACGTGTTTAAATTCTACTAAAGCCATGAGAGATCTCCTTTGTGTTAGATTTTATAACATGATTTTACAACAAAAGAATGTTCTTGTCAAATCATATCTGAAAAAAATTCACTAAAATGTTATAAAAAAGCAATCTGGATAGAGAAAATGCCTAAATCGTGTTATAATGAAACGATAGAATTCTTAGAAAGAGTGGATGTTTTTTTGATAACTCCTACTTATGAATGGCAGTTTGCCCCACAGGTTGAAGATGCGGATTTTACAAAGATAGCCAAGAAGGCTGGACTGGGTCCTGAGGTGGCTCGGTTATTATTTGAAAGAGGGATTCAGGATGAAGAAAGTCTAAAGAAGTTTTTAGAACCTTCTTTAGAGGACTTACATGACCCCTATCTGCTCCATGATATGGATAAGGCAGTGGAACGGATTCGTCAGGCTATTGAAGAAGGGGAGAATATCCTCGTTTACGGTGACTATGATGCGGATGGCATGACCTCAGCTTCGATTGTTAAGGAAAGTTTGGAACAACTTGGTGCCGAGTGTCGTGTTTACCTGCCCAATCGCTTTACAGATGGCTATGGTCCCAATGCCAGTGTCTACAAATACTTTATCGAGCAAGAGGGAATTTCCTTGATTGTGACAGTGGACAATGGGGTTGCTGGTCACGAAGCCATTGAACTGGCACAGTCTATGGGAGTGGATGTCATTGTGACTGACCATCATTCCATGCCGGAAACCTTGCCAGATGCTTATGCGATAGTTCACCCTGAGCATCCAGATGCGGACTATCCTTTCAAACAGTTGGCTGGTTGCGGAGTGGCTTTCAAGCTGGCTTGCGCCCTTTTAGAAGAAGTGCAAGTGGAGCTACTCGATTTGGTAGCTATCGGAACTATTGCGGATATGGTAAGTCTGACGGATGAAAACCGTATCATGGTTCAATATGGTCTGGAGATGTTGGGACATACTCAGCGCATCGGTCTGCAAGAAATGCTAGACATGGCTGGGATTGCTGCTAACGAAGTAACAGAAGAAACGGTTGGTTTTCAGCTTGCACCGCGTTTGAATGCTTTGGGGCGTTTGGATGATCCCAATCCTGCCATTGATTTCCTGACTGGATTTGATGATGAGGAAGCGCACGAGATTGCCCTTATGATTCACCAAAAAAACGAAGAGCGTAAGGAAATTGTACAATCTATCTATGAAGAAGCTAAGACTATGGTGGATCCTGAGAAGAAGGTCCAGGTCTTGGCCAAGGAAGGCTGGAATCCTGGCGTTTTGGGTATCGTGGCTGGGCGCTTGCTGGAAGAATTGGGGCAAACAGTTATCGTTCTTAATATAGAAGACGGTCGTGCCAAGGGTAGTGCTCGTAGTGTGGAAGCGGTTGATATTTTTGAAGCTTTGGATCCCCATCGGGATCTCTTCATTGCCTTTGGAGGTCATGCTGGAGCGGCGGGTATGACGCTAGAAGTAGAGAAACTTTCAGATTTATCTCAGGTCTTGGAAGACTATGTTCGTGAAAAAGGCGCAGATGCCAATGGTAAGAATAAGTTAAATCTAGATGAAGAGCTAGACTTGGAGACACTTAGCTTGGAAACGGTCAAAAGTTTTGAACGCTTGGCACCTTTTGGGATGGATAATCAGAAACCTGTTTTTTATATCAGGGATTTCAATATCGAGAGTGCTCGCAGTATGGGAGCAGGCAATGCCCACCTTAAACTAAAAATTTCCAAGGGTGAGGCGAGTTTTGAAGTGGTGGCCTTTGGACAAGGTAGATGGGCGACAGAGTTTGCTCAGACAAAAAACTTAGAATTGGCAGTCACCCTGTCTGTTAACCAATGGAATGGCCAAACCGCCCTCCAGTTGATGATGGTAGATGCGCGAGTGGAAGGTGTTCAACTCTTTAACATTCGTGGGAAGAATGCAGTCTTGCCAGAAGGGATCCCAGTTTTATATTTCTCTGGAGAGTTGCCAGATCTAGCGACCAGTGAAGCGGTTGTTGTGAAAAATATTCCGGAAGATATTACCTTGCTGAAGACCGTTTTTCAAGAACAAAATTTCTCTGCGGTCTATTTCAAGAACGACATTGACAAGGCCTATTATCTAACAGGTTATGGGACCAGAGAACAGTTTGCCAAATTGTACAAGACCATTTACCAGTTTCCAGAGTTTGATATTCGCTATAAGCTGAAGGATCTGGCGGCTTATCTCAATATCCAACAAATCTTGCTGGTCAAGATGATTCAAGTATTTGAGGAACTGGGCTTTGTGACGATCAAAGATGGTGTCATGACAGTCAATAAAGAAGCGCCGAAAAGGGAGATTGCTGAAAGTCAGATTTACCAAAATCTCAAACAAACTGTCAAAAATCAAGAAATCATGGCACTGGGGACCGTGCAAGAAATATATGACTTTTTGATGGAAAAATAGATGGAAAGAGGCTGAGGTAACCTATCTCGGCTTTTTCTTTGTCTTTTCTAGAACAGATGTAGTAAAAGTATAACTATTTGTAATATGACTAAAATATAACTCTAAACGAACTGACATGTAAATCAGTTATGATTTCCTTATCAACAAAAAATAGGGAGAACATAGTTATGAAAAAAACAGTTACGAAACTGACTCTTGGTTTGACTTCTACCGCTATTTTAGCGACAGTTGGTGCTCAAACGGTTCATGCCAACTCTTACGTTGTCCAAGACGGAGATTCATTTTTTGCCATTGCTACTGCCAATGGTATGGATCCTTATGACTTGGCGGCTTTGAATGGGAAAACCATCTTTGATACCATCCACTCAGGAGATGTTCTCCAAGTGAGTGGTTCAGCTCAGGCTAGCTCTACCTACAGCGCTCCAGCCGTGACTGCCAATGAAGTGTCAGACACAGAAGATGTTGTCGAAAAGACTCCAACAAACTATGGAAACTCTTATCCTGTTGGTCAGTGTACATGGGGCGTGAAAGAATTAGCGCCTTGGGCTAGTAACTGGTGGGGAAATGCCAACACGTGGGCAATCTATGCTAGTGCTCAAGGCTATAAGACAGGCAGTGTTCCAGTAGTAGGAGCGATTGCCGTTTGGGACGGTGGTGAATATGGCCACGTTGCTTATGTAACAGATGTTCAAAGTGAAAACTCTATCCAGGTATTGGAAGCAAACTATAGACGTCAAAAGCAGATTGCGAATTACCGTGGCTTCTTTAATCCTCATGAATTTTTAGGTAACGTTACTTATATCTATCCAAACTAAAGATGATAAAAAGATTTAGAATTTCTAAGTCTTTTTTCTTTCTGTGAAACTTTCTTTTGGTGAGCTCGGGTCTAGTGGTTATTTGCTGAATAGTTTCTAGGATTTATAACGGACAGGAATTCCGTACTTTTGGATGTAGAAAAGTGATGAATTAGTATAAAGATTTTTAGAAACGAGAAGTAAAAGGCAAGGATTCTTCTTGTTATGAACTAAAATTATGAACTAAAATTAAAATTTTAGAATGCGAGAAATCTATCTGAAACCAAGTTATTTAGGAATTTGGGATGTCTGAAAGTTCAATCGTTTAATTTTCTATAGTCAGTCTTGAAAAGAGAGAATAGGGCAAAAGGGGTTGATTTTTAGTAGTGAACGGTCTCAGGTCAAAATCCGATCTTCATTTTGAAAATAATCAAAAAAATGGTATAATGGTAGGAAAAGATTCGGCTGAGAGTTTGAGAACTTTTAGAATAAGAGGGTGAACCTACCCTATAATCAAGATAAACTAAGGTTTCGGAGGAAAAATGAGTAATATCAGTTTAACAACACTAGGTGGTGTGCGTGAAAACGGGAAAAATATGTACATTGCTGAGATTGGCAATTCAATTTTTGTTTTGGATGCGGGGCTTAAATACCCTGAAAATGAACAGCTTGGGGTCGACGTCGTTATTCCAAATATGGAATACCTTTTTGAAAATAGTGATCGTATCGCTGGAGTCTTCTTGACCCACGGACATGCGGATGCGATTGGAGCTCTGCCTTATCTTTTGGCAGAAGCGAAGGTGCCTGTGTTTGGCTCTGAGTTAACCATCGAGTTGGCAAAACTCTTTGTCAAAGGGAATGATGCTGTGAAGAAATTCAATGACTTTCATGTGATTGATGAGGATACGGAGATTGACTTTGGAGGAACTGAGGTTTCCTTCTTCCGTACAACTCACTCCATTCCAGAAAGTTTGGGAGTCGTCTTGAAAACTCCAAAAGGGAGCATTGTTTACACAGGGGACTTCAAGTTTGACCAGACTGCTAGTGAATCCTATGCGACTGATTTTGGTCGCTTGGCCGAGATTGGTCGTGAGGGTGTCTTGGCTCTTCTCAGTGACTCTGCGAATGCGGACAGCAATATCCAAGTGGCGAGCGAGAGTGAAGTTGGAGAGGAGATTACCCATACCATTGCAGACTGGGAGGGGCGAATCATCGTTGCGGCTGTTGCCAGCAACCTCTCTCGTATCCAGCAGGTCTTTGATGCTGCTGCGGATACCGGTCGTCGAGTTGTTTTGACTGGATTTGATGTTGAAAATATCGTCCGCACAGCGATTCGTCTCAAAAAATTGTCTCTAGCCAACGAAAGTCTCTTGATCAAACCCAAAGAAATGTCTCGTTTTGAAGACCATGAGTTGATTATCCTTGAGACTGGTCGTATGGGTGAGCCTATTAATGGACTTCGTAAGATGTCTATCGGACGCCACCGTTATGTGGAAATCAAAGATGGGGACTTGGTCTATATCGTAACCACTCCATCTATCGCAAAAGAAGCTGTCATGGCGCGTGTGGAAAATATGATCTACCAAGCTGGTGGTGTAGTGAAACTCATCACCCAAAGCTTGCGAGTATCTGGACATGGGAATGCGCGTGATCTTCAGTTGATGATCAATCTCTTGCAACCCAAGTATCTCTTCCCTATCCAAGGGGAATACCGTGAGTTGGATGCGCATGCCAAGGCTGCCATGGCAGTGGGGATGTTGCCAGAGCGTATTTTTATCCCTAAAAAGGGAACAACCATGTCCTACGAACACGGGGACTTTGTTCCTGCTGGTGGAGTTTCTGCAGGTGATGTCTTGATTGATGGAAATGCTATCGGAGATGTCGGAAATGTTGTCCTTCGTGATCGTAAAGTCTTGTCAGAGGACGGGATTTTCATCGTTGCCATTACCGTAAATAGACGTGAGAAAAAAATCATCGCCAAAGCGCGAGTTCACACGCGTGGATTTGTTTATCTCAAGAAGAGTCGTGATATTCTCCGTGAAAGTTCAGAATTGATCAACCAAATCGTGGAAGACTATCTCCAAGGTGAAGATTTCGACTGGGCTGATCTCAAAGGGAAGGTCCGTGATGGCTTGGCCAAGTATCTATTTGACCAAACTAAACGTCGTCCAGCAATCTTGCCAGTCGTGATGGAAGCCAAATAATAAGCAGCATACCTACAGAAAAAGTCGAGTTTCGGCTTTTTCTTATAGAATAGTAAAAGGAGACAACCATGGCAGTTATGAATATCGAGTATTACTCTGAAGTTTTGGATATGGAGTGGGGCGTTACAGTACTCTATCCAGATGCTAGTCGGGTGACTGAACCAGATTGCATAGATATTCCTGCGCTTTACCTTTTGCACGGAATGTCAGGAAATCAAAATAGCTGGCTCAAACGTACCAATGTCGAACGCTTGTTGCGGGGAACCAATCTCATTGTTATCATGCCCAATACTAGCAATGGCTGGTACACAGATACTCAGTATGGCTATAACTACTTTACAGCTCTAGCAGAAGAGTTACCTCAGGTAATGAAACGTTTCTTTCCCAATATGACCAGCAAGCGAGAAAAGACCTTCATAGCAGGGCTCTCCATGGGTGGCTACGGCTCCTTCAAGCTGGCTCTCGCAACCAATCATTTTTCTCATGCGGCTAGTTTTTCTGGTGCGCTCAGTTTTCAGGAATTTTCTCCTGAAAGTCAGGATTTGGGCTCTCTTGCCTACTGGCGAGGAGTTTTTGGAGAAATCAAAGACTGGACAACTAGCCCTCATTCGCTTGAAAGTATCGCTGCGAAATCGGATAAAAAAACCAAACTATGGGTTTGGTGTGGGGAGCAAGACTATCTCTACTCTGCCAATAATCTCGCAGTGAAAAACCTCAAAAAGCTTGGTTTTGAAGTGACCTATAGTCATAGTCCTGGCAAGCACGAGTGGTACTACTGGGAAAAACAATTGGAGCTTTTTTTGGCTACCTTACCAATTGACTTTGTCTTGGAAGAACGCTTATCTTAGTTTTAGTTTTCTTTCAGTTTTATTGAGTAAAATAGAGAATCTATCTTGATTATGGGAGACCATTGATTTTAAGATAGATTCTTATTTTTATGAAAGGTGGAGTGTCATGTTCTGGATTATTCGATTATTCTTTCGATTTCTTTTGGGAATTTGGCGTTTCTTTTGGCGTCTGGTCTGGACCTTGGTTATCATTGTTCTCCTTGCTTTTGGAGTGCTATGGTATCTGACAGGTGATTTTCATTCTGCAGTCAATCAGGTTGAAAAAATGAGCCAGATTGGTCAAGGTGGCTGGAATCAATGGCAGGAGACGGGAACGCTGGAAGTCTTGTCTCAGACAGACAGTCACCAACACGCGGAAGGCAAGTGGGGTCAGGCTTCAGCTCGCATCTATATTGAACCTCAAATGGATGAGACCTTCCAAGCTGCCTATGCAGAAGCCATAAAAAACTGGAATCAAACGGGAGCCTTTGCCTTTGAGGTGGTAGCGGATTCTAGCCAAGCAGATATTGTGGCAAGTGAAATGAATGATGGATCGACAGCTGTAGCTGGTCAAGCCGAGAGTCAAACCAATCTATTGACCAATCAATTTATATCTGTAACAGTTCGACTAAATCATCATTATCTATCCAATCCAAGTTATGGATATTCTTATGAACGGATCGTGCACACGGCAGAGCACGAACTGGGGCATGCCATCGGATTGGATCATACCAACGAGACTTCTGTTATGCAGCCTGCCGGCTCCTACTATGGGATTCAGCCTCAGGATGTGAGAGCTGTTAAAGAACTCTATACCAGTAGCGACTAGATGAAGTCGGTGCAATCTGAAAAGAAATCAAAGCTCCTCCAACAAGTGATTGGTGGGGCTTTTTGTTCGTCCTGTTACGGCCTTTTTGCTATAATGGAACTATGAACAACTTGATCAAATCAAAACTAGAGCTCTTGCCTACCAGCCCTGGTTGTTACATTCACAAGGATAAAAATGGCACCATTATCTATGTTGGAAAGGCTAAAAATCTGCGCAACCGTGTGCGCTCCTATTTCCGTGGAAGTCATGATACCAAGACTGAGGCTCTGGTGTCTGAAATTGTGGATTTTGAATTTATCGTCACTGAGTCCAATATTGAGGCACTTCTCCTAGAAATCAACCTGATTAAGGAAAATAAGCCCAAGTACAATATCATGCTCAAGGATGATAAGTCCTATCCCTTCATCAAAATCACCAATGAGCGTTATCCACGGCTCATCATTACTCGTCAGGTCAAGAAGGATGGGGGGCTTTATTTTGGTCCTTATCCCGATGTGGGGGCAGCCAATGAAATTAAGCGACTCTTGGATCGAATTTTCCCTTTTCGGAAATGTACCAATCCGCCGTCTAAGGTTTGTTTTTACTACCATATCGGTCAGTGTATGGCCCACACCATCTGTAAAAAGGATGAGGCTTATTTCAAGTCCATGGCTCAGGAGGTTTCTGACTTCTTAAAAGGGCAGGATGACAAAATCATCGATGATCTTAAGGGTAAAATGGCAGTGGCAGCACAAAGTATGGAGTTTGAACGTGCGGCAGAATACCGCGATTTGATTCAGGCAATAGGCACTCTAAGGACTAAGCAGCGGGTCATGGCTAAAGACCTCCAAAACCGTGATGTCTTTGGTTACTATGTGGACAAGGGCTGGATGTGTGTCCAGGTTTTCTTTGTCCGTCAGGGCAAGCTCATCGAGCGAGATGTTAACCTCTTCCCCTACTACAATGATCCGGATGAGGACTTCTTGACCTATGTGGGACAATTTTATCAAGAAAAATCTCACCTGGTTCCTAATGAAGTATTGATTCCGCAGGATATTGACCAAGAAGCCGTCAAGGCCTTGGTGGATACCAAGATTGTCAAACCTCAGCGTGGTGAGAAAAAACAACTGGTCAATCTAGCCATAAAAAATGCTCGTGTTAGTCTGGAGCAGAAGTTCAATCTGCTAGAAAAATCTGTCGAAAAGACTCAGGGAGCTATTGAAAATCTAGGACACTTGCTCCAAATACCAACTCCGGTTCGCATTGAGTCCTTCGACAACTCCAATATCATGGGAACTAGCCCTGTTTCTGCCATGGTGGTCTTTGTCAACGGTAAACCGAGTAAGAAGGATTACCGTAAGTACAAGATAAAAACGGTTGTAGGTCCAGATGACTACGCTAGTATGCGAGAGGTCATTCGCAGACGCTATGGTCGAGTTCAACGAGACGGTTTGACTCCTCCTGATTTGATTGTGATTGATGGAGGACAAGGTCAAGTCAATATCGCTAAGCAAGTCATTCAAGAGGAGCTGGGCTTGGACATTCCGATTGCTGGGTTGCAAAAAAATGACAAGCACCAAACCCATGAACTGCTCTTCGGAGATCCACTGGAAGTGGTAGAGTTATCTCGCAATTCTCAGGAATTTTTCCTGCTCCAACGCATCCAAGATGAGGTACACCGCTTTGCTATCACTTTCCACCGCCAACTGCGCTCCAAAAATTCTTTTTCATCTCAATTGGATGGGATTGACGGTCTGGGACCTAAACGCAAACAGAATCTCATGAAGCATTTTAAGTCTCTCACTAAAATCAAGGAAGCCAGTGTGGATGAAATTGTCGAAGTTGGTGTGCCAAGAGCAGTCGCAGAAGCTGTGCAGAGAAAGTTGAACCCTCAGGAAGAAGTGGAATTGGCTCAAGTAGCGGAACCATTAAAAGAATTGGAATAAGTATCTAGATAGAAAGTAGAAGAAATGAATAGAATTGAGATTGACAGAGATATACTCCTTTTTTTACGATTTACTTACTTTGGGAATTCAAAAGATTTATTTTTAGCTGCAACTACTCGAGCCTATCTTGATTTTAATCGAACCTTGCGATTTCATGGCATGCCAGATGAACAGCGCTTGGAGATGAGAAATCGGGCCTCTAGGTGTATCAAAGAAGCGATTTTAAATCTCTTGAATCGGGACAAGCTGTGTCAAACTGATTTTGATAGTTGGCATCATAGGACTTGTGATGTTCTGATAGATTGCTATCGCTCAAATGGGATTCGATTCACTTATGGTCATGCTCAAAAGTGGATTAATATGACTTTCAAGTATCTGTATATGCTTGAAGCTGTAACCCTAGACTCCGTTTTTCCTTTTTTACACGTACCGATAGATAACATCGTGTTAGAGAGGGCGAACAAACAGTTGTGTATCCCAAGACCTTCTCAAGTGTGGAGTAGTTGGGGAGATTACGCCTTCTATCTTCAATATCAAGAACATTTGAGGCAAAGAATAGGCAAGGAAGATCCTCTTCGTTGGGAGTTTCACAATTGGCTAGATGAAATAGAAAAAGGAAAACCATCATGAACCATAAAATCGCAATTTTATCAGATATTCATGGCAATGCGACGGCGCTAGAAGCAGTGATTGCAGATGCTAAAACTCAAGGAGCCAGTGAATATTGGCTCATGGGAGACATTTTCCTCCCTGGTCCAGGTGCAAATGACTTGGTCGCTCTGTTAAAGGAACTTCCTATCACGGCAAGTGTTCGAGGCAATTGGGACGATTGTGTCCTTGAGGCTTTAGATGGGCAATATGGCTTAGAAGACCCACAGGAAGTTCAGCTCTTGCGTATGACACAGTATTTGATGGAACGAATGGATCCTGAAACGATTGTCTGGCTACGAAGCTTACCTATGCTAGAAAAGAAAGAAGTTGATGGGCTGCGCTTTTCTCTTTCTCATAATTTGCCAAATAAGAACTATGGTGGTGACTTGTCTGTTGGGAATAACACAGATAAATTTGACCAACTCCTAGATGAGGAAACGGACGTGGCAGTCTATGGTCATGTCCACAAGCAGTTGCTTCGTTACGGCAGTCAAGGGCAACAAATCATCAATTCAGGTACGATTGGTATGCCCTATTTTGATTGGGAGGCGTTAAAAAATCACCGTGCCCAGTATGCCGTGATAGAAGTGGAAGATGGGGAATTGGTAAATATTCTATTCCGAAAAGTTTCCTATGATTATGAAGCAGAGTTAGAATTGGCCAAGTCTAAGGACCTTCCTTTTATCGAAATGTATGAAGAACTACGCCGATATGACAACTATCGGGGGCACAATCTGGAACTCTTAGCTAGTTTAATTGAAAAGCATGGGTATGTAGAAGATGTGAAGAAATTTTTGGAGGCTATAAAGTCAGAATATAAGGTAGACTAGTTTCTTTACCCCCTGAAAAATAGTTGGTACTGGATGAGGGGAAACCTGATTTTAATGATAAGTTTAAATCCATGGCTTCATCCGTGTTCCAATTTCTTTCTATGAAAAATCTCTGCAAGCTCTTTCAAAATATGGTAGAATGGATGCAGTAGAATTAGAAAAGGAAATCGATTATGAAATTTCTTGAATTGAATAAAAAACGTCATGCGACTAAGCATTTTACTGATAAACCAGTAGATCCCAAAGATGTGCGTACGGCTATCGAAATCGCAACCTTGGCCCCAAGTGCCCACAACAGCCAGCCATGGAAATTTGTGGTTGTTCGTGAGAAAAATGCTGAATTGGCAAAATTAGCTTATGGTTCGAACTTTGAGCAGGTGTCATCAGCGCCAGTGACCATTGCCTTGTTTACAGACACAGATTTGGCTAAACGTGCTCGCAAGATTGCCCGAGTTGGCGGCGCTAATAACTTTTCTGAAGAGCAACTTCAATATTTTATGAAGAATCTGCCTGCTGAATTTGCGCGTTATAGTGAACAACAAGTCAGCGACTACCTAGCCCTCAATGCAGGTTTGGTTGCTATGAACTTGGTTCTGGCTTTGACAGACCAAGGAATCGGTTCTAACATTATTCTTGGATTTGACAAATCAAAAGCCAATGAAGTTTTGGATATCGAAGACCGTTTCCGCCCAGAACTCTTGATTACAGTGGGATACACAGACGAGAAATTAGAACCAAGCTACCGCTTGCCAGTAGATGAAATCATCGAGAAAAGATAGAAGGAAGAAAAAATGACAGCAATTGATTTTACAGCAGAAGTAGAAAAACGCAAAGAAGACCTCTTGGCTGACTTGTTTAGCCTTTTGGAAATCAATTCAGAACGTGATGACAGCAAGGCGGACGCTCAGCATCCATTTGGACCTGGCCCAGTAAAAGCCTTGGAAAAATTCCTTGAAATCGCAGACCGTGATGGCTATCCAACTAAAAATGTTGATAACTACGCAGGACATTTTGAGTTTGGTGAAGGAGAAGAAGTTCTCGGAATCTTTGCTCACATGGACGTGGTGCCAGCTGGTAGCGGTTGGGACACGGACCCTTATACACCAACTATCAAAGATGGTCGCCTTTATGCGCGTGGAGCTTCAGACGACAAGGGGCCTACAACAGCTTGTTACTATGGTTTGAAAATCATCAAAGAATTGGGCCTTCCAACTTCTAAGAAAGTTCGTTTCATCGTCGGAACAGACGAAGAATCAGGTTGGGCAGACATGGACTACTACTTTGAACATGTAGGACTTGCGAAACCAGACTTCGGTTTCTCTCCAGACGCTGAATTCCCTATCATCAATGGTGAAAAAGGGAACATCACTGAATACCTCCACTTTGCAGGTGAAAATACAGGTGCAGCCCGTCTTCACAGCTTCACAGGTGGTTTGCGTGAAAACATGGTACCTGAATCAGCAACGGCACTCGTTTCAGGTGATTTGGCTAACTTGCAAGAGAAACTAGATGCCTTTGTTGCAGAACACAAACTCAGAGGAGAAATGCAAGAAGAAAACGGTCAGTACAAGGTTACTATTATCGGTAAATCAGCTCACGGTGCTATGCCTGCATCAGGTGTCAACGGTGCAACTTATCTTGCCCTCTTCCTCAGCCAATTTGACTTTGCGGGACCTGCTAAAGACTATCTTGAGATTGCTGGTAAGATTCTCTTGAACGACCACGAAGGTAAAAACTTGAAAGTTGCTCATGTGGATGAAAAGATGGGTGCCCTTTCTATGAATGTGGGTGTTTTCCGCTTCGACGAGGCAAGTGCTGACAATACTATTGCCCTTAACTTCCGTTATCCAAAAGGAACAAGTCCAGAACAAATCAAGTCAATCCTTGAAAACTTGCCAGTTGTTTCTGTTAGCTTGTCTGAACATGGACACACACCTCACTATGTGCCAATGGAAGATCCACTTGTTCAAACCTTGTTGAATGTCTATGAAAAACAAACTGGACTTCAAGGTCATGAGCAAGTCATCGGTGGTGGAACCTTTGGTCGTTTGCTAGAACGTGGTGTTGCCTACGGTGCGATGTTCCCAGATTCTATCGATACCATGCATCAAGCCAATGAATTTATCGCCTTGGACGATCTCTTCCGAGCAGCAGCAATCTATGCCGAAGCTATCTATGAATTGATTAAATAAGTCTTTAGAAGTCTGAGATTTTATGCTTGGACTTCTTTTTGGAGGGAAAACAGATGTCTCAAATCGAAAAGATCAAACAAGCCATCATGGCAGATTCGCAAAACAAAAGCTATACAGATCAGGGGATAGAGCCCCTCTTTGCAGCGCCAAAGACAGCTCGCATCAATATTGTCGGTCAGGCTCCTGGACTCAAAACACAAGAAGCTGGGATTTATTGGAAGGATAAGAGTGGTAATCGTCTGCGTGAGTGGTTAGGTGTAGATGAAGATACCTTTTACAATTCAGGATATTTTGCTGTTTTGCCTATGGATTTCTACTTTCCAGGACATGGAAAATCAGGCGACCTTCCACCTCGTAAAGGCTTTGCCGAAAAATGGCACCCACAACTCCTCAAGGAATGTCCAAATATTGAATTGACCCTTTTGATTGGACAATATGCTCAGGCCTATTATCTTCATGAGAAGGTTAGTAGCAAGGTAACAGAGCGGGTAAAACATTACAAAGACCATTTGCCTGAGTATTTCCCCCTAGTTCACCCTTCTCCCCGTAATCAAATCTGGATGGCTAAAAATCCTTGGTTTGAGTCAGAAGTGGTGCCAGAATTGCAAGCATTGGTAAAAAAGATTATTCATCAATAAAGGAGAAAAACTATGGACGCCTATCAACAAGTAGCTAATACCTTGCAAGAGTTGGGAATCACCTTTGATGTGGTGGAGCACCCACCTGTATTTACGACAGAGCAGGCAGATAGCTATATTGAAGGAATGGAAGGAGTCCGGACTAAGTCCATGTTTTTGACCAATAGGAAGAAAACTCAGTACTATCTGCTCATAATGGATGACAAGAAACGATTGGATATGGATGACTTTAAAGTTCAAGTGGGAGCCGATCGGATTCGAATGGCCTCATTGGACTCCTTGGCTGAGAAAATGAACCTGCTAGCAGGAACGGTATCACCTTTTGGTTTGTTAAATAATGATGAAAAAGACATTCTAGTTTATTTTGATAAGGACATTGTATCGGAGGATATCATGACTTTCCATCCCAATACTAATGAAAAGACCATCTTTATCAAAAGCAAAGACTTGTTCCGATTTTTAGAGTCGATTGGATTTACCTATAAGTTTTTAACTTTGCGTTAAAGGCATCAAAAAAAGAAATGATGAAAGAAATTGTTTTTGACAAATTTTACCAACTTTACCAGAAAGAATCCCTTTCTGTATTAGATGTGAGAGAAGTGGAAGAGTTGGACAAGGACCAGTTGCATTATGTCATTTGTAAAGCAGGGATGAGATCAGCTCGTGCTTGTCAATTTCTAGCTGAACAGGGTTATGACGTTATCAATGTCCAAGGTGGAATGACGGCCTTTGAAAATCTTTAAACCAATATGGCGATAGATCCTAATCTTCCCTTGCTTGGTTTTAACCGAGTGAGGGATTTTATTTTTAGACTATTCTTATTTTTTAAAATATTGAAAACATTCAATGATTAATTTTAGATACTTTTTTCAAAGTTTTAATCATGGTATACTAGGTCAGTATTTTAGAAATATGAAGGAGATTTTTATGGCTAAAAAAGGTGCCCTAACAGGCTTGCTCCTGTTTGGAATATTTTTTGGTGCGGGAAACTTGATTTTTCCACCTTCTCTAGGTGCCCTATCTGGAGAACAGTTTCTTCCTGCCATTGCAGGTTTTGTATTTTCGGGTGTTGGGATTGCTGTCCTAACGCTTATCATCGGTACGCTCAATCCCAAAGGATACATTTATGAGATTTCTAAGAAAATCTCACCTTGGTTTGCGACTCTTTATCTTGCAGTCCTCTATCTATCGATTGGCCCATTCTTTGCCATTCCACGTACAGCAACAACAGCTTATGAGGTCGGTATCAGCCCTCTCTTGTCTGAAGCAAATAAAGGCCTAGGATTGATTATCTTTACTGTGTTGTACTTTGCCGCAGCCTATCTGATTTCACTCAATCCATCAAAGATTTTGGATCGTATCGGACGAATCTTGACGCCAGTCTTTGCCTTGTTGATCGTTATCTTAGTTGTACTAGGTGCCTTTAAATATGGCGGAACAAGTCCTCAAGTAGCTTCAGAAGCCTATCAAGCATCTGCTTTCGGAACAGGATTCTTAGAGGGGTATAACACCTTGGATGCCCTTGCCTCAGTTGCCTTTAGTGTCATCGCTGTTCAAACCTTGAAACAACTTGGATTTTCAAGTAAGAAAGAATACATCTCAACTATTTGGGTTGTTGGTATTGTTGTAGCTCTTGCCTTCAGTGCTCTCTATATTGGTCTAGGATTCCTTGGAAATCACTTCCCAGTTCCGGCAGAAGTCATGAAGGGTGGAACACCAGGTGTTTATATCTTGTCGCAAGCAACTCAGGAAATCTTTGGTTCAACGGCTCAACTCTTCCTTGCTGTTATGGTAACTGTAACCTGCTTCACAACGACAGTTGGCTTGATTGTGTCGACAGCAGAGTTCTTTAACGGACGTTTCCCACAAATCAGCTACAAGGTCTATGCAACTGCCTTTACCTTGATTGGATTTGCCATTGCAAACCTCGGTCTGGATGCGATCATCAAGTACTCAATTCCAGTATTGGTAATCTTGTATCCAATCACTATTGCCATTGTGATGATTGTGATTGTTAATAAGTTTGTACCCCTATCAAAACCGGGTATGCAGTTAACAATAGGAGTTGTCACAGCAATCGCTGTTGCAAGTGTTCTTGGAAGCTCCTTTAAGATTGAGTTTCTAGCAAATCTTGTGAATACTTTGCCTTTTGCTAAGGCGTCCCTCCCATGGTTGGTCCCTGCTATCATTGGAATCTTGCTTTCCTTGGTTCTTCCAAACAAGCAAGAAAGCGATGTTTTTGAAATGGAATAAAAAAACTTGGCCAAGGCCAAGTTTTTTCTATTAATCTTAGTTGGTTTTTTCAGTGTAACCAGATTCTTCAAGCATTTTCTTCGAAGCTGCATAACTTATACGGTTTCCAAAGCCAGAAAATTCGTTCGGCATTGCTTTTTTTAGGTCAGCAAGAGTTGCAACAGTCATGTCAACTTCCATACTTAGAATAACTTTTTCGTCTTTGATTTCAACTTTTTGTGTTACTCCTTTGACACCCTCATAACCTTTATAAGTATCTTCAACAATTTCTTTAATGGCTTCTGCTGTATTATCAAGTTTAGCAGGATCAAAAACATTATAAACTGTTTGTTTTAGAATGTCGTCTCCTTTTATGGTATAAGCTAAGGTAGACTCAATACCAGGCTTGCTGTTGTGAACAAAGGTGTGAGTTGTCATTTCCTCTTTCTTTTCAGATGATTGTTCCGTGCTCTGCTTGGTTTCGCTTGACTGAACAGTTTTGTCTTCCTTGGCACTACTATTGGTAGGAGTTGATGCTTGTTTAGAGCATCCTATCAGAAGGACGAGAGCAGCCATAAGGGCAAGATATGTTTTAAAGTAAGATTTCATATCCATTGCTTTCCTTTCGTAATCAAAGTATTTGTATTATAACACGGATAGTGGATGCAAGCAATCAGAAGAACCCAGTAAACAATCCCACTGACAGTAAAAAGATATGCTTGGATTTGCCTTCTTGGCTAGCTTCTAGCTCTTAATCTCCATTTCATTTGAACAAGGATTTCATTTTGATTGATTCCCTCGTGATATAAAAAACACCCCAAAGATAGCTTGGTGACTATCGTATGGGGTGGCCATTATAAGGTCAGGTTTTTGTCTGTTTTTAAGGATGAAAGATTAGTTGCTTTCTTCAGTGAATCCCATTCCTTCTAGTGCTTTTTTAGAGTTTGAGAAGCTGACACGATTGCCGATACCAGAATATTCTTCAGGAAGTGCTTTTCTAAGTTCGCTAATGCTTGCAACTGAAAAGTCTACTTCGAGATCTTGAACAACTTTTCCATCTTTGATTTCAATCGTTTGTTTAACACCTTTGAGTCCATTATAACCTTTGTACTTTTCTTCGATAAAACTCTTGACATCTTCTGGAGTTGCACCAAGGATTTCAGGATCAGCAATGTTATGAGCTGATTGCTTGATAACATTGTCGCCGTCTACAGTATAAACCAAGGTAGAAGTGATTCCAGAATTGCTTTTGTTTACAAAGGTATGTGTTTTAGTTGTTTCTTTCTTTTCAGATGATTGTTCAGTGCTTTGTTTGCTCTCACTTGACTGAGTTGTTTTGTCTTCTTTGCTACTGCGGTTGGTAGGTGTTGATGCTTGTTTGGAACATCCGAGTAGGAGGACAAGTGAAGCCACAAGGGCTAGCGATACTTTAAAGTATGATTTCATATTTTTTACTTTCCTTTCATAATCAAAGTATTTGTATTATAACATGGATCTATAGTGAAATCAACGAGAAGGATAAGACCCTTTTCCAAAGGGATCCAGCTAGAAAAGTGATATAATGGTAGGAAGAGGTGAAGAAATGAATCAAACTGTAAACTATATCAAAGAATTAACCGCTATTGCATCTCCAACGGGCTTTACTCGTGAGATTTCAGAATACCTAGTCCATACTTTAGAAGAGCTTGGTTACCAGCCGGTTCGTACAGCCAAGGGCGGTGTCAATGTGACCATCAAAGGTCAAAACGACGAAGAACATCGCTATGTAACTGCCCATGTGGACACACTTGGAGCCATTGTGCGTGCAGTCAAGCCAGATGGTCGTCTCAAATTGGACCGGATCGGTGGTTTTCCTTGGAACATGATTGAGGGAGAAAACTGTACCGTTCATGTGGCTAGTACAGGTAAAACGGTATCTGGAACGATCCTCATCCACCAGACATCTTGCCATGTCTACAAAGATGCAGGAACTGCAGAACGCACGCAGGACAATATGGAAGTGCGTTTGGACGAAAAAGTGACCAATGAAAAAGAAACCCGCGCCTTGGGCATTGAAGTTGGTGACTTCATTAGCTTTGATCCGCGAACAGTTGTGACGGAAACTGGTTTTATCAAGTCTCGCCACTTGGATGACAAGGTCAGCGCAGCAATTTTACTCAATCTCCTTCGAGTTTATAAAGAAGAAGGAATTGACTTGCCGATGACGACACACTTTGCTTTTTCAGTGTTTGAAGAAGTGGGTCATGGTGCAAACTCCAATATTCCTGATCAGGTAGTAGAATATCTAGCTGTGGATATGGGAGCTATGGGCGATGACCAACAGACGGATGAGTACACATTATCTATCTGTGTCAAGGATGCTTCCGGTCCTTATCACTATGACTTCCGTCAACACTTAGTAGCTTTGGCGAAAGAGCAAGATATTCCATTTAAGCTGGATATCTATCCATTTTATGGATCGGATGCTTCAGCGGCTATGTCAGCAGGAGCAGAGGTCAAACACGCCCTCCTTGGAGCTGGTATTGAGTCCAGTCACTCTTATGAGCGTACCCACATCGATTCAGTAGTAGCGACTGAGCGTATGGTAGATGCCTATCTCAAGAGCGAGGCGGTATCATAGAATGTGCTTAATCTGTCAGAGAATCGAACTCATCAAAGCTGGAGAAAATCCCTACTTTGTCAAAGAACTAGAAACGGGCTATGTGGTTATTGGAGACCACCAATACTTTAAGGGCTATACCTTATTTTTAGCAAAAGAGCATGTTACAGAACTCCACCATATGGAGAATCCTGTAAAATTTCGCTTTTTAGAGGAAATGAGTTTGGTCCAAGAAGCAGTCGCCAAAGCATTTGAGGCTGAAAAGATGAATATTGAACTCCTAGGAAATGGTGATGCCCACGCTCATTGGCATCTCTTTCCACGAAGAACAGGTGATATGAAGGGTCATGGATTGAATGGCCGTGGGCCAGTCTGGTGGGTGCCCTGGGAAGAAATGGTAGCAGAAGATTGCCAAGTACAATCGCCAGAGCTGGAAGAGATGATTAAAATCTTATCTCATGAATTGGAGAAGAATTTGGCCTAAGAGAGAGGAAGAAAGAAATGAAAAAAAGATATGTCATTTTATCTGGTTTACTAGCATTGACTCTTGCAGCTTGTTCGCAAGAAAAAACCAAAGTTGAAGAAAATACTCAAAAGACGGAGCAAAGCAGTCAACCGGAAGGAACTGTAGGTAGCAAATCTCAAGCTTCTAGTCAGAAAAAGGCAGAAGTTGTCAATAAGGGAGACTACTATAGTATTCAAGGGAAATACGATGAAATCGTCATAGCTAATAAGCACTATCCTTTGTCAAAAGACTATAATCCAGGAGAAAATCCAACAGCCAAGGCAGAGTTGCTGAAACTCATTGCAGCAATGCAAGCAGCTGGCTATCCAATCAGTGACCACTACAGTGGTTTTAGAAGTTATGAAACTCAGGCTAAGCTCTACCAAGACTATGTCAATCAAGACGGGAAGGAAGCGGCGGATCGCTACTCAGCACGACCAGGTTACAGTGAACACCAGACTGGTCTTGCTTTTGATCTTATTGGGACAGATGGTGATTTAGTTACTGAAGAAAAGGCAGCCCAGTGGCTCTTGGACCATGCGGCTGACTATGGCTTTGTTGTCCGCTATCTCAAAGGCAAGGAAAAGGAGACCGGCTACATGGCAGAAGAATGGCATCTCCGCTACGTTGGAAAAGAAGCCAAAGAAATTGCTGCAAGTGGTCTCAGTTTGGAAGAGTACTATGGCTTTGAAGGTGGAGATTACATCGATTAAAAATGAAAGTTTTCTCTTGCATTTTTAGATAAATAGTGTATAATGGAAAAGTATGTGTAAAGCATACTTGTGGGAGGTAAAAATCTTACATTACCGCCAAAACCACAAAGGAGGATTTAAAAATGGCTAAAAAAGTCGAAAAACTTGTAAAATTGCAAATCCCTGCTGGTAAAGCTACACCAGCTCCACCAGTTGGACCTGCTCTTGGTCAAGCTGGTATCAACATCATGGGATTCACAAAAGAGTTCAACGCTCGTACAGCTGATCAAGCTGGAATGATTATTCCAGTTGTTATCTCAGTATACGAAGATAAATCATTTACTTTCATCACTAAGACACCACCAGCTGCTGTTCTTTTGAAAAAAGCTGCAGGTGTTGAAAAAGGATCAGGTACACCTAACAAAACTAAAGTTGCTTCAGTTACTCGTGCGCAAGTACAAGAAATTGCAGAAACTAAGATGCCAGATTTGAACGCTGCAAACCTTGAGTCTGCAATGCGTATGATCGAAGGTACTGCTCGTTCTATGGGATTCAACGTTGTTGACTAATCAATAACATCCCAAGATAACCCGCAAGACTTCATCATTTCGAGAAGTGACGTGGGAGATGAAAATCGATTGAACCACTTACAAGGAGAATAGAAAATGGCTAAAAAAAGCAAACAACTTCGTGCTGCTCTTGAGAAAATCGACAGCACAAAAGCGTACAGCGTAGAAGAAGCTGTAGCTCTTGCAAAAGAAACTAACTTTGCAAAATTTGATGCAACTGTAGAAGTTGCTTACAACTTGAACATTGACGTTAAAAAAGCTGACCAACAAATCCGTGGAGCAATGGTATTGCCAAACGGTACTGGTAAAACAGCTCGCGTTCTTGTATTTGCACGTGGTGCAAAAGCTGAAGAAGCAAAAGCTGCTGGTGCAGACTTCGTTGGTGAAGACGACCTAGTTGCTAAAATCAACGACGGTTGGTTGGACTTCGACGTAGTTATCGCAACACCTGATATGATGGCTCTTGTTGGACGTCTTGGACGTGTCCTTGGACCTCGTAACTTGATGCCAAACCCTAAAACTGGTACTGTAACAATGGATGTTGCTAAAGCAGTTGAAGAGTCTAAAGGTGGTAAAATCACTTACCGTGCAGACCGTGCAGGTATCGTACAAGCTATCATCGGTAAAGTTTCATTTGAAGCTGACAAGTTGGTTGAAAACTTCAAAGCATTCAACGAAACAATCCAAAAAGCGAAACCAGCTACTGCTAAAGGAACTTACGTAACAAGCTTGACTATCACAACTACTCAAGGTGTTGGTATCAAGGTTGACGTGAACTCACTTTAATCAATAAATATATAAAAAACGAGTGCGAAAGTGCTCGTTTTTTTAGCTACGACGGGCATTCCGTTCATCTGAGGTGTAAGTCCTCTGTGGCTACCATATACTAGTAAACCCAAAAGTGATTCCCAAGCCTGACTATTGTGAGTAGCTGATCGAACGGCATTAGGATAGACTGTTTAAGTCTGACGTTGGAAATAAGAATCGGCAGAGAAAGAGATAGAGAAATCTTGGCTATACGAATAGGCACGTGATAGTAAAGCGTATATAGCGGATAAGGAGGCCAGCAACTCTAAAGTACAAATATGTAGTCGTAACCTATATGAGTAAACTACGTGAGCAATTGAATTCGAACTAGAGAGGTGATTAATAGATTTATGCTATAGTCATGACAGTTTGTATGCTTTTGATTCTAGTTTATCAAATAATAGATTAGAATTGTCAGATAATATAATTTTATGTTATAATGAAGAAAAAATAGAGGTGTTCAAATGTCAGAAGCAGGTCATAAGTTTTTAGCAAAACTGGGGAAAAAACGCTTACGTCCAGGTGGAAAACGTGCTACAGATTGGTTAATTGCGGAAGGAGGATTTTCAAAAGAAAAGAGAATACTAGAAGTTGCGTGCAATAGGGGAACTACAGCAATTGAGTTGGCACAGCGTTTTGGTTGTAAGATAACTGCTGTTGATATGGATGGACAAGCCTTAGAAGTGGCTAAAAAATCTGCTGAAATGGCAGGTGTTGGTCATTTGATTAGATTTGAAAGAGCAAATGCAATGAAACTTCCTTATGAAGATGCTAGTTTTGATATTGTTATAAATGAAGCTATGCTGACTATGCAAGCCGATCAAGCTAAGAAAAAATGTGTAATGGAGTATCTAAGGGTTTTAAAACCTGAAGGTCTTCTTTTGACACATGATGTGCTTCTTAAGGAAGCTGAAGAGTCTGTCAGACAGGAATTGTCACAAGCAATTCATGTAAATGTAGGTCCTTTAACTCAAGATGGTTGGGAACAGGTGATGATAGAATCAGGTTATCGTGATGTGAAAATATTGACTGGTGAAATGACATTAATGAAATTATCAGGTATGATTTATGACGAAGGTTGGCTAGGAACTTTGAAAATTTGCGTAAATGCTTGTAAAAAGGAGAATAGAAAGCAGTTTTTAACTATGTATAAAATGTTTGCTAAGAATAAACAGAAATTGGGCTTTATTGCTATGGCTAGTTATAAATCGTCAAATCGTTAGATAATTATTGGAGTTAACTTTTCCTTGTTTCTTTCTTAAAAAATATGCTATAATAGAGAGTAAAAAACTTTGAAAGAAAGAAAAAGATGAATTTAAAAGATTATATCGCAACGATTGAAAATTATCCTAAGGAAGGTATCACCTTCCGTGATATCAGCCCATTGATGGCAGATGGTAATGCCTATAGCTATGCTGTTCGTGAAATCGTTCAGTATGCAACTGACAAGAAGATCGACATGATTGTTGGGCCAGAGGCTCGTGGATTTATTGTTGGCTGCCCAGTTGCTTTTGAGTTGGGAATTGGCTTTGCACCTGTTCGTAAACCAGGGAAATTGCCACGTGAAGTCATTTCTGCTGACTATGAGAAAGAGTACGGTATTGATACCTTGACCATGCACGCGGATGCCATCAAACCAGGTCAACGCGTTCTCATCGTAGATGACCTCTTGGCGACAGGTGGAACTGTCAAAGCAACCATTGAAATGATCGAAAGACTTGGTGGAGTTGTAGCCGGTTGTGCTTTCTTGATTGAGCTTGATGAGCTTAAAGGCCGTGAAAAAATCGGAGATTACGATTACAAGGTACTTATGCATTATTAATGAAAAACAGTCCTTGGGGCTGTTTTCTCTTCATCTGCTATATAAACAAACTATAGCTAGTTAGAGAAAAAATATAATTGAAAACTATATCTTCATACAGTATAATAAAAGGAAGAGAAGTTTGAAAGATTGTGCTTTCAAGCAGATAAAGCCATTCCCGAAATAGATGACTGTTAGGAGGGTATTATGCCGATTCGGATTGAAAAAAAATTACCTGCCGTTGAGATTTTAAGGACAGAAAATATCTTTGTCATGGATGATCAACGGGCTGCTCACCAAGATATTCGACCTTTGAAGATTTTGATTCTAAATCTGATGCCCCAAAAGATTGTGACAGAAACACAACTCTTGCGGCATTTGGCCAATACGCCTCTACAGTTAGATATCGATTTTTTGTATATGGAAACGCATCGTTCAAAGACGACTCGTGCCGAACATATGGAGACCTTCTATAAGACCTTCTCGGAAGTCAAGAATGACTTTTTTGATGGAATGATCATCACGGGAGCTCCAGTGGAGCACTTACCTTTTGAGGAGGTGGACTATTGGGAGGAGTTTAAACAGGTCATCGAATGGTCCAAGACGCATGTGTTTTCAACCCTGCATATCTGTTGGGGTGCCCAAGCAGGTCTTTATGCTCGCTATGGCGTTGAAAAACACCAGATGGAGCAGAAGCTGTCAGGTATTTACCCTCAGGATACCTTGAAAGAGGGCCATCTTCTCTTTCGTGGTTTTGATGATAGCTATGTAGCTCCCCATTCTCGTCATACAGAAATCTATAAGGAAGAGATATTGGGAAAAACCAATCTGGAAATCCTCTCTGAGGGAGAACAAGTCGGCGTTTCAATTTTAGCCAGTCGGGATCTTCGTGAGATTTATAGTTTTGGTCATTTAGAATATGACCGTGATACTCTAGCAAAAGAGTATTTTCGTGATTGTGAGGCAGGACTTAATCCTAACATTCCGGAAAATTACTTCAAAAATGATGATGTGAATGAGACACCGTGTCTCTGTTGGTCTTCATCAGCTGCCCTCTTTTTCAGTAACTGGGTTAACTATGCCGTTTATCAGGAAACTCCTTTTGACTGGAAAAAGGTAGAGGACGATGCAGCTTCATTTGGATATTTATAAGAGGAATTATGACATATTTTGACGCTTTTAAATCAGGGAACTTGGTTTTGCCAAGTGCCCTGCTCTTGCATTTTAAGGAACTCTTTCCTTCCAGCGAAGATTTTCTCGTCTGGCAATTTTTCTATTTACAAAATACCACAGCCCTAGGAGATGTTTCGCCTAGCCAGATTGCTGAAATCATTGGGAAAGAAGTGGCAGATGTCAACCAATCCATTTCGAATTTGACTGAAAATGGTTTGCTACAATATCGGACCATTGAACTAAATGGGGAAATTGAGCTCATTTTTGATGCTAGTTTGGCTTTTGAACGCTTGGATAGCTTGCTAGACAGCCAAACTCCAGCTACAACTGCTCCAAACACGCAGAATCAGTTGAAGGCTCTGGTTGAAACTTTTCAGCAGGAATTGGGACGCTTATTAACACCATTTGAAATCGAAGATCTTTCTAAGACTGTCAAAGACGATGGGATCAAGGCGGATTTAATCAAGGAAGCTCTCCGAGAAGCTGTTCTAAATGGCAAACCAAACTGGAAATATATTCAAGCCATCCTTCGGAATTGGCGCCATGAAGGCATCCAATCTGTAGCCCAAGTGGAAGCTAAACGAGCTGAGAGAGAAGCAAACAATCCTAAACAAGTTCAAGCTTCAGCTGATTTTCTCGATGCCATGAATTTGTGGCAAGATTAGTCGCTTGAAAAATCTTGAAAATTAGAGTAAGGTTTGCAAGCTCTTTATAAATATGATAAAATAATAGAAAATAAAATGAAAAAAGAGGTATGTGAAATGTCACGTAAACCATTTATCGCTGGTAACTGGAAAATGAACAAAAATCCAGAAGAAGCAAAAGCATTCGTTGAAGCCGTTGCCTCAAAACTTCCTTCATCAGACCTTGTTGAAGCTGGTATCGCAGTTCCTGCACTTGACTTGACAACTGTTCTTGCTGCTGCTAAAGGAACTAACCTTAAAGTTGCTGCTCAAAACTGCTACTTTGAAAATGCAGGTGCTTTCACTGGTGAAACAAGCCCACAAGTTTTGAAAGAAATCGGTACAGACTACGTTGTTATCGGTCACTCAGAACGCCGTGACTACTTCCATGAAACTGACGAAGATATCAATAAAAAAGCAAAAGCAATCTTTGCAAACGGTATGCTTCCAATCATCTGTTGTGGTGAGTCACTTGAAACTTACGAAGCTGGTAAAGCAGCTGAATTCGTAGGTGCTCAAGTATCTGCTGCTTTGGCTGGATTGACTGCTGAACAAGTTGCTGCATCCGTTATCGCTTATGAGCCAATCTGGGCTATCGGTACTGGTAAATCAGCTTCACAAGACGACGCACAAAAAATGTGTAAAGTTGTTCGTGACGTTGTAGCTGCTGACTTCGGTCAAGAAGTTGCTGACAAAGTACGCGTTCAATACGGTGGTTCAGTTAAACCTGAAAACGTTGCTTCATACATGGCTTGCCCAGACGTTGACGGTGCCCTTGTTGGTGGTGCGTCACTTGAAGCTGAAAGCTTCTTGGCATTGCTTGACTTTGTAAAATAATCTAGCTTATTCCAGACAGTCTTCTAAGACTGTCTTTTTTTTAAAAAAAAAAGACTGTATATTTTTCTTAAATTATCAGTCTATTGCAACTTTTCTCAGATAGTACACTTTCCTTGATATCATTTTCTGGTAGTAGTATACTTGTATTATAGCTACTGTGAAGTAGTTATAAAAAAATGAAAAGAGGTAAGAAATATGGTTGAATTGAAAAAAGAAGCAGTAAAAGATGTAACAACATTATCTAAAACAGCGCCAGTAGCATTGGCAAAAACAAAGGAAGTATTGAACCAAGCAGTAGCAGACTTGTATGTGGCTCACGTTGCCCTTCACCAAGTTCACTGGTATATGCGTGGTCGTGGTTTCCTCGTATGGCATCCAAAAATGGATGAATACATGGACAGTCTTGATGGCTATCTTGACGAAATCAGTGAACGTTTGATTACTCTTGGTGGCAAACCTTATTCAACTTTGACAGAATTCCTTCAACACAGTGAAATCGAAGAAGAAGAAGGAGAATTCCGTAACGTTGAAGAAAGCTTGGAACGTGTTCTAGCTATTTATCGCTACCTCATCACTCTTTTCCAAAAAGCTTTGGATGTAACTGATGAAGAAGGTGATGATGTTACAAACGATATCTTTGTTGGGGCTAAGGCTGAACTTGAGAAAACAGTTTGGATGCTTGCAGCAGAACTTGGACAAGCTCCTGGTTTGTAAGATATAGTTGCTACCCCTTTTATCATGAGGCGCTTGATAAGTGCCCATGACCAATCATCTTTTAAAAGTCATGTAACTGTAAACAGTTGCATGATTTTTTATTTACTGGACTTAGGACACATTGTCAAAAGTAGGATTTTACGGTATAATAGTTGCTGTTCGAGAAATTTTGATTTTCAAAGAATAGTGAAACGTTATAAGGAGAACCCATGAACAACTTACCAAATTGCCCAAAATGTAATTCAGAATATGTCTATGAAGACGGAAGCCTCTTGGTTTGCCCAGAGTGTGCCTATGAATGGAATCCTGCTGAAGTTGCAGAAGTAGAAGAAGGTGTTGTTGCTATCGATGCCAATGGAAATAAATTGGCTGACGGCGATACTGTAACCTTGATTAAGGACTTGAAAGTAAAAGGTGCACCTAAGGATTTGAAACAAGGAACTCGTGTCAAAAATATCCGTATCGTAGAAGGCGACCACAACATCGATTGTAAGATTGATGGTTTTGGAGCTATGAAACTCAAATCAGAATTTGTTAAGAAAATCTAGCCATGAAAATGAACCTGAAATTTATCTTTTATAGCCGTGTGCTCTTGTTCTTAGCGGCTTTCACAGGAGTTTACCTAGAGATTACCAAGCGTGGTGGTTTTGGCATGCTCCTCTACTATACAGTGCTATCCAATCTCTTGGTAACACTTTTTACAGCTTATCTGCTTTATGTGATGAGACAATCTGGTGAAAAATGGCAAAGTCGGCATCTACTCCGTCTCAAGGGCGGAGTTACCATGAGTATCATGATTACTTGTGTCATTTACCATTTTATGCTAGCGCCGATAGCGACTGATTTTTACCGTTTGGAAAATTTCCTCTGTCACTATATCGTTCCTCTTTGGTTTCTAGCTGATACCTTATTATTTGATAAGCAAGGTCAATACAAGATCTGGGATCCAGTATTGTGGACCATCTTGCCCTTGGTTTACATGCTTTTTGCCCTTTTTAATGGCTTAGTATTGAAACTACCTGTACCAAATTCCAAGGTTAGTCCTTTCCCTTATTTCTTTTTAGATGTGGCCAAGGGTTGGGACGTGGTTATTAAATGGTGTTTGACTATCTTTGTGGCCTATATGGTTGCAGGATTTATCTTCTACCTGATCAAGCAAATCAAGCGAAAATAGTCTTCCTATAAGGGAAATTAGGACGGAGTCCCTATGTCAGTTGGGCTCCTTCTTTTCTTGCCATATCCTTTAAAAAAAGATATGATAGTGAGAGAAAAAAACAGAAAGAGAATCCATGAAACAATATTTAGAACGGGCTAGCATTCTAGCTCTCTCCCTCGTTTTGATTACTTCCTTTTCCATCTCGAGTGCTCTACCAGCTATGTTCGACTACTATCAGGGCTATCCCAAAGAACAAATCGAGCTTCTCGTTAGCCTCCCTTCTTTTGGGATTATGATTATGCTAGTCTTAAATGGGGTTTTGGAACGTTTGTTGCCTGAACGTCTTCAGATTAGTCTGGGCCTTGTCATCCTCTCTATCGGTGGAATAGCTCCCTTCTGGTATCAGGATTATAACTTTGTCTTTGCTATGCGGATTTTATTTGGTTTGGGTGTGGGGATGATCAATGCCAAGGCCATTTCCATTATCAGTGAACGCTATCACGGAAAGACACGGATCCAGATGCTAGGTCTAAGGGGATCAGCAGAGGTGGTTGGTGCTTCGATTTTAACTCTAATGGTAGGTCAACTCCTTTCCTTTGGATGGACAGCGACCTTTTTAGCTTACAGTGCGGGATTTTTAGTGTTGATACTTTATCTGCTATTTGTCCCTTATGGCAAAGAAAAGAAAGAGACTAAGAAAAAAGAGGTTGAAAGCGCTCGTCTGACAGGACAGATGAAAGGCTTGATTTTCCTTTTGGCTGTTGAAGCAGCAGTCGTTGTTTGTACCAACACAGCTATCACTATTCGTATTCCTAGTCTGATGGTAGAAAGAGGTCTAGGGGATGCCCAGTTATCGAGCTTGGTTTTAAGTATCATGCAGTTGATTGGTATCTTGGCAGGTGTGAGTTTTTCTTTCTTTATCTCTCTGTTTAAAGAAAGGTTGCTCCTTTGGTCAGGTATCACCTTTGGATTGGGTCAGATTGTAATTGCCTTGTCTCCGTCATTGGGTGTGATGGTAGTTGGAAGTGTTGTGGCAGGTTTTGCCTACAGCGTAGCCTTGACCACTGTCTTTCAGCTTCTTTCTGAAAGAATCCCAGCCAAGCTCCTTAATCAGGCAACATCTTTTGCAGTGCTAGGATGCAGCTTTGGAGCCTTTACGACACCTTTCATTCTTGGGGCGATTGGCTTTGTGACTCAAAACGGTATGTTGGTCTTCACCATTCTAGGATGCTGGTTGATTGTCACTTCTATCTTTGTTATGTACGCACTTCAAAAGAGAGCTTAGGATTGATTTTCTAAGTTTTTCTTTTCGGAGTTTTTGTACCCAGACAATTATTAGTTTTTAAACTTGTTTACACTTTTATTTCCTGATAAAATAGAAGTTATGACAAGATATAAAGCAATCATTTCCTATGACGGTTATGCCTTTGCTGGTTTTCAGCGCCAGCCTCATGCGCGGAGCGTTCAAGAGGAAATCGAAAAAACCTTAACGAGACTCAATAAGGGGCAAGCCATCACTGTTCATGGTGCTGGT
The DNA here is from genome assembly GCF_053010225.1 of Streptococcus sp. Z556. Taxonomy (NCBI): domain Bacteria; kingdom Bacillati; phylum Bacillota; class Bacilli; order Lactobacillales; family Streptococcaceae; genus Streptococcus; species Streptococcus sp. Z556. The sequence goes on from NZ_JBRKNU010000001.1 coordinate 214,561, forward strand.
AGGACGGATAGTGGGGTCCATGCTCTGGGTCAGGTTATTCATTTTGATCTGCCCTATCAGATGGATGAGGAAAAACTCCGTTTTGCTCTGGATACTCAGTCTCCAGAAGATATCGATGTGATTTCGATTGAGATTGTGGCGGATGACTTTCATTGCCGTTATGCAAAACATAGCAAGACCTATGAGTTTATCGTGGATAGAGGGCGCCCCAAAAATCCGATGCGCCGTCACTATGCTACTCACTTTCCCTATCCCCTCGATGTGGAACGGATGCAGATGGCAATCAAAAAGCTAGAGGGAATCCACGATTTCACCGGTTTTACAGCATCTGGAACCAGTGTAGGGGACAAGGTTCGGACCATTACAGAAGCGAGTTTAACAGTCGATGAGACAGGCCAATTTTTGACCTTTACCTTTTCAGGAAATGGTTTCTTGTATAAGCAGATTCGCAATATGGTGGGGACTCTTCTCAAAATCGGAAATAATCGAATGCCAGTTGAGCAGATTGACTTGATCTTGGAAAAAAAAGACAGACAGCTTGCAGGTCCAACAGCAGCACCAAATGGCTTGTATTTGAAGGAGATTCGTTATGAAGAATAATCGTATTTTAGCACTTTCTGGGAATGATATTTTTAGTGGTGGAGGTCTGTCAGCTGATTTGGCTACCTATAACTTGAACGGCTTGCATGGTTTTGTAGCAGTGACTTGTTTGACAGCCTTGACAGAAAAGGGTTTTGAAGTCTTTCCTACGGATGATATTATTTTCCAACATGAGTTGAATAGTTTGCGTGACGTGGACTTTGCAGGGATCAAGATTGGTCTTCTCCCTACTGTCAGTGTGGCTGAGAAGGCACTGGACTTTATCAAGCAACGTCCGGGAGTGCCGGTGGTATTGGACCCCGTTTTGGTCTGCAAGGAAACGCATGATGTGGCTGTCAGTGAACTCTGTCAAGAGTTGATTCGCTTTTTTCCTCATGTTAGCGTGATTACACCTAATCTCCCAGAAGCAGAATTGCTAGCTGATCAGGAGATCAAAACCTTGGAAGATATGAAAGCTGCAGCGCAGAAATTGCATGATTTAGGAGCGCCGGCAGTTATTATCAAGGGAGGCAATCGCCTTAGTCAGGACAAGGCTGTGGATGTCTTTTATGATGGACAAACTTTCACTGTCCTAGAAAATCCCGTTATCCAAGGGCAAAATGCTGGTGCAGGTTGTACCTTTGCCTCAAGCATTGCCAGTCACTTGGTTAAAGGTGATGAACTTTTAACAGCAGTGGAGAGCTCTAAAGCTTTCGTTTACCGTGCCATTGCACAAGCAGATCAATATGGAGTAAGACAATATGAAGCAAACAAAAACAACTAAAATCGCCCTTGTATCCCTTCTAACCGCCCTTTCTGTGGTTCTAGGTTATTACTTGAAAATTGGAACGCCAACAGGAATATTGACTCTCTTGGATGCAGGTATTTTCTTTACTGCCTTTTACTTTGGCAGTAAAGAAGGAGCCGTCGTTGGAGGACTAGCAGGATTCCTAATTGACCTTTTATCAGGCTATCCACAGTGGATGTTCTTTAGTTTAGTGAACCATGGCTTGCAAGGATTTTTTGCAGGTTTTAAAGGGAAGTGGCAATGGCTAGGCCTTGTCTTGGCTACTATCGTCATGGTAAGTGGCTACGCCCTAGGTTCTACCCTAATGAATGGCTGGTCAGCAGCCTTGCCAGAAATCCTTCCAAACTTCCTGCAAAATACCTTGGGAATGATTGTGGGGTTTGTAGTTTTTCAGAGCGTCAAGAAGATAAAATAAAAAAGTCAGCTTCAATAGCTGACTTTTTGCTTGTCTCTATGTTTAATCAAAATAAAGCAAATCTTTGCTGGTGCTGGTAAAGAGGTCAAATCCATCCTTGGTAACAACACCACAGTCTTCGATACGAACACCGACTTTACCCGGGATATAGATACCTGGTTCAACAGAGAAGCACATGCCTTCTTCGATGACCATGTCGTTTCCTTCCATGATAGATGGAAATTCGTGGACATCCATACCGATACCGTGACCGAGACGGTGGTTGAAGTACTCACCGTAGCCAGCTTTTTCGATAACTTCACGAGCTGCGCGGTCCACTTCATGTGCAGTCACACCTGGCTTGATAAAGTCAAGGGCAGCTTGTTGGGCTTCAAGGGTCAAGTTATAAATATCCTGCTTGAATTGGTCTGGTTTGCCAACAGCGACCGTACGAGTCATATCTGAGGCGTATCCATTGACCATCACACCGAGGTCAAAGAGGAGAAGGGCGTCCTTTTCAACCTTGTTTGCACCAGGAATTCCGTGTGGATTTGCAGCGTTATCGCCAGTCAAGACCATAGTATCAAAACTCATTTCATAACCTTCACGCTTCATAGCAAAGTCGATTTGGGCAATGATATCTGTCTCAGTCTTATCAAGAGAAATATTGTCAAAACCAACTTTTACAGCCTTATCAGCATAGATACCTGCAACCATCATTTTTTGCACTTCATCAGCTGATTTGATGAGGCGCATGCGTTGGATGCGAGGAGTGAGGTTTTCAAACTCAGCAGTCTCAAAGACTGTTTTCAAACCATGATACTTGGTTAAGATGAGGTTGTCAAACTCAACAGCAACACGTTTGAAGTCGTGCTGCGGCAAAGCGTTTTGGATTTTCTTCCATGGGTTTTCAGAGTCCACATAGCCCACAACTGGGAAGGAAACAGTATTAGTTGCACGCTCCACTTCAAGGGCTGGGACAAAGAGGAGAGGTTCCTGATCTGCTAGAACAAAGAGGAACATTTGGCGTTCATGGGGATCACTGTAAAAGCCAGTGAGGTAATTGATAGTGACGGGGTCAGATACGACAGCGACGTCTAGTTTTTCTGATTCAAGATATGTTAAGATTTGTTGTAATTTAGACATATGCTACCTTCTTTCTACCCCTCTATTTTGGCAAAAAAAGAGAGAAAATGCAAGGGAGAAGGGTAAAAGAACAGGCAAAAAGAACCCCGACAAGATAGCGGAGTTCTTTGATATGGTTTTCCTTGGTTTAAGAAAAGTCAGCCTTGCTTTTGACGTCGCTGTATTCTTCAGCGATTTCTTGACTGAGGATGTCCTCATAGGCAGGGAGTTGGATATCCTGACCGTATTTCTTCTTAAGAGCAGTAGTGACCAGGCGATAAGCTAGATTGGCATTACGAGAGAGGATAGGTCCGTGGAAGTAGGAACCAAAGACATTCTTATAATGAACCCCTTCGCCGACCTTTTCCTCGTTGTTTCCATTTCCATAAACCACCTGTCCCAGCGGTTTTTGGTCATCTGAGAGGAAGGTACGGCCCTGGTGATTTTCAAATCCATAGTAGGTTTCATTGAAATCTTCATTGTGAATCTTGATGTCACCGATAAAGCGGTTATTGGTCTGGTTGAGGGTATAGTGGCCCATGACCCCTAGCCCTTCGATACGTTTGCCTGAAGCTTCAACATAATATTGACCCAATAGTTGGAAACCACCGCAGATGGCTAGAACAACACCATCGTTTTGGATGTAGTTGTCAATGCTCTCTTTTTTAGCAGGAAGATCGCCAGCGATAATACTTTGTTCAAAATCCTGACCCCCACCGAAAAAGGCGATGTCGTAGTGGTTTTCATCAAAGTCATCATGGAGAGAAACGATGTCAACTGTTACATGAGCTCCCAGTTTTTCAGCCACATACTTGAGCATGAGGATATTGCCGTTGTCTCCGTAGGTATTCATGAGGTTTCCATAGAGGTGGGCGATGTTGAGCTGATAAGGGTAGTTGCCAGCTTTTGAGGAAAGTGAAGTATAAACCATCAGTTCATCTCCTTTCTAACAATCTGACGACTAGCCAGCAGTTCGCGGAATTCCAGCATAGCAGTATAGGTAGCCAGGATATAGGCATGTTTGCAGTCTTGAGCTTCGATTGTTTTGAGAACTTGTTCCAGGCTACTTGTTTCAGTGATCTTGTCAGCTGGGTATCCTGTCACCCGTAGACGACGCGCGATTTCAGAATGACGAACACCGCCTGCGTTGATTTCAGGAATGTCCATATCAGTGATTTGTTCAAAGTCTGCATCCCAGATCCAGCTGGTATCTATTCCATCAGCATAGTTGGCGTTGAGAAGGACAGATAGGCTAAATGGATAAGGAGCTAGTTTAATCATTTCGATAGCTTGGGTCGCGCCAACAGGATTTTTAATCAAGACAAGGGTGCATTCCTTGTCATCGATATGGAAGGTCTCCTGGCGTCCAAAGACAGCACGGCTCTTGTCAAATCCTTGCTTGATTCGTTGCGAATCAGCGCCGAGGAATCGAGCAATGGCAACCGCAGCTAGCGCATTGTAGATGTTGTAAAGTCCACCGATTTGGATGCCGTATTCTTGGCCGTCAATGACAAAACGAGAGCGATTGTTGGTCAACTCAACCAGTTCTGTCAGACGGTAGTCCAATTCAGGACGTTTGCAGCCACAATTTTCACAGATATAGGCACCCAAGTTGGCATAGGTATTGTGCTCGTATTTGAGGATGCCTTGGCAGTCAGGACAGAGAATCCCTTCGGTATTGTAGTGAGCTAGTTGGGCTGGTCCTTTTTCCAAGTCAAAACCAAAATACTGAACTGGGTTTGGAATAGCTGGCTTGTAGAAAAGCGGACTGTCACCATTGAGGAGAACTGTAGCCGTAGGCACCTTACGGATGGCATCCAAAATCATGTTATACGTCGTGTAAATCTCACCGTAGCGGTCCATCTGGTCACGAAAAATATTAGTGATGACAAAAAGGCTAGGATGGATGTAGTCACAGATACGAGATAGACTGGCCTCGTCAATTTCTAGAACGGCGATGTTTTTCCCAGTTTTAGAGGATTTGGCCGTCAAGAAGGTTGTCGTAATCCCTGTGATCATGTTGGCACCACTAGGATTGGTTAGAACCTGACCATAGACTTCTTTTAAAATGCCGACAGTGAGGGCAGTTGTCAGGGTTTTACCATTGGTTCCAGTGACTACGACAATATCGTAGTTCTTAGCTAGATTTTGTAAAATATCTTTATCAAATTGAAGGGCAAGTTTTCCAGGGAGCGTACTTCCACGACCAAGACGGTTCAAGATGAAGTGAGAAGAACGCCCAACTAGGAGGCCCAAAGTAGTTTTTAATTTCATGTTTCTATTATATCATAAAAGAAAGAAAAGACAGATTTGAGATTTCGCAGAAACAAAAACAGCCCGATGAGGGCTGTTAGATACGATGTAGTCTTAACTTAAATCGCAAACAAGTCATTCAAGTTCTCAGCCAAGGTTGGGTGAGTGAAGATTTGTTTTGTGAAGTAAGTGTAAGGAATCTTGTTGTCCATAGCAACAGTGATGATGTTGATGATTTCTTGTGAACCTTCTGAGAAGATAGTTGCACCGAGAATTTCTTTTGTTTCAGTGTTGACAACAGCTTTGAAGGCTCCACGAAGATCTCCATTGACGTGACCGCGAGGCATGACTGCAACAGGAATTTCCTTCACAGCGTATGGAAGTTTCAAATCAGCTGCTTGGCTTTCTGTCAAACCAACTTGTGAAAGTGCAGGTGTGATGAACATGGTGTTTGGTACATTGAGACGGTCTTCAAGTGTGTAGCTGCCGTCTCCAGCAAGGTAACTATAGACAACACGGAAGTCATCAAGTGAAATGTAGGTGAATTGAGGTCCACCGTTGACATCCCCAACTGCAAAGACACCAGGAACGTTTGTTTGACAGTGTTTGTCTACTTTAATAGCACCACGCTCTGTTAGTTCAATATCAGTATTCTCAAGTTGAAGTGGTTCTACGTTTGGTTTACGTCCAGTTGCGTAGAGAAGAGCATCAAAACGGTAAGTTTCATTTTCAGTTACGACAAGGACTTGATCACCGTCGTTTTTGATTTCAGTAGTACGGATGTTTTGAAGCAATTCAATGCCGTCTTCTTCCATGTATTGTTTAGCAAGAGCTGCAATGGAAGGTTCTGCACGAGGAAGGAATGTATCCAAGGCATCTAGGACTGTGACTTTGCTACCAAGTTTGTTGTAGAGTCCTGCAAATTCAAGACCGATGTTTCCGCCACCAAGAACTCCAAGTTTTTCAGGCAATTTGTCCAAGTTTTGAATACCAGTCGAGTCAAAGACATTCTTACTTGTAGCAAGTCCAGGGATTGGCAAGACGTTTGAAACGGCACCGGTATTGATAACGATAGTTTCAGCAGTCAGTTCTTGTTTTTCATCACCAGCTTGGATTTCGATGACTTTGTTTGAAAGGAAGTGAGCTTCCGCATCAAAGATATCCACGCCTGTACCAGCAACAGTCGCATAGTTTTTACCGTTGAGGCGACTAGTGATGGTATTTTTGGTAGCAATGACTTCTTCAAAAGACAAATCTTTCTCAGCAGCAACTAGCAAGGTTTTAGTTGGGATACAACCAATGTTGATACAAGTTCCGCCGTACATAGCCTTACTACGTTCGATAAGGGCAACTTTTTTGCCAGCTGAAGCTAATTTACCAGCTAGTGTTTTCCCAGCCTTACCAAATCCGATAACGATTAAATCATATGTTAACATTTATAGTCCTCCTATTCGATTTTCATTCTAGCACAAGAAAAAAACTTTTGCACAATTCTGCTACGAAAAAGACAGAAAAAGATAAAAACGCTTTCCAGACAAAAAACTAGTAATTTTTTGACAAGCTTGATAAACTAAAATCCTATCTATTTTTATATAAAATAGAATAAATGTTCGAAAATAGGGGGTTTTATGAAATCAAATCGTTATATTATTGCCTTTGCTGGGGTCATTTTACACTTAATGCTGGGTTCGACTTATGCTTGGAGTGTTTATCGCAATCCTATTATTGAAAAAACGGGATGGGATCAGGCTTCTGTTGCCTTTGCCTTTAGTCTAGCAATCTTTTGTTTGGGATTATCGGCTGCATTTATGGGGCGTTTGGTAGAAAAATTTGGTCCTAGAGTCATGGGGAGTCTATCTGCTTTTCTATACGCAGGTGGAAATATCTTAACAGGATTTGCAATAGACCGTCAGGAGCTGTGGTTGTTGTATCTCGCTTATGGTATTTTAGGTGGGCTTGGTTTGGGAGCAGGCTATATTACCCCTGTGTCAACGATTATAAAATGGTTTCCTGATAAACGTGGTCTCGCAACAGGTTTAGCGATTATGGGGTTTGGTTTTGCTTCTTTATTGACTAGTCCCATAGCGCAACATCTCATCGCAGGGGTAGGGCTTGTAGAAACTTTTTATATTTTAGGTGCAAGTTACTTTATTATCATGCTCCTAGCTTCACAATTCATTAAGCGTCCAAATGAGCAAGAGCTTGCAATTTTATCTGTTTCAGGGAAAGAAAAAACAGCCTCTTTGACGCAAGGAATGGCTGCGAATCAGGCCCTGAAAAGCAATCGGTTTTATATACTTTGGATTATTTTCTTTATCAACATAGCTTGTGGTTTAGGCTTAATTTCAGCGGCATCGCCAATGGCACAGGAGATGGCTGGCTTGTCTACAAGTCATGCAGCAGTAATGGTGGGAGTTTTAGGGATTTTCAATGGGTTTGGTCGTTTGCTCTGGGCGAGTTTATCTGACTATATCGGTCGCCCTCTAACCTTTAGTATATTACTGCTTGTCAATCTTTTCTTTTCTCTCTCACTTTGGCTCTTTACAGATTCCGTTTTATTTGTAGTCGCTATGTCTATTTTGATGACTTGCTATGGAGCTGGTTTTTCATTGATTCCGGCTTATCTCAGTGATATTTTTGGAACCAAGGAATTGGCTGCTCTGCATGGATATATTTTAACAGCTTGGGCAATGGCTGGTTTAGCAGGGCCTATTTTATTAGCAGAGACTTATAAAATAGCTCATTCTTACACACAAACCTTGTTCGTTTTTCTCATTTTATATAGTATAGCCTTGGCTTTGTCTTATTATCTAGGTCGTTCAATCAAAAAGGAAATCCAAAAACCGCTTACATGATTTTCCTAAAGGATTCTACTATCTTTTGCCTCTCTCTTGTGTTATACTAGATAGGTTGCAAAGAAACTAGTACTTTTCTTTCGTGGAAAAGAAGCAACACGGTATCTCGTTTTAAAGAAGATACGTCATGAAAAGAAAAGTATAAACTAAAGCCCTATAGGGTGGCTTCGCACCATCTTTAGAAAGAAGAAAAACGTGAAATTTAATGAATTTAACTTGTCTGCTGATTTGCTAGCAGAGATTGAAAAAGCTGGATTTGTAGAAGCAAGTCCTATCCAAGAGCAAACTATTCCTTTGGCTCTTGAGGGAAAAGACGTTATCGGTCAAGCTCAGACTGGTACAGGGAAAACTGCAGCCTTTGGCTTGCCAACCCTTGAAAAAATCCGTACAGAAGAAGCGACTATCCAAGCCTTGGTCATCGCTCCAACTCGTGAACTCGCTGTTCAAAGTCAAGAAGAACTTTTCCGCTTTGGCCGTAGCAAGGGAGTGAAAGTTCGCTCAGTTTATGGTGGTTCAAGTATTGAGAAACAAATCAAGGCCCTTAAATCTGGTGCCCATATCGTGGTAGGAACACCAGGCCGTCTTTTGGACTTGATTAAACGCAAGGCTTTGAAATTGCACGATATCGAAACCCTCATCCTTGATGAAGCGGATGAAATGCTCAATATGGGCTTCCTTGAAGACATCGAAGCTATTATCTCGCGTGTCCCTGACAGTCGTCAAACCTTGCTCTTTTCAGCAACCATGCCTGAAGCCATCAAACGTATCGGTGTTCAGTTTATGAAAGAACCTGAGCATGTCAAGATTGCTGCCAAAGAATTGACAACAGAACTGGTGGACCAGTACTATATCCGTGTTAAGGAACAAGAAAAATTTGATACCATGACACGTCTTATGGATGTGGAACAACCAGAACTTGCTATCGTATTTGGTCGTACCAAACGCCGTGTGGATGAATTGACTCGTGGACTGAAGATCCGTGGCTTCCGTGCAGAAGGCATTCATGGTGATTTGGACCAAAACAAACGTCTTCGTGTCCTTCGGGATTTTAAAAATGGCAATCTAGATGTTCTCGTTGCAACGGATGTGGCAGCGCGTGGTTTGGACATTTCAGGAGTGACTCATGTCTACAACTACGATATTCCACAAGATCCTGAAAGTTATGTTCACCGTATCGGTCGTACAGGTCGTGCTGGTAAGTCAGGTCAATCCATTACCTTCGTAGCTCCAAACGAAATGGGCTACCTTCAAATCATCGAAAACTTGACCAAGAAGCGCATGAAAGGTCTTAAACCTGCAAGTGCAGAGGAAGCCTTCCAAGCTAAAAAGCAAGTGGCGCTCAAGAAAATCGAACGTGATTTCGCAAATGAAGAAATTCGTTCCAACTTTGAGAAATTTGCTAAAGACGCTCGTAAGTTAGCGGCTGAATTTAGTCCTGAAGAATTGGCTATGTATATCTTGAGTCTGACTGTCCAAGATCCTGACAGCCTTCCAGAAGTTGAGATTGCACGTGAAAAACCATTGCCATTTAAACCATCAGGTAATGGCTTCGGTGGCAAAGCTAAGGGAGGTCGAGGTGGCCGTCGTGGAGACGACCGTCGAGACCGTGATCGCCGTGGCAATGGTCGTCGTGATGAGTTCAAGAAAGGTAGTCGTGGAAACGACCGCTTTGATAAAGACAGACGTTACCGTAATAAAGACAATAAAAAACCTCGCAACACTTCAAGCGAAAAGAAAACAGGCTTTGTTATTCGTAACAAGGGAGACAAATAGGAAAAAGCGATTCACTGGGTGAATCGCTTTTATATATAAGGAGACCAAGGGTAAAAGAAGATGGTTGATAGTAAAGGATAGGTGAAACGGAAAGGGATTTATCATGTCATCTTCTTATAATGTTATAATATCAAAAATAAAATAGGATGTCAATAAAAAAAATCGCTTTTTTTCTAAAATATTTTTGCTGTTCAAAATTGCAATTAAATAAGCAATTTTCAGATAATAATTGAAAATTCAGGCTCTTTATGTTATAATGATAGCGATTAAATGCGAGGTAAAAAATGGCACATTTATTAGAAAAAACAAGAAAAATTACTTCCATCTTGAAACGCTCAGAGGAACAACTTCAAGATGAACTTCCCTACAATGCAATTACACGCCAGTTGGCAGATATTATTGATTGTAACGCTTGTATTGTGAATAGTAAGGGACGTCTCTTGGGCTATTTCATGCGTTACAAGACAAATACAGATCGAGTAGAGCAGTTTTTCCAAACCAAAACCTTCCCTGACGTCTATGTACAAGGGGCAAACATGATCTATGATACGGAAGCCAATCTTCCTGTCGAACATGATTTGACCATTTTCCCTGTAGAAAGTCGTGCGGACTTTCCAGATGGGTTGACGACCATCGCTCCGATTCATGTATCAGGGATTCGCCTAGGTTCGTTGATTATTTGGCGCAATGATAAGAAGTTTGAAGATGAAGATTTGATTCTTGTCGAGATTGCAAGCACGGTGGTAGGGATTCAACTCTTGAACTTCCAACGTGAAGAAGATGAGAAAAATATTCGCCGTCGTACTGCTGTAACCATGGCAGTTAATACCCTTTCCTATTCAGAACTTCGTGCCGTTTCAGCAATTCTAGCTGAGTTGGATGGAAATGAAGGACAATTGACTGCATCTGTCATTGCAGACCGTATTGGCATTACGCGTTCAGTGATTGTCAATGCGCTTCGTAAATTGGAGTCGGCGGGAATTATTGAGAGTCGTTCATTAGGAATGAAGGGGACTTATCTCAAAGTTCTAATTGGTGATATTTTTGAGGAAGTGAAAAAGAGGGACTACTAATGGCAAAGGCTTTAATCTCGATCGACTATACAGAGGATTTCGTAGCGGACAACGGAAAGCTAACTGCTGGAGCACCTGCTCAAGCAATATCAGAGGCAATCAATCAAGTAACCAGACTGGCTTTTGATCGTGGAGACTATGTCTTCTTCACTATTGATGCTCATGAGGAGAAGGATACCTTCCACCCGGAAAGTAAGCTCTTTCCACCGCACAACATCATTGGGACTAGTGGCCGTAACCTCTATGGCTCCCTAGCTGATTTCTATGCGGAAAATAAGGACGATAGTCGCGTCTTTTGGATGGACAAGCGTCACTATTCAGCATTTTCAGGAACGGACCTCGACATTCGCCTGCGAGAACGTCGGGTTACTACAGTTATCTTGACGGGGGTTCTGACCGATATTTGTGTCCTTCATACGGCTATTGATGCCTACAATTTAGGTTATGACATTGAAGTTGTCAAACCTGCGGTTGCCTCTATCTGGCCAGAAAATCATCAGTTTGCTCTTGGACATTTTAAGAACACTCTGGGAGCCAAGTTGCTTGATGAAAACTTAACTGAAATTACAGAATGATTCCCTTGGAAAAATGAAAAAAATCTGAAAAAAGTGTTGACAAAGATTTTGAAAGTTGATATACTAGTAAAGTAATCGACGCGGGGATGGCGGAATTGGCAGACGCGCAGGACTAAGGATCCTGTGACCGCTTTAGGTCGTGAGGGTTCAAGTCCCTCTCTCCGCATAGGGTAAGAGTTAGCTTTAGCTAGCTCTTTTTGTTTTTTCAAAGAGGGCTAGAGCTGCAGTTCGACTATCGGAAGAGATTGGTATCAAGAACTGTCTTTTTATGAGAAAGCTTGCTATACTAAGGGTGAGAGAAAGGAATGTCAAATCATGTGTGTCGAATGTTATAGTGAGAAAAATCGTGTGACCCCCTTACTGAATCCTCAGGAGTGTTTAAGAGAGCATAGGCAATATATTTGTAGCCATTGTGGTCGTTGTATCTGTATAGAGCATACGAAAAACGGTTTACAGCGTTGGAATTTTCCGTTCAAATCGCTAGAAATTGCTAGCTATTATTTACGGGCGGCAGATTATAGTATGAAGACAAGCTGTGGCATTTACCAAATCAAGTCAAATAAAGGAAGGGTTTCATATAAGATTTTTGCCAACAGGGAAGCTTTAGCAGACTACCTCAAGAAGAATCCAGATAAAAGATGCGACAATTTGCAACCAAGCTTTTCTATCTCGCCTTATCAAGAATTTCCTCAAACACAAGTCAGGAAATTAAAAGTCGAAGAAATTGAAAAATACTTAGCTGAAAGATGATGCCCATCATATATAGAATGGAGTGGATTTTTGATTAGTAAATTATTTGTTTAGATAAGAAGAAAAGTTAGCGGACGCTAGCTTTTTTATTTTTTATAAAAAATAAATCAAAAATTTTTTCGATTTCATAAACATTTCATATTTGGATTTTATAATAGTCTTACAAATATGGAGGTGACAAATGAATCCAATCCAAAGAGCTTGGGCTTATGTCAGCAGAAAACGACTGAGAAGTTTTATTTTATTTCTGATTTTATTTGTTCTTTTAGCAGGAATTTCAGCCTGTTTGACGCTGATGAAGTCCAACAAAACAGTAGAAACAAATCTTTACAAATCTCTCAATACCTCTTTTTCTATCAAAAAGATAGAAAATGGACAGACCTTCAAGTTATCGGACCTAGCATCAGTTAGCAAGATTAAGGGACTGGAGAATGTCTCTCCTGAACTCGAGACGGTCGCAAAACTAAAAGACAAGGAAGCAGTGAGTGGTGAGCAGAGCGTCGAACGTGATGACTTGTCAGCTGCGGACAAGAATTTGGTTAGCTTAACGGCTCTTGAGGATTCATCCAAGGATGTTACCTTCACCAGTTCGGCTTTCAATCTAAAAGAAGGCCGACACCTTCAAAAAGGGGATTCCAAGAAAATCCTGATCCACGAAGAGCTGGCTAAGAAGAACGGTCTTTCGCTTCATGACAAGATTCGCTTGGATGCTGGACAGTCAGAATCTGGAAAAGGTCAAACAGTTGAATTTGAAATTGTCGGCATCTTTTCTGGTAAAAAACAAGAGAAATTTACAGGCTTGTCTTCTGACTTCAGTGAAAACCAAGTCTTTACAGACTATGAAAGTAGCCAAACCCTTTTGGGAAATAGTGAACCTCAAGTTAGTGCAGCGCGCTTCTATGTAGAAAATCCTAAGGAAATGGACGGACTCATGAAGCAGGTGGAAAACTTGACCTTGGAAAATCAAGGCTACCAAGTCGAAAAGGAAAACAAGGCCTTTGAACAGATCAAAGACTCAGTTGCAACCTTCCAAACCTTCCTAACTATCTTCCTTTATGGGATGTTGATAGCTGGAGCTGGAGCCTTAATTTTGGTCTTGTCTCTCTGGTTGAGAGAAAGGGTCTACGAAGTAGGGATTTTACTGGCACTTGGAAAAGGCAAGAGCTCAATCTTCCTACAGTTCTGTTTAGAGGTGGTGTTGGTATCTCTTGGAGCTTTGCTTCCATCCTTTATTGCTGGGAAGGCCATTACATCCTATCTGCTACAAACTGTACTAGCAAGTGGAGATCAGGCAAGCTTACAGGACACGCTGGCCAAAGCAAGCAGTCTATCAACCAGTCTCCTATCCTTTGCAGAATCCTATGTCTTTCTGCTCTTGATTGGTTGCTTGTCCGTAGCTCTTTGTTTCCTATTCTTATTTAGAAAATCACCGAAAGAAATTTTATCATCTATTAGTTAAGAAGGAGAAATCATGACTTTATTACAATTGCAAGATGTTACCTACCGTTATAAGAACACTGCTGAGGCAGTTTTATATCAGATCAAGTATAATTTTGAACCCGGAAAGTTTTATAGTATCATTGGTGAGTCAGGAGCAGGAAAATCCACTCTCTTGTCTCTACTGGCTGGTCTAGATAGTCCTGTTGAAGGTTCTATCCTTTTCCAAGGAGAGGACATTCGGAATAAGGGATATTCTTACCATCGCATGCACCATATTTCTCTAGTCTTTCAAAATTATAACTTGATAGATTATCTTTCTCCACTGGAAAATATCCGCTTGGTCAACAAAAAAGCCAGCAAGGATACTCTTCTTGAACTTGGTTTGGATGAAAGTCAGATCAAGCGGAACGTTCTCCAGTTATCAGGTGGTCAACAGCAACGTGTTGCTATTGCTCGCAGTTTGGTATCAGAAGCTCCAGTTATTCTAGCTGATGAGCCAACAGGAAATCTGGACCCTAAAACTGCTGGAGATATTATCGAACTGCTCAAATCACTTGCCGAGAAAACAGGTAAATGTGTGATCGTCGTCACCCACAGTAAGGAAGTGGCACAAGCGTCAGATATTACACTTGAATTGAAGAATAAGAAACTGACTGAAACTCGCAATACTACTAAATAATATGAGCTTGTTTTGATAGAATTATTAAATCAAATCTAGAAAGGGAACCTATGTTACACAACGCATTTGCCTATGTTACAAGGAAGTTTTTCAAATCGATTGTTATCTTCCTGATTATTCTCCTCATGGCGAGCTTGAGTTTGGTCGGCTTGTCGATCAAGGGAGCTACAGCCAAGGCTTCTCAGGAGACCTTTAAAAATATCACCAACAGCTTCTCCATGCAAATCAATCGTCGCGTCAATCAAGGAACGCCTCGTGGTGCTGGGAATATCAAGGGTGAGGATATCAAAAAAATCACTGAAAACAAGGCCATCGAGTCTTATGTGAAACGCATCAACGCTATCGGAGATTTGACTGGATATGACCTCATCGAAACGCCAGAAACCAAGAAAAACCTCACTGCAGACCGTGCCAAACGGTTTGGAAGCAGTTTGATGATTACAGGTGTCAATGACTCCTCAAAAGAAGATAAGTTTGTCTCTGGCTCATATAAGCTGGTTGAAGGTGAGCACCTAACCAACGACGACAAAGACAAAATCCTCTTGCACAAGGACTTGGCAGCCAAACACGGCTGGAAAGTAGGGGACAAGGTTAAACTGGATTCCAATGTCTACGATGCAGACAATGAAAAAGGTGCCAAGGAAACAGTCGAAGTGACAATCAAGGGACTCTTTGATGGTCACAATAAGTCAGCAGTAACCTACTCACAAGAACTCTATGAAAACACAGCTATCACAGACATTCACACTGC
The DNA here is from genome assembly GCF_053010225.1 of Streptococcus sp. Z556. Lineage (NCBI taxonomy): Bacteria > Bacillati > Bacillota > Bacilli > Lactobacillales > Streptococcaceae > Streptococcus > Streptococcus sp. Z556. The sequence goes on from NZ_JBRKNU010000001.1 coordinate 229,616, forward strand.
TGCAAAACTTTATGGATACACAGAAGACACAGCTATTTATGGGGACGCAACCTTCTTTGTAACAGCAGACAAGAACTTGGATGATGTCATGAAAGAGTTGAATGGCATCAGTGGTATCAACTGGAAGAGCTACACACTTGTAAAGAGCTCATCTAACTACCCAGCTCTTGAGCAATCCATCTCTGGTATGTACAAGATGGCCAACCTCCTCTTCTGGGGTAGCTTGAGCTTCTCAGTCCTTCTCCTTGCTCTCTTGCTCAGCCTTTGGATCAATGCCCGTCGCAAGGAAGTGGGAATTCTCCTCTCTATCGGTCTCAAGCAGGCAAGTATCTTGGGTCAATTCATCACCGAATCTATCCTGATCGCCATCCCTGCTCTCGTTTCGGCTTACTTCCTAGCCAACTACACAGCTCGAGCAATCGGAAATACTGTTCTTGCCAATGTCACTTCAGGTGTTGCCAAGCAAGCCAGCAAGGCAGCTCAAGCCTCTAACCTTGGTGGTGGTGCAGAAGTAGATGGCTTTAGTAAGACCTTATCGAGCCTAGACATTTCCATTCAGACATCAGACTTTATCATCGTCTTTGTCCTTGCTTTAGTTCTAGTCGTTCTTGTTATGGCGCTTGCTTCAAGCAATCTCCTCAGAAAACAACCAAAAGAACTCTTGCTCGATAGCGAATAAAAAACTTGCTACCTATTCTCCCCTAAATGGGGTATAATATAGGTAGCATTTTTATCTATTTTATCTTGATAAGGACTCTTCCTATCAGGATGAAACAGAGAAGATTTATAAGAAATTTAAAGGAATGTGAAACGTTTTTCTATGAAAATTTTAATTGTAGAAGATGAAGAAATGATCCGTGAGGGAATCAGTGACTATTTGACAGATTGTGGTTATGAGACTATTGAGGCGGCGGATGGTCAGGAAGCCCTAGAACAATTTTCCAGCTATGAAGTAGCCTTGGTTTTACTGGATATCCAAATGCCCAAGCTGAATGGTCTAGAAGTCCTAGCTGAGATTCGCAAAACCAGTCAGGTTCCTGTCTTGATGTTGACTGCCTTTCAGGATGAGGAATACAAGATGAGTGCCTTTGTTTCGCTAGCAGATGGCTATCTGGAAAAACCCTTCTCACTCTCCCTCTTAAAAGTGAGAGTAGATGCGATTTTCAAGCGCTACTACGATACGGGACGAATCTTCTCCTATAAGGATACCAAGGTGGACTTTGAGAGCTACAGTGCAAGCCTAGCAGGTCAGGAAGTGGCTATCAATGCCAAAGAGTTGGAAATTTTGGACTATCTGGTGAAAAATGAAGGACGGGCCTTGACTCGATCTCAGATAATCGATGCCGTCTGGAAGGTGACAGATGAGGTGCCTTTTGACCGTGTTATTGATGTTTATATCAAGGAACTGCGGAAAAAGCTAGACTTGGATTGTATCCTCACAGTGCGTAATGTTGGTTATAAATTGGAGCGAAAATGAAACGAACAGGTTTATTTACAAAGATATTCATCTATACCTTCTCGATTTTTAGTGTTCTGGTTATTTGTCTTCATTTAGCTATTTATTTTCTCTTTCCCTCAACTTATCTGAGTCATCGTCAGGAAAGCATCGGTCAGAAAGCGACAGCCATTTCCCAGTCCCTAGAAGGAAAGGATAGGCAAAGTATCGAGCAAGTGTTAGACTTGTATTCCCAGACTAGTGATATCAAGGGGGCCGTCAAGGGAGAGATGACAGAGGACAAGTTAGAGGTCAAGGACAACCTTCCTCTAGATACAGACCGCCAGACCACCTCTCTCTTTATCGAGGAGCGTGAGGTGACAACCCAAGATGGTAGCACTATGACTCTCCAGTTTTTAGCGTCCATGGATTTGCAAAAGGAAGCAGAGCAAATTAGCCTCCAGTTTCTTCCCTATACCTTGCTGGCATCGTTTTTGATTTCCCTCTTGGTATCTTACATCTATGCTCGAACCATTGTTGCGCCGATCTTGGAAATCAAGCGGGTGACCCGTCGGATGATGGACCTGGATGCTCAAGTGCGGTTGCGCGTGGACTCTAAGGATGAGATCGGTGATCTTAAGGAACAAATCAATAGCCTTTACCAGCATCTTTTGACTGTCATTGCGGACTTGCATGACAAGAATGAAGCCATTCTCCAGTTAGAAAAAATGAAGGTTGAATTCCTACGAGGGGCCTCTCATGAGCTGAAAACACCTCTGGCTAGTCTCAAAATCCTAATCGAAAATATGAAAGAAAATATCGGTCGTTATAAAGATAGAGACCACTATCTGGGAGTTGCCTTGGGGATTGTGGACGACCTCAGTCACCACGTTCTTCAGATACTTTCTCTTTCTTCTGTTCAGGAATTGCGAGAGGAGAAGGAGAACATCGACCTACTCCAAATGACGCAAACTCTGGTTAAGGATTATACTTTACTAGCCAAGGAAAGAAATGTTCAGATAGACATTAGCTTGACCCATCAGCAAGCCTACATAAATCCATCTGTGATGAAGTTGATTCTATCTAATCTCATCAGCAATGCTATCAAGCACTCCACTCCAGGTGGCTTGGTTCGCATCGGCGAGAGAGACGGAGAACTCTTTATCGAGAATAGCTGTAGTCCTGAAGAACAAGAAAAACTAGCCCAGTCTTTTTCTGGCAATGCTAGTCGCAAGGCCAAGGGTTCAGGAATGGGGCTCTTTGTGGTCAAAAGTTTATTAGAACACGAGAAATTACCTTATCATTTTGAGATGCAAGATGATCGTTTGACCTTCTTCATGTCTTATCCTAAAGTCTCTCAAGACTAAGGGAAAGAAAGGGTTTACATTGATTGAGTTGGAAGAAATTCAATCTAAAGTATGGGAAAAACTAGCTTTTTTTGTCAAAAAGTGATAAAATGAACAATGTAAATGGGATGTCCCAAAAAATATATAGGAGGCCTGACAAATGGCAATCGTTTCAGCAGAAAAATTTGTCCAAGCAGCTCGTGACAACGGTTATGCAGTTGGTGGATTTAACACAAACAACCTTGAGTGGACTCAAGCTATCTTGCGTGCAGCAGAAGCTAAAAAAGCTCCAGTTTTGATCCAAACTTCAATGGGTGCTGCTAAATACATGGGTGGTTACAAAGTTGCTCGCAACTTGATCGCTAACCTTGTTGAGTCAATGGGGATCACTGTACCAGTAGCTATCCACCTTGACCACGGTCACTACGAAGATGCACTTGAGTGTATCGAAGTTGGTTACACTTCAATCATGTTTGACGGTTCACACCTTCCAGTTGAAGAAAACCTTAAATTGGCTAAAGAAGTTGTTGAAAAAGCACACGCTAAAGGTATCTCAGTAGAAGCTGAAGTTGGTACTATCGGTGGTGAAGAAGACGGTATCATCGGTAAAGGTGAATTGGCTCCAATCGAAGACGCTAAAGCAATGGTTGCAACTGGTATTGACTTCTTGGCAGCTGGTATCGGTAACATCCACGGTCCTTACCCAGCAAACTGGGAAGGTCTTGACCTTGACCACTTGAAGAAATTGACAGAAGCTCTTCCAGGATTCCCAATCGTATTGCACGGTGGTTCAGGTATCCCTGATGACCAAATCCAAGCAGCTATCAAACTTGGTGTTGCGAAAGTTAACGTTAACACTGAATGCCAAATCGCATTCGCTAACGCAACTCGTAAATTTGCTCGTGACTACGAAGCAAACGAAGCAGAATACGACAAGAAAAAACTCTTCGACCCACGTAAATTCTTGGCTGACGGTGTAAAAGCTATCCAAGCATCAGTTGAAGAACGTATCGACGTATTCGGTTCAGAAGGTAAAGCTTAATCGAGCTGAACAATACATACAGAACCTACCCATTGGGTGGGTTTTTTGGTGTGTGGCTATATAGCGATATACTGTAGAAGAACCAATCTTAAGTTGCTAAAAGATTCTAATTTTTGTACAATAATGCTATGAAAAAACTGAAAAAATGGTTTCTTGGCTTCCTTAGTCTTATGCTTTTGTTTTTAGGCGCTACATTTTTCTATCACAGAATCAGTTTACAAAAGGAAAATAAATTTTTAACACCTATGGGGCAACAAGTTCTCGTCAATGGACATCAAATAAATGTTTACGTTGAAGGGGATGGTCCTGAGACTATAGTAGTTCTCTCAGGTGCTGGTATTGCTTCTCCTATATTGGATTTTAAAGAAGTATCGGAATCCTTATCGAAACAGTATAAGGTAGTTATCGTGGAGAGGGCGGGATATGGTTATAGTGATGATAGCAATCATTCAAGAGATGTGATGGAGGTTTTGTCTGAGACTCGCCAAGCTCTTTCGCAAGCAAATATCACAGGGCCGTTTATCATTCTGTCTCATTCCATGGCTAGTCTAGAGAGTTTGGCTTGGCAGGAGAAGTATCCTGATGAAGTGAAAGCCTTGATTGGTCTGGATTGGGCACTGCCATCAAGTTATGAGGATTTAAAGGATAATCAGACCTTGCTTACGTTGGCCTATTGGAGCAGTAAGATTGGTTTTTTACGTTATTTCCCTGAGTCCTTTTATATAAAAAATCAAACTCTGATCGAGAGTGAACGAAAACAATATAAACTTCTAGCTTATAAGCAGTTGATGTCACAAGCCATGCTTCATGAATCCCAAACGGTAAAGGAAAATGCCAAGAAAGTTCCCTCAAACATTAATCCGAAAATTCCCACCTTACTACTGGTGTCTAACGGAAAAGGCACTGGTTTTAGCCAATCAGAATGGCAGCATTTTGCAGAGAAATTTGCTAGTGAACAGGCTAATGTGAAGGTCATTTATATGGATGCTCCTCACGACCTCTATCATTATCAAAGCGATGCTATTGTTTCTCGCATTAAAGAATTTTTAGAGAATAATTGAGGGCTTAAAAATCCATTGAGACTGATGATAATAATTGAAAGGAATGACTTATGAATAATTCTTATATTTTACTTAGACATGCTCATTCAAGATTTTCAAGTGATGATTTTAATAGAACTTTATCAGAAAAAGGATTTTCATCTCTTGACCAGTTAGAGTTTTTGAATTCTTTTAATATTGATTATTATTTTTCTAGTCCTTATAAACGAGCATTTGAAACGGTTAATAGCTCGCCAATTCAATTTGATAAAATAGTTCTTGATAATCGGTTACGAGAGCGAAAATTATCTTCAACCTTTATAAAAGATTCTGAGTTTGAAGACAGTATTAAATATTTATGGCAAAATCCCAGTGAATCTCTTTCAGAAGGGGAATCAAACCAAGATGCACTAGCTAGAGTACTAGATTTTTTAATGGAATTGGAAGAGAGATACTCAGAAAAAACGATTTTACTTAGTTCACACGGGAATTTGATAGGAATACTACTACATCACTTTGATTCCAGTTTTGATTATAAAAAATGGGAGCAAATGACCTTTCCAGATTGTTTTCTAATTGATAGAAATGGGATTGTGAAAAGAATTATGAAAGATTAGTTCTTTGATTAAATAGTGAATCATATTGATCAAAATAGTTTGCTCTTTACAATTCATAACCTGCCCTTTTTGGCAGGTTTTTTGGTGTTTTAAGGAAAATATCAAACCAGAATTTTTGTTTAAAAGTATTATTTTAAGAGAGAAATCTCTAATTTCATAATCTATAGGCAAACGCTTGCATTCCGTTTTTTATTGGACTATAATAGGTTGGTATAAAGCCTTCTGTAAGAATAACAATTAGAAAGTTTAGAAAGTAAGGATTTAGAATATTTGTAGTCAAAAATACAATGTTGCTATTCCTTACGGTAGGGAGATAGATATGGCAATGATAGAAGTGGAACATCTTCAGAAAAGTTTTGTAAAGACTGTTAAGGAACCAGGCTTGAAGGGGGCTTTGCGCTCCTTTATTCATCCTGAAAAGCAGACCTTTGAAGCGGTCAAGGATTTGACTTTTGAGGTACCCAAGGGGCAGATTTTAGGTTTCATCGGGGCTAATGGTGCTGGAAAGTCGACAACCATCAAAATGTTGACAGGAATTCTGAAACCGACATCTGGTTTTTGTCGGATTAATGGCAAGATTCCGCAGGATAATCGTCAAGACTATGTCAAGGATATTGGAGTGGTCTTCGGACAAAGAACCCAGCTATGGTGGGATTTGGCTCTACAAGAGACTTACACGGTTTTAAAAGAGATATACGATGTGCCAGACTCGCTCTTTCACAAACGTATGGACTTTTTGAATGAAGTCTTGGATTTGAAGGACTTTATCAAGGATCCCGTGCGGACTCTTTCACTTGGTCAACGGATGCGGGCGGACATTGCGGCTTCCTTGCTCCACAATCCCAAGGTTCTCTTTTTAGATGAGCCGACCATTGGTTTGGATGTGTCGGTCAAGGACAACATTCGTCGGGCAATTACTCAGATCAATCAAGAGGAAGAAACAACCATTCTCTTGACCACTCACGACCTGAGCGATATCGAGCAGCTTTGTGATCGAATTTTTATGATTGATAAGGGGCAGGAGATTTTTGATGGAACGGTTAGCCAGCTCAAGGAAACCTTTGGCAAGATGAAGACTCTTTCCTTTGAACTGGTACCAGGTCAAAGTCATCTCCTTTCTCACTATGAAGGTTTTTCGGATATGACCATTGATAGACAAGGAAACAGTCTCAATATTGAATTCGATAGTTCCCGCTACCAGTCAGCTGATATTATCAAGCAGACCCTGTCTGATTTTGAAATTCGCGATTTGAAGATGCTGGATACGGATATTGAGGATATTATCCGTCGCTTCTACCGAAAGGAGCTCTAAGATGGTCAAATTGTGGCGACGTTATAAACCCTTTATCAATGCAGGGATTCAGGAGTTGATTACCTATCGAGTCAACTTTCTTCTTTATCGGATTGGCGATGTCATGGGTGCTTTTGTGGAATTTTATCTCTGGAAGGCTGTCTTTGATTCCTCGCAGGAGTCTTTGATTCAGGGGTTTAGTATGGCAGATATCACCCTCTACATCATCATGAGTTTTGTGACTAATCTTCTGACTAGGTCGGATTCTTCCTTTATGATTGGGGAGGAGGTCAAGGATGGTTCCATTATCATGCGTTTGTTGAGACCAGTGCATTTTGCGGCCTCTTATCTCTTCACCGAGCTTGGTTCCAAGTGGTTGATTTTTGTCAGTGTCGGACTTCCTTTCTTGAGTGTGATTGTCTTGATGAAAATCTTATCTGGGCAAGGGATTGTAGAAGTGCTGGGATTAACTGTCCTTTATCTCTTTAGCTTAATCCTAGCCTACCTGATCAACTTTTTCTTTAATATCTGCTTTGGATTTTCAGCTTTTGTCTTTAAAAATTTATGGGGCTCTAATCTGCTTAAGAATTCTCTGATTGACTTTATGTCTGGGAGTTTGATTCCCTTGGCTTTCTTTCCAAAGATCGTATCAGATATCCTGTCCTTCTTGCCTTTTTCATCTTTGATTTATACTCCGGTTATGATTATCGTTGGGAAATACGATGCCAGTCAGATTCTTCAGGCGCTTTTACTCCAGCTTTTCTGGCTCATAGTGATGGTAGGCTTTTCTCAGTTGATCTGGAAACGAGTCCAGTCATTCATCACTATTCAGGGAGGTTAGTATGAAAAAATATCAACGCATGCATCTGATTTTTATCAGACAATACATCAAGCAAATCATGGAATACAAGGTCGATTTTGTGGTTGGTGTCTTGGGAGTCTTTCTGACTCAAGGCCTGAACCTCTTGTTTCTCAATGTCATCTTTCAACACATTCCCTCGCTAGAAGGCTGGACTTTCCAAGAAATAGCCTTTATCTATGGTTTTTCCTTGATTCCCAAGGGATTGGACCATCTCTTTTTTGACAATCTCTGGGCACTAGGGCAGCGCTTGGTGCGAAAGGGAGAATTTGACAAGTATCTGACTCGTCCTATCAATCCTCTTTTTCACATTCTGGTTGAGACCTTTCAGATTGATGCCTTGGGTGAACTTTTGGTCGGAGGTATTTTGCTAGCGACAACGGTATCAAGCATTGCTTGGACTCTTCCCAAATTCCTGCTTTTCTTAGTCTGTATCCCCTTTGCGACCTTGATTTATACTTCCTTGAAAATCGCGACTGCCAGCATCGCTTTTTGGACCAAGCAGTCAGGCGCCATGATTTACATTTTTTATATGTTTAATGACTTTGCTAAGTACCCGATTTCGATTTACAACTCCCTTCTTCGCTGGTTGATTAGCTTTATCATCCCCTTTGCCTTTACAGCCTACTATCCTGCCAGCTATTTCTTGCAGGACAAGGATGGGCTCTTTAACATTGGTGGTTTGATTCTGATTTCACTTATCTTCTTTGCAATTTCTTTGAAACTATGGGACAGGGGCTTAGATGCCTACGAAAGTGCGGGTTCGTAAAAGGAAGAAACTCAAAGCCTTGTCTCAGGACAGGCTTTTTCTATTGGAGATGAAAATTTCTTGACATCTATTTTCAGAGTGCTATACTAAAAGGGTAATCGCCGATTTAGCTCAGTTGGTAGAGCAACGCACTCGTAACGCGTAGGTCACAGGTTCAAGCCCTGCAATCGGCAGAATCAAGAAGCCCATTAGGGCTTCTTTTTTATAAATATAGGAAAGGTGGAACGTTTGAGATGGGTTCTGTTTAAAATCCATTTCTTCGGATTATAAAAATATAAATACAAACTGTGGTTTATATTTTGTGGTATAATGTATTGTAATAAATACTTGTTTTGATACCAATCTAGAGATGATTTTATAGTTAATTATGCTAGAAATTTTTGTTTAGATTTTCTAAAAATTATAAAAAATCATGGATAGTAACGAATGAAGTCTCGTAAGCTCGGCTGAATATAAATCAAAAAGGAGAAATTATGAATAAGAAAGAACGGGAAAAACAATTTGAAGAGATCAATGGACCTAAGCGGTCTGAATCAAAGTCGGCTCCGAGTAAAAATATAAAAATCTATATTGGCCTAGTACTCGCTGCTTCAGTTACTCTCATCTTGGTAAGTGTTTTCTCGCATTCTTTGATTGGAAAGAAAGAGTCAAATCAAGCATCGTCTGCTGTTTCAACTACAGAGTCAACAAGTCAAGCGTCTACAAGCCAAGGAAAAACAGATGAGACTGATAAGGATAAACAAGAGGAAATTCAGAAACTCAAGGATCAACTGACTGCTTTAGATACCAAAATTACGGAAGCAGAAGCACTTGTTAGCAAGTTGAAGAAAGAAACTACCGTTCCAAAACCCGATATTGAAGCCATTAAGAACAATGATCTGTCTAGTTTAGAAGGTACTTGGCGTAGTCAATCTGGTAATGAATACATTATTAATGATTCTGGAGAAGTACATGCGACTTGGTTTACAAATGATCAAAAGTACGAATCTGTAGTTGGATTAAAGGTATCAAAAGGACAAGATAGTCGTAACCCTGAGACAGCGTCTATCAGTGCATGGGTAAAAGATTCTGTTGCTGGAGGATTTGTAGTAGTAGCTGTGCCAAGTGGAGTTGTTATGCAACCTGCTGATGACGGAAAGATTACGGATAAAAGCAATCATGCTGAGGAAAGACTACTTTCAGGGCAAGAGTATGGAGCGATGTTAATGAAACCAGAAAATGTTTATTATCGTGTGAAACCAGATACCAGTAAACTTGAGGAAGCAGAAAAGAACTTAGCTCAACTACAAGCAGATCGTGAATCAATCAAATCTTCTCTTGAGTCAAAGGAAAAGAAAAATTAGATGGTATTCGTTCAAAAATACTGTTACAATCGGCAGAATCAAGAAGCCCATTAGGGCTTCTTTTTCTTTTGTTACAAATACTCAACCACTTAGACAGAGATATTGACCAGATAGGCAAAAGGGCTTGTTCTTGAAAAATTCCTCTGCTATAATGATTCTTGTAAGGGACGTGAGGGGTCAGTATCAGACAACTCAAGAACCAAAAAAAGAAAATGGAGACAAAAAAATGAAAAAATTATTGGGACTTGTATTTTTAGTAGCAGCAGCGCTAGTATTGTATTTCGGATCTGTTGGATGGCCAAGTTTGGATGTCAACCTCTGGTCACTCATTCCGATAGGATTGTTCCTCTATTTCACGATAGAAAACTTTTTGAAAAAAGACTACAAGTCTAGTCTGATGTGCTTGATCATTGCCTTTATCATTGCAAATGCTATTTTTGATATTTTGCCAATTTCAAGTGGTTTGGTGATTGGTGCGGGAGTGCTAGCTTGTGTAGGACTTGGCTACCTCTGTCCTGATAAAGATAAAAAAGAAGGCAAATAAAAAGTCTCGAGGTTTCTCGAGACTTTATTGTTATTTACCAGCGTAATATTTTTGAATTCCTTTCACGATGCCTGCCACCAGTTTATCTTGGTAGTGGCTATCTCTGATTTGTTGGCTTTCAGTGAAATTATCCATATAACCAAGTTCAAGGAGGACGGCTGGTTTGGCTGTTTCGCGTAGGACGGCAAAACTTCTTTCTAACTGACCAGCATCCTTAGCCCCTGTTTCGGCTAAGAGAGAGGAGTGGATAGCAGCAGCGAGGCGCTTACTTTCACTAATGCGATCAGGATGGTTGTGCCAGTATGGATTAATCTTACTTGGATAATCAGGTTCATCGCTATAGGAGTAGGTTTGAATACCGCTCGCTTTTGAATATGCGTTTCCAGTAGCGTTGAAGTGGATACTGATAAAAATATCCGAGTTGGTTTTGTTGACCATACGGGAACGTTCTGTAATGAAATCTACATCAATATCACTATCACGTGAGGTGAGAACCTTGTAGCCTAGTTCTTCTAACTTAGTACGAAGCTTACGGTAAATCTGCATGTTGAGATCTTTTTCAGCTACATTGTAGTAAAAGGCGCCAGAATCTCGTCCGCCATGTCCGGGATCGAGGAAGATGGTCTTACTGTATTGGCCTTTTACAAATCCACCCTCAGTTGAAACTTCAGAAATCCATTTCCCATCTTTTTGGAAGAGATGGTCTTTTCCAGAAATCTTGTGAATTCCTGTAACATAGCGACCATTTTCATCCAAATAGTAACGCCCTTTGTCTTGACTATCATCAATCCACTCGCTTTTAGCCATATAGCCACCAGACTTGAGATAATAAGCTCCAATCCACTCCTGATTTGCATAACGGCCATCCGCTTTTAGATAGAACCAGCTCTTGTAGAATTTATCAAATATCCACTCTTTTTCAGCCATGGCCCCACTGGTCTTGAGGTAGTAGCTTCCTTGCCATTTATCTGCTAGCATTCCCCCATCATGAGTAAAAGAGTACCAAGAGCCCTGAATTTTTTGCCACTTGGCTTTAATGTATCTGCCTGAATCGCTAGCATAGAACCAAGTATCCTTGATTTTGACCCAGTTGTTCTCAGCCAAGGCACCACTCTTCTTAAAGAGGTAGCCCTTGAAGGTTGTTTCGCTCAACATCCTTCCTTCTTTGTCAAAATAGTACCAAGTACCCTTGATTTTCTCCCATTTGTCTTGAGAGATTTTTCCTGACGGCAGAACGTAGTACCAAACTTGATTGACCTCTTGCCAACCGTGTGATGCCATGGCTCCGCTTTGACTTAAGAAATAGCCATTAATACTTGTCTTGCTCAGCATGACTCCAGTTTGGTCAAAATAGTACCAAGAGCCGTTAATTTTTTTCCAGCTGTTCTGAGCAAGTCGTCCTGAAGGATCAGCGTAATACCATTGATTCTCCCATTTAGTCCAGCTATTTTCCACCATGGCACCCTCTTGGTCAAAGGCATAGCCTTTGTAGATAGTGGACTGGAGACGGTCACCATTTTGGTCGAAGTAGTACCATTTGCCTTGAATTTGTTTCCAATTCACTGCTGGTTGATCATCTTGGTAGAAGCGCCAGTGGTAGTTTTCTTGGTACCAGCCCTCCTTTTTGGGTTTGGCTTCTTGCATATCTACTTTTGGAAGAGCCTCAGGTTCTGTATTCTCCTTAACAATAGCATCTTTTTGAACATCTTTGGTTTGCTTTTCTTTAACTGCAGAAGGAGTTTGTGATTGGTTTTCTTCTGCAGAGACGGGTGCTAGAGTAGATCCTGCTATTGACAGAATCAGAGCACTGGCAAGTAGTAACTTTTTCACTTTCTATTTCCTAACTTTTTCTTTTTCTCTTTAAATTTTTATTTTTTATCAATTATCAAACTGAACTTCTTCTAGTAAGTATTCGATAAAGCGTTCGCCCATCTTAGACAGGCTGGTTTTTTCATGCTGGATATAGACCAGCTCAATGGGATCGTTTATGTCCAGTGGAATGGAAACGATATTGTCTCCGTTGAGGTTGCTGTTCAAAATCCCTGTTGCGATCGTGTATCCGTCCAAACCAATCAAGAGATTAAAGAGAGTGGCACGGTCGCTGACTACGATAGATTTTTTGTGGTATTCCTGCGAGAGAATCTCTTCAGAGAAGTAGAAGGAGTTGTGAGTCCCTTGGTCATAGCTGAGGTAAGGGAAGTTCTCCAAGTCTTCTAGTTTAACCTTATCTTTCTTTGCTAGAGGGTTGGTCTTGCTGACAAAGATATGGGGCTGAGCTGTAAAGAGATGGTGGGCTAAGAGGTGGTTGTCATCCAGCATTTTTGTTAAAACATCTCGGTTATAACTGTTCAAAAAGAGGACACCGACTTCACTACGGAAGTTCTTGACATCGTCGATAATCTCCCAAGTCCGAGTTTCACGAAGGAAGAGCTCGTATTTTTCCATATCACTTTTCTTGAGTAGGGATACAAAGGCATTGACCACAAAGGCATAGTGTTGAGACGAAACGCTAAAGAGTTCGCGGTGGGCGACAGGATTTTTATAGCGTTCCTCCAGAAGCTGGGTTTGCTCGACAACTTGACGGGCATAGGAGAGAAATTCCATCCCATCACGGGTCAAGGTAATGCCCTTGGGATTGCGGATAAAGATTTCAATACCCATTTCATTTTCCAAGTCTCGAACGGCATTGGAGAGACTGGGTTGGGTGATAAAGAGTTGCTTGGCTGCTTCATTCATAGAGCCAGTTTCGACGATTTTGATAATATAGTGTAGTTGTTGAATTCTCATGTTTTTATTGTACCATACTTGGTGAAGAATGGACAATGAAGACGAAGAAAATAGGGGGAAAGAGCCGGTCCAGTATTGAAAAAAAGTCTGAAATCTGTTAGAATGAAAGCTATGAAAACATTCTATGATGTGCAGCAATTTCTCAAACAGTTTGGCATTATTGTCTATGTGGGGAAGCGCTTGTATGATATTGAACTGATGAAGCTCGAACTCTCTCGGATCTATGATGCAGGTCTGATGGACAAGCTAGACTATCTAGAGGCAGAAGCTGTTCTTCGTAGAGAGCACAAGATAGAATTAGACTACATAGAGAAAAATGGAGATAAGAACTTATGACAATTTGGATTTTGTGGGGAATCGTACTAGCGATGGCGGCATGGATGGGGTATAACTACCTTCGTATTCGTCGTGCGGCTAAGATTGTGGACAATGCAGAATTTGAAGCCTTGATTCGAAAAGGGCAGTTGATTGATGTCCGTGATGCAGCAGAATTTCACAGAAAACATATCCTCGGAGCTCGCAATATTCCTTCAAATCAGTTGAAGTCAAGCCTTGCAGCCCTTCGTAAGGATAAACCTGTCCTTCTCTACGAAAACCAACGCGGACAACGAGTGACCAATGCAGCTCTCTATCTGAAAAAACAAGGTTTTTCTGAGATTTATATCCTTTCTTATGGATTGGATTCTTGGATTGGTAAGGTCAAGACTAGCTAATATTTTATTAAAAACTGTCGAATGATAGATAAAGCTAGTATCTTAAGGTATCATCATTTATAATAAATTTAAGGAGATTTTGTAATATGAATTCACAACAAAAGAAAAAACCTTCACTTATTTTAGGTATCTTATCTATCGTCCTTGGTTTGCTATTTCCAATAGTTGGTCTGATTTTGGGGATCATAGGATTGGTCTTGGCTTTTTCATACCAAAAAGAATCTGGACTGGACTATAAAACAGAAAAAATTCTCAACATCGTAGGTCTTGTAGTTTCTGTTCTTAACTGGATTCTAGCCGTCGCAGTATTTTTTAGATAAGCAAAAAAGAAAAAAGCTTTAAACATAAAGCTTTTTTCTTTTATCCACTTTTCTCTAAGTAGTTTTTAATGATTTCCAATTCCTCTGGATTCAAGGGACGGTATTGCCCTTCTGCTAGTTCTGGGTCTAAAGTGAAATCACCGAACTGGACTCGTTTGAGAGAGGTCACTTTGACACCAACTGAGAGAAACATTTTCTTAACCTGATGAAACTTCCCTTCTGAAATGGTGATGGAGGCATGGCTCTCTGTTGGGCTTGAGGACAGAATTTCGAGCTGAGCTGGTTTACAAGTGGTCCCATCTAAAAAGACGATTCCCTCTTTGAATTTTTGGATATGTTCTGACATGAGCGGTCCGTTTACTACCACTTGATAGGATTTATCGACATGGTACTGGGGATGAAGGAGCTGGAAGCCTAAAGGTCCATTGTCTGTCAAAAGGAGCAGTCCTGTCGTATCGCGGTCTAGCCTACCTATCGCGTAGAGCTTGTCAGACTGGATGTCAGGCGGAAGCAGGTCCATGACGGTTGGCAGTTTCTTATCCTTGCTGGCTGTAACGACTCCGTTTGGTTTATGAAGCATGAGGTAGATGTGCTCATATCCTTGGAGTTTTCTATCTTTAAAAATCAGCTCTTGCAACCCTGTATCAACATTCTGTGCAAGGGAAGAAGCCGCTCGTCCATCTACTAAAATTTCTTTTTTCAGAAGAGCCTGTTTCATGGCTTTCCGACTGATTTTTTCCTGGGCTAATAATCTATCTAAACGCATACCAGCTTATCTTATCATAAGTCTCTGACTTTGAAAAGAGTTGCCTTGACTAGAAAAGCAGAGTGAAAACATTTACACTTGGCTGAACTGTGATTTTTGAATGAGACTGTGGTATAATTGTTCAGTTAGAAATAAAAATTTAAATATTAGAGGAAATCATGACAAAATTAAGAGAAGATATCCGTAACATTGCGATTATCGCCCACGTTGACCACGGGAAAACAACCCTTGTTGACGAATTATTGAAACAATCTGAAACTCTTGATGCACGTACTGAATTGGCAGAGCGCGCTATGGACTCAAATGATATCGAGAAAGAGCGTGGAATTACCATCCTTGCGAAAAACACTGCCGTTGCTTACAACGGAACTCGTATCAACATCATGGACACACCAGGACACGCGGACTTCGGTGGAGAAGTTGAGCGTATCATGAAAATGGTTGACGGTGTTGTCTTGGTCGTAGATGCCTACGAAGGAACCATGCCACAAACTCGTTTCGTATTGAAAAAAGCCTTGGAACAAGACCTTGTCCCAATCGTGGTTGTCAACAAAATCGACAAACCATCAGCTCGTCCAGCAGAGGTAGTGGACGAAGTATTGGAACTCTTCATCGAGCTTGGTGCAGATGATGATCAGCTTGATTTCCCAGTAGTGTATGCTTCAGCTATTAACGGAACATCTTCATTATCAGACGATCCAGCTGATCAAGAAAAAACAATGGCGCCAATCTTTGACACGATTATCGACCACATCCCAGCTCCAGTAGATAACTCAGATGAGCCTTTGCAATTCCAAGTGTCACTTTTGGACTACAACGACTTCGTTGGACGTATCGGTATCGGTCGTGTCTTCCGTGGTACGGTTAAGGTTGGGGACCAAGTTACCCTTTCTAAACTGGACGGCACAACCAAAAACTTCCGTGTTACAAAACTCTTCGGTTTCTTTGGTTTGGAACGTCGTGAAATCCAAGAAGCAAAAGCAGGTGATTTGATTGCTGTTTCTGGTATGGAAGATATCTTTGTTGGTGAAACCATTACTCCGACAGATGCAGTTGAAGCTCTTCCAATCCTACATATCGATGAGCCAACTCTTCAAATGACCTTCTTGGTCAACAACTCACCATTTGCAGGTCGTGAAGGAAAATGGGTGACTTCTCGTAAGGTGGAAGAACGCTTGCAAGCAGAATTGCAAACAGACGTTTCTCTTCGTGTTGAGCCTACAGACTCACCAGATAAATGGACTGTTTCAGGACGTGGAGAATTGCACTTGTCAATCCTCATCGAGACTATGCGTCGTGAAGGTTATGAGCTTCAAGTATCTCGTCCAGAAGTTATCGTAAAAGAAATTGACGGTGTTAAATGTGAACCATTTGAACGTGTACAAATCGATACTCCAGAAGAATACCAAGGATCTGTTATCCAAAGCCTTTCTGAACGTAAGGGTGAAATGTTGGATATGATTTCAACTGGTAATGGTCAAACTCGTTTGGTCTTCCTTGTTCCAGCGCGTGGTTTGATCGGTTACTCAACTGAGTTCTTGTCAATGACTCGTGGCTACGGTATCATGAACCATACCTTTGATCAATACTTGCCATTGATTCCAGGTGAAATTGGTGGACGTCACCGTGGTGCCCTTGTTTCCATCGATGCTGGTAAGGCTACAACTTACTCAATCATGTCGATCGAAGAACGTGGTACAATCTTTGTCAACCCAGGTACTGAGGTTTACGAAGGAATGATCATCGGTGAAAACTCTCGTGAAAACGACTTGACAGTTAATATCACCAAGGCCAAACAAATGACCAACGTCCGTTCAGCTACTAAGGACCAAACAGCGGTTATCAAGACACCTCGTATCTTGACCCTTGAAGAATCACTTGAGTTCTTGAACGACGACGAGTACATGGAAGTAACGCCTGAGTCTATCCGTTTGCGTAAGCAAATCCTTAACAAGGCAGAGCGTGAGAAAGCCAATAAAAAGAAAAAATCAGCTGAGTAAGAGCTAGAAAGAGATAAAGATGGTCTATTTAATCATAGGGATACTCTTATTACTACTCTATGTATTTGCGACACCCCAAAGTATCAAAGGAACAGTCAACATCGTTATCTTGGTCTTTGTAGTTGTTGCACTCTTGATTTTGCTGATGTTGTCCATCTTGCAAATCTTCCAATTACCTACAGAATTCTTTGTCACAATCGCCATGCTGGCCCTAGCCTACTTTAGCTTGAGAGACATTACGCTCATGTCTGTAAAAAAGAGCAAAAGAAGATAAATAGAAAGAGAGCTACGGCTCTCTTTTTCTATTGTATAATGAGAGTTAGAGCATTTTCGTTTAGTATTATTTCCATAAAAATGGTAAAATAGTAGGAGTAGAAATGGAGTTTGAGACATGAAAGTAATCGATCAATTTAAAAATAAGAAAGTACTTGTTTTAGGTTTGGCTAAGTCTGGTGAGTCTGCGGCTCGTTTGCTGGACAAGCTGGGTGCTATTGTCACTGTTAATGACGGCAAACCTTTTGAGGAAAATCCTGCTGCGCAAAGTCTGTTAGAAGAGGGAATCAAGGTTGTCACTGGTGGCCATCCTTTGGAGCTCTTGGATGAAGATTTTGCTTTGATGGTGAAAAATCCAGGTATCCCGTATAGCAATCCCATGATTGAAAAGGCATTGGCAAAGGGGATTCCAGTCTTGACTGAGGTGGAATTGGCTTATTTGATTTCGGAAGCGCCAATTATCGGTATCACTGGCTCAAATGGAAAAACGACCACAACGACCATGATTGGGGAAGTTTTGTCTGCTGCTGGTCAACGAGGTCTCTTGTCAGGGAACATCGGCTATCCTGCTAGTCAAGTGGCTCAAACTGCGACAGAAAAGGATACCCTTGTCATGGAACTTTCTTCTTTCCAACTGATGGGAATCCAGGAGTTCCATCCGGAAATTGCGGTCATTACCAATCTCATGCCTAGCCACCTTGACTATCATGGCTCTTTTGAGGAGTATGTGGCAGCCAAGTGGAATATCCAGAACAAGATGACAGCAGCTGATTTTCTTGTCTTGAACTTTAACCAAGACTTGGCAAAAGACTTGGCCACAAAAACAGAGGCTACTGTTGTACCATTTTCAACAAAGGAAAAGGTTGATGGGGCTTATCTAGAAAACGGTCTGCTCTACTTCCGTGGTGAAGAGGTCATGGCAGCAGATGAAATCGGTGTTCCAGGTAGCCACAATGTAGAAAATGCCCTTGCAACAATTGCAGTAGCCAAACTTCGTGGTGTGGACAATCAAACCATTAAGGAAACTCTCTCAGCCTTTGGTGGCGTCAAACACCGTCTCCAATTCGTGGATGAGATTAAGGGTGTCAAATTCTATAACGATAGCAAGTCAACCAATATCCTAGCTACTCAAAAAGCCTTGTCAGGATTTGACAACAGCCAGGTCATCTTAATTGCAGGTGGTTTGGACCGTGGGAATGAATTTGACGAGCTGGTGCCAGACATCACTGGACTCAAGAAAATGGTCATCCTCGGTCAGTCTGCAGAACGTGTCAAACGGGCAGCGGATAAGGCTGGTGTGACTTATGTAGATGCGACAGATATTGCTGATGCGACCTGCAAGGCCTATGAGCTTGCGACTCAAGGAGATGTAGTCCTTCTCAGTCCTGCAAATGCTAGCTGGGATATGTATGCTAACTTTGAAGTACGTGGAGACCTCTTTATCGACACAGTAGCGGAGTTAAAGGAATAATATGAAAAAAATTGTCTTTACAGGCGGGGGGACGGTTGGACATGTCACCCTCAACCTTTTGTTAATGCCTAAGTTCATCGAAGACGGCTGGGAAGTTCACTATATTGGTGACAAGCATGGAATCGAACACCAAGAAATCCTCAAGTCAGGTTTGGATGTTACTTTCCATTCTATTGCGACTGGAAAGTTGCGTCGTTATTTCTCTTGGCAAAACATGCTGGACGTCTTCAAAGTTGGTTGGGGAATTGTCCAATCCCTCTTTATCATGTTACGACTGCGTCCACAGGCTCTTTTTTCTAAGGGAGGATTTGTCTCAGTACCGCCGGTTATCGCAGCGCGTGTGTCAGGAGTACCTGTCTTTATTCACGAATCGGACCTATCTATGGGCTTGGCCAATAAAATTGCCTATAAATTCGCAACCAAGATGTACTCAACCTTTGAGCAGCCTGCTAGTCTTGCAAAAGTCGAGCATGTGGGGGCAGTGACCAAGGTAACAGATCAAGAGACGCCAGAACCAGACGAGTTGGTGGATATCCAAACTCACTTTAATCCCAAATTGCCAACCGTATTATTTGTCGGAGGTTCTGCAGGAGCTCGTGTATTTAACCAACTGGTAACAGACCACAAGAAAGTGCTAACAGAACGCTACAATATTATTAACCTCACAGGAGATTCTAGCCTTAATGAGTTGAGCCAAAATCTCTTCCGTATCGACTATGTGACGGATCTCTATCAACCCTTGATGGAGATGGCGGATGTGGTGGTGACTCGAGGTGGGGCCAACACGATTTTTGAACTCTTGGCTATGGCTAAACTCCATCTCATTGTCCCTCTTGGACGTGAGGCTAGCCGAGGAGACCAGATTGAAAATGCGGCCTATTTTGTTAAAAAGGGTTATGCAGTAGAACTCCAAGAGACAGAATTGACCTTGGAAAGCTTGGAGGAGAAAGTCAGTCACCTGCTTAGTCATAAGGACCAATACCAAGTTAGTATGAAGGCTTCAACTGAATTGAAATCTCTTAATGATTTTTATGCCCTACTAAGAAAAGACTTATCATAAGGAAAACCAATGTCAAAGGATAAGAAAAAAGAATCAAACCAGAAACAAGAATTGTCTGAATGGCAGAAACGGAACCAAGAATACCTGAAAAAGAAGGCTGAGGAGGAAGCTGCTCTAGCTGCGGAGAAGGAAAAGGAAAAACAAGCTCGAAAGGAAGCCAACTCGAAGTTATTGGAGGAGGCCAAGAAATCCTCGAGTCAGTCCGACGAGGAAGATACAAGTCCAAGTCAGAAACCCTCCGAGAAAGATGAGAAAGCTCAAAAGGAAGACAGCGAAGTAAAAAAAGAGAAAGAGAAAAAGAAAAAAGAAAAGCCAGAAAAACCTGCCAAGCCGAAAATTGCTCCTGTTCATATTTGGAGGGCAGTCAGTATCTTGGTGCCGAGTGTTCTGGTTCTCCTCCTTTCTATCTATCTCTTGACTCCTCTTTCGACTCTTAAGCATATCGAGGTTAAGGGGAATGTCCAGACCCAAGCGGATGACATTAAACAGGTTTCTGGCATTCAGGATAGTGACTATACCTTGTCTTTGTTATTGAACAAGGACAAGCACGCTGAGCAGATCAAGTCGAATCACTGGATAGAGTCAGCAACGATTGACTACAAATTTCCAACAAACTTTACGATTGAAGTCAAAGAGTTTGAGATTGTGGGCTACTATGTGACAGGTGAAGACCACTATCCAATCCTGTCTAGTGGAACAATTGACTCAAGCCCTGTCAACCTTTTGAACCTGCCTGAGACCTACCTAACAGTTACCTTTAACGATGAGCAGCAGGTGAAGGATCTGATTTCGGGTCTTTCTAGCATCAGTGAGGACATAAAGAGTCAAATCCAGAAGATCGAACTAGCCCCAAGTAAGGCAACTGCCGATCTTCTAAAAATCACCATGCTAGATACAGATGAGATTTTGGTTCCCTTGTCAGAATTGAGCAAGAAATTGCCTTATTACAGCAAAATTAAGCCACAACTAGCAGAACCGAGTTTTATCGATATGGAAGCTGGAATCTATAGTACGAGCCTAGCGGATAAACTTTTGGAAGAAGCTGAGGAAAAAGCTAAAAAAGAGGCACAGGAAGCTGAGAAGAAAAAACAGGAAGAAAAAGAAGCTGAAGAAAAGAAACAACAGCAACAACAATAAAGCCCAGTTTTTACTTGACAAGTTCCTATATAAATAATAGAATAGTAAAAAACCTTTAAAGCAGTCCAGAGAGGCAGCTAAGGTTAGACGGTGAAAGGGTGGAGACTACCCATTTTTCGTGGAACCTTGCTGCTAGCAGGTTCCTTTTTTCATAGTCCTTTTAAGGAGTTTGGTGGACTGCAAGAAGAATGAGAAGGAGAAATATATGCGTGAGAGTCGCCCAGTCATTGCCCTAGATTTTCCCAGTTTTGAAGAAGCAAAGGAATTTTTAGCCCTTTTTCCAGCAGAGGAAAAACTCTATGTCAAGGTTGGAATGGAAATCTATTATGCGGTTGGTCCAGAGGTTGTTCGTTATTTGAAATCATTAGGACACAGCGTTTTTTTGGATCTCAAGTTGCATGATATTCCAAACACGGTTAAATCGACCATGAAAATCTTGTCTAGTTTGGGTGTCGATATGACTAATGTTCAGGCTGCAGGTGGGGTTGAAATGATGCAGGCTGCGCGTGAAGGGTTGGGAGATAAGGGAATTCTCATCGCGGTGACCCAGCTGACCTCAACATCCGAAGAACAGATGCAAGACTGCCAAAATATTCAAACAAGTCTGCAAGAATCGGTGATTCACTATGCTAAGAAAACAGCAGAAGCTGGATTGGATGGAGTGGTTTGTTCAGCCCAAGAAGCTCAACTCATCAAGGAAGCTACAAACGAAGATTTTATCTGCTTGACGCCAGGTATTCGACCAGCAGGTGCTGAAGCAGCGGATCAAAAACGCGTAGTGACCCCTGGTCAGGCCTATCAAATCGGTAGTGACTACATTGTAGTAGGTCGTCCAATCACGCAGGCGGAAGACCCTGTAGCAGCCTACCATGCTATCAAGGAAGAATGGACACGAGACTGGGCCTAAAGCGTATTCGCTAAGAGATGTAAGGATAAGAAGGAGAAAACCATGACACTTGCTAAAGACATTGCTAGCCACCTATTGAAAATTCAGGCAGTTTACCTTAAACCAGAAGAGCCTTTTACTTGGGCATCGGGTATCAAGTCACCTATCTATACAGATAACCGCGTGACTCTGGCTTACCCAGAAACTAGAACCTTGATTGAAAATGGTTTTGTAGATGCTATCAAGACAGCCTTTCCAGAGGTAGAAGTGATTGCAGGAACAGCGACAGCAGGGATTCCCCACGGAGCCATCATTGCTGACAAAATGAACCTGCCCTTTGCCTATATCCGTAGCAAACCAAAAGACCACGGAGCAGGCAACCAAATCGAAGGCCGTGTAGCCCAAGGTCAAAAGATGGTCGTTGTCGAAGATTTGATTTCAACTGGTGGTTCTGTTCTCGAAGCAGTGGCTGCTGCTAAACGTGAAGGGGCAGACGTTCTTGGTGTTGTAGCGATTTTTAGTTATCAACTACCAAAAGCAGATAAGAACTTTGCGGATGCTGGAGTCAAATTGGTGACACTATCTAACTATAGCGAGCTTATTCACCTAGCCCAAGAAGAAGGTTACATCACACCAGAGGGATTGGCTCTCTTAAAACGCTTTAAAGAAGACCAAGAAAATTGGCAAAATGCTTAAAACATAGAAAATCAGGTAGTCACAAGGATTACCTGTTTTTTTTGAAAGGTCCAGGTAATCAGTTTGAAATTCCCAGACAAAATTTTTGAAAGGATTTTGAAAAAGAGGTAAGATAGTTTATGCAAGAAAAAGTAAACGCTTACTTAACAAGGAGGGCATTTTATGTCATATAAAACAAGTAATGCAGAAGGACCTGTAGATTTTATTAACGCTTATGATTTAGAGGCAATGGCGCAACAAGTCATTCCAAAAGCTGCCTTTGGCTATATCGCCAGTGGAGCGGAAGATACTTTCACTTTGCGGGAGAATATCCGCGCCTTTAACCACAAGCTTATTGTTCCACATACACTTTGTGATGTGGAAAATCCAAGTACAGAGATTGAATTTGCAGGTGAAAAATTATCTTCACCAATCATTATGGCGCCTGTTGCAGCTCATAAATTAGCAAATGAACAAGGTGAAGTGGCTACTGCGCGTGGTGTTCATGAGTTTGGTTCCCTCTATACAACTAGCTCTTACTCTACTGTAGACCTTCCAGAAATTACAGAAGCCCTTCAAGGGACGCCTCACTGGTTCCAATTTTACTTTAGTAAGGATGACGGTATCAACCGCCACATCATGGACCGTGTGAAGGCTGAAGGCTACAAAGCGATTGTCTTGACGGCAGATGCAACTGTAGGGGGCAATCGTGAGGTCGACAAGCGCAATGGATTCGTCTTCCCAGTTGGCATGCCGATTGTTGAAGAATACCTTCCAGAAGGTGCTGGTAAATCAATGGACTTTGTTTACAAATCAGCCAAACAACGCTTGTCTCCACGCGATGTCGAATTTATCGCTGCTTACTCAGGTCTTCCTGTTTATGTCAAGGGGCCACAATGCCGTGAGGACGTTGAACGCTCTCTTGCTGCAGGTGCTTCTGGTATCTGGGTAACCAACCACGGTGGTCGTCAAATTGACGGTGGGCCAGCGGCCTTTGACTCGCTTCAAGAAGTGGCTGAAGCAGTTGCTAAACGTGTGCCAATTGTCTTTGACTCTGGTGTTCGTCGCGGTCAGCATGTCTTTAAAGCCTTGGCTTCAGGAGCAGATTTGGTAGCTATTGGTCGCCCTGTGATCTATGGCTTGGCTCTTGGTGGTAGTGTGGGTGTACGCCAAGTCTTTGAACACTTGAATGCAGAATTAAAGACAGTCATGCAGTTATCTGGAACTCAGACTATTGAAGATGTTAAACGCTTCAAACTGCGTCACAATCCATACAATCCATCCTTCCCAATTGATTCACGTGATTTGAAGTTGTATTGATAAAGTAGAAAGTCTCCATTTGATGTGGAGGCTTTTCTTCGTGTATAGAAAGATTAAATCGCTATCAGAAACTATATAAATATATTTTCCAGTCAAATGTCTTGCTAGAGCTTTCATTTTTTGCTATACTGGTCCAGTAATAAAATAATAAAGACATTTGGGGTGCTTTAGGCTGAGATGATACCCATTGAACCTGATACAGTTAAGACTGGCGAAGGGAAATGTGAAAAGTTTTTTTCGTATGTCGAAAAGAACCGTCTAATCTTGTAAGGTAAACTCTAATTCTTAATTGTAATTGGAGTTTTTTTTGTTTATACAAACTTGATAGGCTTGTTTAGGTAGCTCTCTGCAAATGCCCTCGATGTTCTTAAAAAGTATCAAGTGGAATTACGATTTTACTTGGTATCTCTTGGTATTTTATTGATTACTAAGGAGTAAAGAAAGGAAAAATAAATATGGAAACACAAGACTATGCATTTCAGCCAGGTTTGACCGTTGGAGAATTATTAAAAAGCAGTCAGAAGGATTGGCAGGCTGCAATCAATCATCGTTTTGTTAAGGAACTTTTTGCGGGGACAATTGAGAATAAGGTCTTAAAAGACTACCTGATTCAAGATTATCATTTCTTTGATGCCTTCTTATCCATGCTGGGAGCTTGTGTAGCTCACGCAGACCAGCTTGAATCCAAACTTCGTTTTGCCAAGCAACTAGGCTTTCTTGAAGCAGATGAAGATGGTTATTTCCAAAAGGCTTTCAAAGAGTTAAAAGTAGCAGAGAATGACTATCTAGAAGTGACCTTGCACCCTGTAACAAAAGCCTTTCAGGAGCTAATGTATTCTGCTGTTGCTTCATCAGACTATGCTCATCTTTTAGTCATGCTGGTCATTGCAGAAGGTCTCTATTTAGACTGGGGTTCTAAAGATTTGGCTCTACCTGAAGCCTATATTCATTTGGAATGGATCAATCTCCACAGAGGTCCTTTCTTTACAGAGTGGGTTCAATTTCTGGTTGATGAACTCAATCGTGTCGGGAAAGGTAGAGAAGATTTGACAGAACTTCAGCAACGCTGGAATCAAGCAGTTGCTTTAGAATTAACCTTTTTTGATATTGGTTATGAATTATAGGACAGATTCAATCCTTTGATGTAGATTAAAAGAATTAACAAACAAACCATATAAATATATTTTCCGGTCAAATATCTTGCTAGAGCTTTCAAATTCTGTTATACTGGTCAAGTAATAAAATAATAAAGACATTTGGGGTGCTATAGGCTGAGATAATACCCATTGAACCTGATACAGTTAAGACTGGCGAAGGGAAATGTGAAAAGGTTTTTTTCGTATGTCGAAAAGAACTGTCTAATCTTGTAAGCTAAACTCTAATTCTTGATTGTAATTGGAGTTTTTTTGTTTATATAAGCTGGATGAAGGCGATACAAAGCATTTAGGTAGGTCTCCTTGAATGTCCCACTTTTCTTTAAAAAAAGGAGTTTTTTATGTTGAAAAAATGGCAATTAAAAGATGTTATCTTACTTGCTTTCTTGTCTATCTTTTTTGGTGGCGTTTTTGTGGGATCTGGCTATCTGTTTGATATCCTCACTCTGATTTTAGCCCCTCTTGGCTTGCAGGCTTTTGCCAATGAAATCCTCTTTGGTCTCTGGTGTATGGCTGCGCCTATTGCGGCTATCTTTGTTCCAAGAGTCGGAAGTGCAACGATTGGAGAAGTGCTCGCTGCGCTTGCTGAAGTTCTTTATGGTAGCCAATTCGGTCTAGGCGCTCTGTTGTCTGGCTTGGTTCAAGGTCTGGGAAGTGAATTTGGCTTTCTTGTGACCAAGAATCGCTATGAAAGTTGGCTCTCTCTAACTGCTAATAGTATTGGGATTACCCTTTTTAGCTTTGTCTATGAATACATTAAATTAGGTTACTATGCCTTCTCCCTTCCTTTTGTCCTTTCCTTACTGGTGGTGCGTTTTATTTCCGTCTTTTTCTTCTGTACCATCTTGGTTCGTGCCATTGTCAAACTTTATCATCAGTTTGCTGCTGGGGGCAAGGCATAGATGGGACTGGAACTACGAGCGATTCAGTCCCCAATCTTCTCTGAGCCGCTTGATTTTACTTTTCATGCGCAAGCTTTTACCTTGTTAGTTGGGAGCAGTGGTTCAGGAAAATCCAGCCTCTTTCAAGTCATTGCTCAAGTAAGTTCTCTTCCCTATAGTGGTCAAGTCCTGATAGATGGGAGCGAGGTCAGTCAGCTTTCTATCGTCGAACGTGTCCAGACGGTTGGCATTCTCTTTCAAAATCCCAATCATCAATTTACCATGGAGAACTTGTTTGAGGAGCTGATTTTTACCTTGGAGAATATCGACCATCCTGTTCAAGAGATTGATGCTAAAATAGCAGAGGTGGTTCGGCAATGTCGTTGCGAGCCAATCTTGCACCGTCCCATTCATCACCTATCAGGTGGGGAAAAGCAAAAGGCTGCGCTAGCTGTCCTCTTTGCTATGAATCCTAGGGTCTATCTCTTGGATGAGCCCTTCGCTTCCATTGACCGCAAGAGCAGAATCGAGATATTGGAGATTCTAAAAGAGTTAGCTCTTGATGGGAAGACAGTCATCCTGTGTGACCATGATTTATCAGACTATGAAGCCTATATCGACCATATGGTGGAGCTAAGAGACGGGCAACTGAGGGAAGTGTTTCAAGTCCCTTACTCTGAGATGATACAGGTTTCTTCAAAGAATGTTGCTTCTAGCCCAGAACTATTTCATATGGATCGTGTGACTTGTGAGCTGGGTAACCGCCCCCTCTTTTCGATTGCTGATTTTACATTCTACCAAGGAATTTCCTGTATCTTGGGTGATAATGGTGTCGGGAAATCAACCCTCTTTCGCTCTATTCTTCAATTTCAAAAGTATAAGGGGTGCATTACTTGGAAGGGGAAAGTCCTGAAAAAGAAAAAGAGTTTGTATCGTGATCTGACTGGTGTTGTTCAGGAAGCTGAGAAGCAATTTATCAGAGCCAGTCTGCGAGAAGAGCTTCAATTAGATGGACCTGATTCTGAAAGAAATCAGCGAATTTTCCAAGCTTTACAATATTTTGATCTGGAGCAGGCTCTTGATAAGAGTCCCTACCAATTAAGTGGCGGCCAGCAAAAGATTCTTCAGCTCTTGACCATCTTGACTAGTAAGGCCTCTGTGATCTTGCTAGATGAACCTTTTGCAGGTTTGGATGATAGAGCTTGCCATTATTATTGTCAGTGGATGTTGGAGGAGAGAAATCAAGGGAGAAGTTTTTTGATCATTAGCCATCGTTTAGATCCCTTGATCTCTGTGGTTGATTATTGGATTGAGATGACTAGTGAGGGTCTCAGTCATGTGAAAGAAGTGACAATTACCAAACCTCTCCCATCTCTGAAAAATGATACTTTAGGGGAGGTGAGATAGTATGATCAAAGTAGCAACCCAGACACCGATTATCAGTCTCTTCTTGCTGATTTTATCCTTGGAAACATCTTTCATTCCTTCGATTGCTCTTAATCTTTCAGTAGCTGCATTTTGCATACTCTTCATGCTCTATTACCGTCGATTTAAGATGTTGGCTTGGATGATTGTGCTCGCCATTTTACCATCTTTGGCTAATTACTGGGCAGTTCAGTTACATGGGGATGCTTCGCAGGCAGTGATACTTGGGACGAGGGCTTTTGTGACGGTTTGTATCGGTCTTGTCTTTGTTTCCTCTATTTCCCTAAAAGAGCTTCTCTTGTACTTAGCTCAAAAGGGGTTATCACGGTCTTGGGCTTATGCCTTGATTGTGGTATTTAATTCCTTTCCCCTCATTCAGCAGGAAATCAAGTCCCTCAAAGAAGCTTGCCTATTACGTGGTCAAGAACTGCATGTTTGGTCTCCCTTGATTTACAGCAAGGTTCTGATGACAGTCTTTAGGTGGCGCCATCTTTATCTGAGAGCTCTGTCGGCGCATGGATATGACGAACATGCACAGGTGGAGAATAGCTATCGGACTTTTTCTATTCCTAAAAAAACAAAATTAATCTACCTGCTTTTCTTTTTATTGCTTCAAACCAGTCTATTTTTATAAAGGAGTTATTATGGAATTTACAGATATTGCGATGGAATTATCCAAGGAAGCTTGGCAGGCTTCTTTTCATCATCCCTTTATTTTACAATTACAAGAGGGAAATTTAGAACCTGATATTTTCCGCTATTACCTGATTCAAGATGCCTACTATCTGAAGGCCTTCTCAGAAATCTATCACCTCTTGGCTGATAAGACTTCGAATCAAGAGATGAAAAGACTCTTGAAACAAAATGCTCAGAGTCTAGTGGAGGGTGAGTTGTTTATCCGCCAACAATTTTTCAAGGAATTGGGAATCAGCGACCAGGAAATGGAGCAACATCCAATCGCTCCCACCTGCTATCATTACATTTCTCACATTTATCGGCAATTTGCAGAGCCAAACTTGGGCATTGCTTTTGCAAGTTTGCTACCTTGTCCTTGGCTATACCATGATATAGGTAAATCACTTAATCTTAAACCATCACCAAATCCTCTCTACCAACAATGGATTGAAACTTATATTACGGATGAGTTAGAGCAGCAGATCAGAGAGGAGGGAGAGCTGGTCAATCAACTCTATCGCGAAAGCAATGAGACGGACAAACAAAAAATGCTAGAGGCCTTCCACCGCAGTGTTCACATGGAAGCCAAGTTTTGGGAGATGGCTTACCAACACCAAACATGGATGAGTGATTTGCAGTCCTTAGGAAAAGAGAAGAAATAGAAAATGAGAAACCACCGACTTCAAGTTCACAAATTAACCATTTTATCCATGATGATTGCCCTTGACGTAGTTCTTACACCCATCTTTCGAATTGAAGGAATGGCACCAATGTCCAGTGTAGTCAACATTCTTGCAGGAATCTTGATGGGACCTATTTATGCCTTGGTCATGGCTACAGTCACAGCCTTTATCCGTATGTCTACTCAAGGCATTCCGCCCTTGGCCCTCACAGGAGCTACTTTTGGAGCCCTCCTTGCAGGTCTCTTTTATAAGTACGGTCGAAAATTTCATTATTCTGCCCTAGGAGAGATTTTGGGAACAGGGATTATCGGTTCCATTGTTTCCTATCCTGTCATGGTTCTCTTTACCGGATCTGCGGCCAAGCTCAGCTGGTTTATCTATACTCCGCGATTTTTCGGAGCGACCTTGATCGGTACAGCCATAGCTTTTCTTGCCTTTCGATTTTTAATTAAGCAGGAATTCTTTAAAAAAGTACAAGGATATTTCTTTGGAGAAAGGATAGACTGATGCAGGAATTTACAAATCCCTTTCCTCTGAGCTCTAGCTCCTTAATTCACTGCATCACCAATGAGATTTCTTGTGAGATGCTGGCCAATGGCATTTTGGCTCTGGGATGCAAACCAGTCATGGCAGATGATCCCCGTGAGGTTCTTGATTTTACTAAACAAAGCCAAGCTCTCTTCATCAATTTGGGGCATTTGTCAGCTGAGAAGGAGAAAGCAATCCGCATGGCAGCTACTTATGCAGCTCAAGCTTGTCTCCCAATGGTAGTAGATGCAGTTGGCGTTGCGGCTTCCCCCATTCGTAAGGATCTAGTCAGAGATCTTTTAGAATACAAGCCCACGGTCCTTAAAGGAAATATGTCAGAAATCCGAAGTCTTGTTGGCTTAAAGCACCACGGAGTTGGAGTTGACGCTAGCCATAAAGATCAAGAAACTGAGGATTTGCTTCAAGTCTTGAAAGACTGGTGTCAGCTTTATCCTGGTATGTCATTCTTAGTCACTGGCCCCAAGGACCTCATCGTTTCAGAAAATCAAGTTGCTGTATTGGGAAATGGCTGTGCAGAATTAGACTGGATAACAGGGACAGGAGACTTAGTTGGAGCCTTGACAGCCGTTTTTCTTAGCCAAGGAATGACTGCCTTTGAAGCTTCTTGTCTAGCGGTCTCTTATCTCAATATCGCTGCTGAGAGAATAGTTGTTCAAGGAATGGGATTGGAAGATTTTCGTTACCAAGTTCTCAATCAACTCTCTCTCCTAAAAAGAAACGAAAATTGGCTAGAAGCCATCAAAGGAGACTTTTATGAATAGAGAAGTACTTAAACTGTATCTAGTAACCAATCGCTACCAAGATTCCTTGGAAAACTTTCTTGAAAAAGTTGAGACAGCCTGCCGTTCAGGTGTTACTATCATCCAATTACGAGAAAAAAATCTCACCACCAATCAATACTATCACTTGGCAAAACAAGTCAAGGAAATAACAGATGCCTACCAGGTGCCCTTGATCATTGATGATCGGTTGGATGTCTGTCTTGCAGTCGATGCAGCAGGTCTGCATATCGGCGACGATGAACTACCAGTTTCGGTTGCCCGCAAAGTCTTGGGTCCTGAAAAAATCCTCGGTGTCACTGCTAAAACAGTTAATAGAGCTCTCGAAGCAGAAACATGGGGTGCGGATTACTTGGGAACAGGAGCCATTTTCCCGACTACGACCAAAGAAAATGCACCCATTACCCTGATTTCAACCTTGAAAACAATTTGCCAAACGGTCGCCATTCCAGTAGTTGCTATCGGAGGCTTGACGTCAGAGAATATTGACCAACTTATCGGCACGGGTATAGCTGGAGTAGCTGTCGTACGTGATCTGATGCAGGCAGAAGATATTGAGGCAAAAACTCAAGCCTTTTTAACAAAGCTGGATGACATGATTTCCTAATAAAAAACTCTCTAATTCCCTTAAAGTGGGAACTAGAGAGTTTTTTCTTAATCTTTAAAAGTTGTATGGTTGACTGGTCCAGAACCATGACCGAGTTGAGGAGCGTCTTGGATGGCTTTTGTGATAAAGGCCTTGGCTTTATCAACTGCCTGGTAAAGACTTCTGCCCTTGGCTAGTTCAGCTGTAATCACTGCAGCAAAGGTACATCCAGTACCATGGGTGTGACAAGTTTGAATTCTTGGACTTTCCCAGACAAATTGTTCCTCCTTGGTAAAAAGGAAATCCTTGGCACCGCCTTCAAGATGGCCACCTTTGATAACAACGGACTGAGGACCAAATTCTTTTATAATCAGGCGACCGGCACGCTGCATGTCTTCGGGGTCATGGATTGAAAAACCAACAATCTCTTCTGCCTCAGGAAGATTGGGCGTGATAATGCTTGCAAGGGGAAGCAGATTTGTTTTTAGGTAGTCTCTGGC
This sequence comes from Streptococcus sp. Z556, assembly GCF_053010225.1. NCBI lineage: Bacteria > Bacillati > Bacillota > Bacilli > Lactobacillales > Streptococcaceae > Streptococcus > Streptococcus sp. Z556. The sequence goes on from NZ_JBRKNU010000001.1 coordinate 260,542, forward strand.
ACTGGAATCAATCAGAGTGTCCCCACTCGTAGCGACCATAACAGGGTCCAGCACATAGGGACAGTCCAGCTTTTTAAGATAGGGTTGGATGATCTCCATGATCTCAGTAGTTGCCAACATCCCTGTTTTTACAGCCTGAGGCTTGATATCCGAAAAGACACTCTCCAATTGGGCTTCCAACATTTGGTTGGAGACGTGCTCGATTAGCTGAACACCTCTGGTATTTTGAGCGACAAGACTGGTCACAACGGCCATTCCATAGACATCTCTCGCTTGGAACGACTTTAAGTCAGCCATAATGCCAGCACCGCCACTAGGGTCAGTTCCTGCAATGGTTAGAGCAACGGGTAAATAAGTCATCTAAAACCTCCCAACCAACTGAAGTTTGTATTCTTAAGAACAAGCTAGTCTGTTTCAGGAAAGCAATAGAAGACAAGTAGTCCTCATTATCATTTCCACTTCCATCAGCTAGCATTACCTAGATTGAGTCAAAGGGATCTAACAGTCGTTAATCTCAGCTTTACGCACCCCTAGTGGTTGTTTTCTTTTTTCTACAGTATAGCATATTTTTATAGTTTATATAGTGAAATTTGACTGAAAATCTCTCGTTACATGATTATTATTCTATTTTTCGAAAAAATAATAAAAATTATAGTTGACAAATGTAGATTTTGAGAGTATACTAAAATTTATAATTGACAAATGTAGATTTAGGAGGTGTGCTGATGCAGATTTCAGATGCAGAATGGCAGGTTATGAAGATTATTTGGATGCAGGGAGAACAGACCAGCACGGATTTGATCAGGGTTCTGGCGGAGCGGTTTGACTGGTCCAAGTCCACGGTTCAGACCCTTTTGGCTCGTCTGGTTGAGAAAGAGTGTTTGACTAGGAAAAAAGAAGGCAAGTTCTTTGTCTATTCAGCCCTTTTAACTCTGGATCAAAGTCGAGACTTGCTTGTCCAAGATATCAAAGACAAGGTTTGTTCTCGTAGGATTAAGAACTTGTTGGCTGATTTGATTGTCGAATGTGATTTCACTTTGGCTGACTTGGAAGACTTGGAAGCTGTGATTTCTGAGAAGAAAGTTAGCGCTGTAACAGAAGTAAGATGTAATTGTATGTAAAGGAGACGCCATGTTAAATAGTATTGTAACCATTGTTTGCATTGCCCTTATAGCGTTTATCTTGTTTTGGTTTTTCAAAAAGCCTGAAAAATCTGGACAAAAGGCCCAGCAAAAAAAGGACTACCAAGAGATTCGTGTGGAGGTCATGGGGGGCTATACGCCTGAGTTGATTATTCTCAAGAAATCAGTGCCAGCCCGTATCGTCTTCGACCGTAAGGACCCTTCACCCTGCCTAGATCAGATTGTTTTCCCAGATTTTGGAGTGCATGCGGACCTGCCTATGGGTGAAGAGTATGTAGTGGAAATCACACCTGAACAGGCTGGAGAGTATGGTTTCTCTTGTGGCATGAATATGATGCACGGCAAGATGATTGTAGAATAGGAGAATGATATGACTGAAATCGTAAAAGCAAGTCTTGAAAATGGTGTTCAAAAAATCCGTATCACGGCAGACAAAGGCTACCATCCAGCCCATATTCAGCTTCAAAAAGGGATTCCCGCTGAAATTACCTTTCATCGTATAACTCCTTCAAACTGTTACAAGGAAATCCTTTTTGAAGAAGAAGACATCTTGGAACCAATCGGCGTAGATGAAGAGAAGACAATTCGTTTTACACCTCAAGAGTTGGGTGAGCATGAATTCTCATGTGGTATGGAGATGCAAAAGGGAAGCTACACCGTAGTTGAGAAGACTCGAAAATCTCTATCCCTCCTACAGCGTTTTTGGATTACCAGTATCTTTACTGTGCCTCTTGTGATTATCATGATTGGGATGTCGACAGGAGGAATTAGTCACCAAGTCATGCGTTGGGGCACCTTTTTAGCCACAACACCCATCATGCTAGTAGCAGGTGGTCCTTATATCCAGAGTGCTTGGGCCAGCTTTAAAAAGCACAATGCCAACATGGATAGCTTGGTTGCTCTGGGAACCCTAGTGGCCTATTTCTATAGCTTAGTTGCCCTCTTCGCTGGTCTCCCCGTTTACTTTGAAAGTGCTGCATTTATCTTCTTCTTCGTTCTTTTGGGAGCCGTTTTTGAGGAAAAAATGCGAAAAAATACTTCCCAAGCTGTGGAGAAATTACTGGACTTGCAGGCTAAAACTGCAGAAGTCTTGCGTGATGATAGCTATGTTCAAATCCCCTTGGAGCAAGTTAAGGTAGGTGACCTGATTCGAGTAAGGCCAGGTGAAAAGATTGCGGTTGATGGGGTTGTAGTCGAAGGTGTGTCCAGTATTGACGAATCCATGGTGACAGGTGAGAGCCTGCCGGTGGATAAAACCGTTGGAGATACTGTCATTGGCTCCACCATCAATAACGATGGAACACTTGTTTTTAGGGCAGAAAAAGTTGGTTCAGAGACAGTTTTGGCTCAGATTGTGGACTTTGTGAAGAAAGCCCAGACTAGCCGAGCACCAATTCAGGATTTGACGGATAAGATTTCAGGGATTTTTGTCCCAGCAGTTGTCATTTTAGCGATTCTGACCTTTTGGGTTTGGTTTGTCTTGCTTGAGGCTAGCTTTGTGACCTCTCTCCTTTATGGGGTGGCAGTGTTGATTATCGCCTGCCCTTGTGCCTTGGGACTTGCAACACCAACAGCCCTCATGGTGGGGACTGGTCGTAGTGCCAAAATGGGCGTTCTCCTAAAGAATGGAACCGTCTTACAAGAAATCCAGAAAGTCAAAACTCTCGTCTTTGATAAGACAGGGACTTTGACGGAAGGAAAACCAGTTGTCACTGATATTATTGGTGATGAGACAGAAGTACTTGGCTTAGCAGCTTCTTTAGAAGAAGCCTCTCAACACCCTCTAGCACAAGCTATTGTCCAGCGAGCGGCTGAAGGAGGACTTGAGTTTCATTCTGTAGAAAATTTCCAAGCCCTACACGGAAAAGGTGTCTCAGGGCAAATAGCTGGGAAACAAGTCTTACTTGGAAATGCTAAAATGTTAGATGGTATGGATATTTCAAGCAATTATCAAGAAAAACTAGAAGAACTGGAAAAAGAAGCTAAGACAGTTGTGTTCTTGGCTGTTGACAATGAAATCAAAGGCTTGCTTGCACTACAAGATATTCCTAAGGAAAATGCTAAACTTGCCATCAGTCAGTTGAAAAAACGAGGTCTTAAAACAGTCATGCTGACAGGGGATAATGCTGGCGTGGCGCGTGCCATTGCAGATCAGATTGGCATTGAAGAGGTCATTGCAGGTGTATTGCCAGAAGAAAAAGCCCATGAAATCCATCAACTGCAAGCGGCTGGCAAAGTAGCCTTTGTTGGTGACGGCATCAATGACGCTCCTGCTCTCAGTGTAGCAGATGTGGGGATTGCTATGGGAGCTGGAACAGATATCGCCATTGAGTCAGCAGATTTGGTGTTGACAACTAATAACCTCTTAGGAGTGGTACGTGCCTTTGATATGAGCAAGAAAACCTTCAATCGAATTCTTCTCAACCTCTTCTGGGCCTTTATCTACAATGTCGCCGGAATTCCGATTGCAGCAGGTGTCTTTTCAGGAATTGGGCTGGTGCTCAACCCAGAACTGGCTGGTCTAGCCATGGCCTTTAGTTCTGTATCTGTTTTGATTAGTTCACTCATGTTAAACGTTACTAAGATAGACTAAAAGCGGGCTTGCTCGCTTTTTATACTCTTCGAAAATCTCTTCAAACCACGTCAACTTTATCTGCAACCTCAAAGCTGTGCTTTGAGCAAACTGCGTCTAGTTTCCTAGTTTGCTCTTGAATTTTCATTGAGTATTATAAAACAGTTCTAAAAAACGCTTTCAAACTGTACTGTAATAGAGAATAAAAACTTCTGAGCACATTCTTAGGAGACAAAAAACAATTATGGTAAAGTAGTAGAGTAAAAATTTGCTGAAACGTTTCCAATTAGTATATGAAAACGGATGAATCAAATTTTAAAAATATTTGAAGGAGAGTTATAATGACTCAAGGGAAAATTACTGCATCAGCAGCAATGCTCAACGTATTGAAAACATGGGGCGTAGACACAATCTACGGTATCCCATCAGGAACACTCAGCTCATTGATGGACGCTTTGGCAGAAGACAAAGATATTCGCTTCTTGCAAGTTCGCCACGAAGAAACAGGTGCTCTTGCAGCGGTTATGCAAGCTAAATTCGGAGGCTCAATCGGGGTTGCAGTAGGTTCAGGTGGTCCAGGTGCGACTCACTTGATTAACGGTGTTTACGATGCAGCTATGGACAACACTCCATTCCTTGCTATCCTTGGATCACGTCCAGTTAACGAACTCAACATGGATGCTTTCCAAGAGCTTAACCAAAACCCAATGTACCACGGAGTAGCTGTCTACAACAAACGTGTAGCTTATGCTGAACAATTGCCAAAAGTTATTGACGAAGCTTGCCGTGCTGCAGTTTCTAAAAAAGGTCCAGCTGTTGTTGAAATCCCAGTAAACTTCGGTTTCCAAGAAATCGATGAAAACTCATACTACGGTTCAGGTTCATACGAGCGTTCATTCATCGCTCCTGCATTGAACGAAGTTGAAATCAACAAAGCTGTTGAAATCTTGAACAACGCTGAACGTCCAGTTATCTATGCTGGTTACGGTGGTGTCAAAGCTGGTGAAGTGATTACTGAATTGTCACGTAAAATCAAAGCACCAATCATCACAACTGGTAAAAACTTCGAAGCTTTCGAATGGAACTACGAAGGGTTGACAGGTTCTGCTTACCGTGTTGGTTGGAAACCAGCTAACGAAGTTGTCTTCGAAGCAGACACAGTTCTTTTCCTTGGTTCAAACTTCCCGTTTGCTGAAGTTTACGAAGCCTTCAAGAACACTGAAAAATTCATCCAAGTCGATATCGACCCTTACAAACTTGGTAAACGCCACGCCCTTGATGCTTCAATCCTTGGTGATGCAGGTCAAGCAGCTAAAGCTATCCTCGACAAAGTGAACCCAGTTGAGTCAACTCCATGGTGGCGTGCAAACGTGAAGAACAACCAAAACTGGCGTGATTACATGAACAAACTCGAAGGTAAAACTGAGGGTGAATTGCAATTGTATCAAGTTTACAATGCAATCAACAAACATGCTGATCAAGACGCTATCTACTCAATCGACGTAGGTGACACTACTCAAACATCAACTCGTCACCTTCACATGACACCTAAGAACATGTGGCGTACATCTCCACTCTTTGCGACAATGGGTATTGCCCTTCCTGGTGGTATCGCTGCTAAGAAAGACAATCCAGATCGCCAAGTATGGAACATCATGGGTGACGGTGCATTCAACATGTGCTACCCAGACGTGATCACAAACGTTCAATACGACCTTCCAGTTATCAACGTTGTCTTCTCAAATGGTAAATATGCCTTCATCAAGGACAAATACGAAGACACAAACAAACACTTGTTTGGTTGTGACTTCCCTAATGCTGACTATGCGAAAATCGCTGAAGCGCAAGGTGCTGTAGGATTTACAGTTGACCGTATCGAAGACATCGATGCAGTTGTTGCAGAAGCTGTTAAATTGAACAAAGAAGGTAAAACTGTTGTTATCGATGCTCACATCACTCCACATCGTCCACTTCCAGTAGAAGTACTTGAGTTGGATCCAAAACAACACTCAGAAGAAGCTATCAAAGCCTTCAAGGAAAAATACGAAGCTGAAGAGCTTGTACCATTCCGCCTCTTCTTGGAAGAAGAAGGATTGCAATCACGCGCAATCAAATAATTCCTTCGTGGAACTTAAAAAGATCGGAGCACTCCGGTCTTTTTGTGGAGGATAGTAAATGAATTTAAATCAATTAGATATTATCGTTTCAGATGTTCCCCAAGTCTGTGCTGACTTGGAGCGTATTTTGGATAAAAAGTCCGATTATGTTGATGACAGTTTTGCTCAGTTTACGATTGGCAGTCATTGTCTTATGTTGTCCCAAAATCATTTGATTCCTTTGGGAAATTTTCAATCAGGAATCATTCTTCACATCGAGGTTGAGGATCTAAATCAGAACTTCCAACGATTGAAAGAAATTGGTGTCGAGATTTTAAACGGTCCGGCTGGAACTGATTGGGGAACGGAATCGCTACTAGTTAAAGGCCCTGATGGCCTAGTGATTGACTTTTATCGTATGAAATAGGACGATTAGTCATTTGAAGTTAACCTTAATCATTCTTGAAACAGAATGTGAGAATATGAACTATTGAAAGATCGGAGCAATCCGGTCTTTTTCTTATCACAAGATTGTGATAGTTTACATCTTCATAACAAAAGCTTCAAAGTCTTGATTGTTTTGAAAAAAGATTATAAAATATGATTCATAAAAATGAAAGAGGTTTTGAAAATGTCTGAAAAACAAATGAAAATTTTGGGTTGGGTAGCGACCTTCATGTCCGTTATGATGTATGTCTCTTACTTCCCACAAATCATGAACAACCTGGCTGGTCAAAAAGGAAATTTCATCCAACCCTTGGTTGCAGCCATCAACTGTAGTCTCTGGGTTTACTACGGTCTTTTCAAAAAGGAAAGAGATATTCCACTTGCGGCAGCGAATGCACCGGGTATCGTTTTTGGTCTAGTAACGGCTATCACGGCATTGATTTAAAAAGAAGACTGGTTTCAGTCTTTTTTTGTACATAAAAATAGATTCTCAAGTAAAGAAAGTCTAATGAGAGTTGAGGAAAACAGCCGTTGACAGCTTGCTTTCTGAGTGCTGCTTTAGGGTTTCCTCCATCAAGTAAAAGATTGTTTCGTTACTATTTTTACAAAATCTTCTCCCTACTTTATAAGATAGGAAAAAGAGTTCAATTCGAACTCTTTTTTTGCTATAATGAGGGGAGAAAAATCAGACAGGAGATCGACATGTCAGAACCATTATTTTTACAATCAGTTATGCAAGAAAAAATCTGGGGTGGTACCAAGCTACGTGATGAGTTTGGTTACGACATTCCAAGTGAAAAAATCGGGGAATACTGGGCTATCTCAGCTCACCCAAATGGACTTTCTAAGGTAGCCAATGGATGCTACGAGGGAACAGACCTTGCTACTTTGTATGCGGAACACCGTGAGTTGTTTGGCAACCGTCCAGAGCCTGTATTTCCGCTTTTAACTAAAATTCTCGATGCCAACGACTGGCTCAGTGTCCAAGTTCATCCAGACGATGCATACGGGCTCGAGCATGAAGGTGAACTTGGAAAAACAGAATGCTGGTATATCATCGCAGCAGACGAAGGTTCAGAGATTATCTATGGCCACAATGCCAAGTCAAAAAAAGAACTCCGCCAGCAAATCGAAGCTAAAGACTGGGATGGTCTATTAACAAAAGTCCCTGTTAAGGCTGGAGATTTCTTCAATGTACCAAGCGGAACCATGCACGCTATCGGGGCGGGAATCTTGATTCTTGAAACCCAGCAGTCTAGTGATACAACCTACCGTGTCTATGACTTTGACCGCAAGGACGACAATGGCAACTTGCGTGAGCTTCACCTTGAAAAATCCATCGATGTCTTGAACATTGGTGAACCAGCAAATAGCCGTCCTGTAACTATCAAGGCTGATGACCTACGTTCAACTCTCCTTGTATCCAATGATTTCTTCGCCGTTTACAAGTGGGAAATCACTGGAAAAGTTGATTTTGAAAAGACAGCTGACTACAGCTTGTTGAGTGTCTTAGCTGGCCAAGGGAAACTGATTGTAGATGGAAAAGATTATCCAATCCAAAAAGGCAGCCACTTTATCCTACCAAGTGATGTTGAAGCTTGGACCTTGGAAGGGCAAGGTTTGGAATTGATTGTTAGTCATCCATAAAAAAAAGAAAGGGCCTGAGTTCATACTCAATGAAAATCAAAGAGCAAACTAGGAAACTAGCCACAGGCTGTACTTGAGTACGGCAAGGCGACGTTGACGTGGTTTGAATTTGATTTTCGAAGAGTATCACTACTCAAGTCCTTTTTGATTACATAAATTGGGCGATAAAGACCACAATGATGATAATTGGAATGATGAAACGAAGGAGGAAAAGCCAGACTTGGAAAAGTCCCTGTTTCCATGTTCTTTCATCAAGATGCAGTTCCTCCATGGCAAGGGCTTTTTTGAAGATGTAGCCTGTAAAGAGAGAAAGGCAAAGAGCGCCAAATGGCATGAGGAGATTGGAAACCAAGAAATCCATGGCATCAAAGAAGGTCTTTCCAAAAATGTGAACATCCGCCATAACTCCGTAAGATAGGGCTGAAGGAATTCCAAAAACAAAGGTCAAGATTCCTAAAATGGCACTCCACTTAGCCCGCTTGCTGTTGTCCTGATTGGTGACATTGCCCACATTGATTTCCAGCATGACTACAGAAGAAGTGACCGTCGCAAAGAGGAAGAGCAAGAGGAAAAGGATGTAGAAAATGGTTCCAAAGAGCATCTTGTCAAAGAGTTGAGGAAAGACGATAAAGAGGAGACTTGGTCCACCTTCGGATTGGATGTTGAAGGCTGACATGGCAGGGAAAATAGCTAGTCCTGCCATGATGGACACAGAGATATTCATAGCTACGATGGAAATCCCTGACTGAACTAGATTGGTTTTCTTGTCCAAGTAGGACGCATAGGTCAGCATGGCTGTGACCCCTAATGAAAGGGCAAAGAAAGATTGTCCCAGAGCATAGAGGAGACCAGCGCTGGTTAGTTTTGAAAAGTCTGGTTTTAGGAAGTAAAGAACCCCTTCCATGGCATTTGGCAAGCTGAGAGAGCGTCCAATGATCACAACAAAGATGATAAAGAGCAGGGGCATCATAACCTTCGAGGCTCTTTCAATCCCTTTTTGAACCCCACGTGATACAATAAAGATATTCAATAAGATAAATGCTGCTTGAGCCCCTAGAGCAATGGCTGGATTTGAAATGATTGAAGTGAATAACTGAGCATAATCACCCGTTCCACCAAGCTGGAACAATTTCCCAAACTCAATACCTAGATAGACTAAAATCCATCCCCCGATAACACTATAGAAAGAGAGAAGGATAAAGAGGGCAAAGGCACCAATCCAACCGATAAAGTTGTACTTGTTATTCTTGCCAAGTTTTCCAAAGGTTTTGATAGCCGAAACACCAGCGCTACGGCCAAGGGCAAACTCAGCAAGCAGGAGAGGAAAACCGATTAAAATGGTAGAAATGAGAAAGACTAGTAAAAAGCCGCCGCCACCATTAGCAGCAGTCATGTAGGGAAACTTCCAAACGGCACCAAGCCCGATGGCTGAGCCAGCAGATGCTAGAATAAAGCCCAGTTTCGAACCCCATTGCGATTTTTCTGACATAGTTAAACTCCAATCTCGTTTTTAAAATAAGAAAAGGCTACTTGAGTTGTCAAATAGCCTTCTCTCAATGGCTCTTTATGAGCCTTCTGTTTGATTGATAGACTTGACTATCCTATCATGTTTTCCAATGTCTGTCAAGAAAACCATTTTCAAGTTTTCACACCTTTCTCAAAAAGTTAAAAATGTTTCGCAAAAACACTTGACTCTGACCTAAGGGGAGGGGGTATACTATCATTGTAAGGAGGAAATCATGTACCATATAAAAGAAGCTGCGCAGCTTTCAGGTGTCTCTGTCAAGACCCTGCACCACTATGACAAGATAGGACTCTTGGTCCCCTTAAAGTCGGAAAACGGCTATCGAAGATACAGTCAAGAGGATTTGGAACGCCTTCAAGTCATTCTTTACTACAAATATCTAGGTTTTTCTTTAGAAAAAATAGCAGAGCTGTTAAAGGAAGATAGATCAGATTTGTTGCCTCACTTGACTAGACAGTTGGACTATTTGACTCGAGAAAGGCAACATCTAGATACCTTGATTTCCACCTTGCAAAAAACTATTCAAGAACAAAAAGGAGAAAGAAAAATGACAATTGAGGAAAAATTCACGGGATTTAGCTATCAAGACAATCAAAAATACCACCAAGAAGCGATAGAGAAATATGGGCAAGAAGTCATGGACCAGGCCCTCGAGCGACAAAAAGGTCGTGAAGATGAGTCTACGGCCGCCTTTAACCAAGTCTTTCAAACTTTGGCACAAAATCTTCAAGCTGGTTTACCTGCAACAGCAACTGAAAACCAAGAGCAAGCAGCCAAGCTCTTCCAAGCCATTCGTACTTATGGATTTGACTGCTCTATTGAAGTCTTCGGTCATATCGGTAAAGGCTACGTCTACAACCCAGAGTTTAAGGAAAACATTGACAAGTTTGGACCTGGAACAGCTCAGTACACATCAGATGTCATTGCAGCTTACGTTCGGACAAATGCAGAATAAATAGGCTAGGAATTTCCTAGCCTATTTTTTACTTCAAATCATAAAGCCAGTCGTCACCGTCTTTATAGTAGAAAAACTCACTGAGATCATCTTCCAAAAAAACACGAAGCATATCAGACATATCATTGGTTGCCAGTTTTAGACGAGAAAGATTTTCAAAATCCTCCCACCATACCTTTCCTTCGTCTGAAGATTGGAGCTCACCAGTAAAGTGTTTGGTCTTGTAAAATAGAACGACGTAACGGTACTCCTCATCATCATACCAATCTTTGATACCACAGAGTTGGGGTTTGGAAATAGTTAGTCCAGTTTCTTCTTTCACTTCACGAATGACAGCTTCGACAAAGGATTCGCCACGTTCAACATGCCCGCCAGGAAAAGTAATTCCAGGCCAGTCAGGACTAACTCGGTCTTGGACAAGAACCTTGTCTCCGTTTTGAATCATACACATGTTGACAAATTCGACTGTTTCTCTTCTGTTCATTTTTCACAACCTTTGATCTTTAATCATAATGCAGACTTCCTGCCACCCATCCGGTACAGAGGGCAGAAGTGATGTTAAAGCCGCCCGTGTGGGCATTGATATCCAGTACCTCGCCAGCAAAGTGGAGCCCAGGAACGAGTTTGCTTTCCAGAGTTTTAGGATTTATTTCTTTGAGACTGACACCGCCTTTGGTGACAAAGGACTTGGCAAGAGACATTTTGCCAGTCACAGGAATTTTGAGGGCTTTGATGGACTGGAGAAGTTGTTCGCGTTCTTTTTCAGTTAGCTGTTTGACTTTTTCAGGAAATCCTTGTACAAAAAACTCAGCCAAGCGTTCCGGAAGTAAAGTTTTCAAAGCATTTTTCAAGGATTTTTCCCGATTATCTTCTAGAAATGCAGCCAAGTCTTTCTCAGAAAGTTGAGGCAAAACATCCAGTGAGAGAACTTCCCCACCCTTGACAAAACTAGACATGCGTAGAGCAGCAGGTCCTGACAAACCAAAGTGGGTAAAGAGCAGATCATGAGTGATGACATGCTTACCATAGCTTAAGGTCACATCATCCAGTGAAATCCCCTGCAAGGCCTTGTGCGAAAAATCTGTCAACAATGGGCTCTCAGCAGCTTCAAGCTCGGTAATAGTATGTTTGAAATGACGTGCAATCTCGTGACCAAAACCAGTCGAACCAGTCGAAGGATAAGACTTACCACCTGTTGTGACAATGAGTTTATCACAAGTGAAGGTTTGGTCTGCGGACTTAAGAACAAACTGGTCGTCTATCTTTTTAACCGAGACAATCTCTGTTTGAGTGAGAACTTGTCCGCCTAGCTCAATGATTTTCTTCTCTAAGGCTTCGATAATGGTCCGAGATTTGTCGCTGGCAGGAAAGACGCGGCCGTGGTCTTCAACCTTGACTTTAACACCGTTTTCCGTGAAAAAGTTGATGATATCATGGTTATCAAACTGGGAAAAGACACTGTATAGAAAGCGTCCATTTCCAGGGATGCCAGCTAGTAGGTCATCTAGAGTTCCGTTATTGGTGACATTGCAACGGCCACCACCAGTACCAGCTAATTTTTTTCCGAGTTTCCGATTTTTTTCGATGAGAAGAGTTTTCTGACCATAAAAGCTACTGGAAATGGTAGCCATCATGCCAGCAGGCCCTCCACCGATGACAATAGTATCAAAATGTTTCATAGCTCTATTGTACCACAAAAAACAAGAGATGCTTGGCATCTCTTGTTGCTCATAATCTTAGTTAATTTCATATCCCATCAACAAACCGCCATCTTCTGCATAAAAACTGCAGAGACCAGACGTTGGGATAATTTTGATATCCGCTTGTGGGAAGTTTTCCAGCAAGCGTTCTGACAATTGCTGACAGAATTTTTCATTGCTGCGATGAGCCATGACGATACGGCCACCAGCATAGCCAGCCTTGATGAGTTCTTCATAGGCTGCTTGAAGCGATTTTTTTGGTCCACGAGCCTTTTGGAGCAGTTCTAGGGTTCCAGTATTACTCGCTTCTCCGACCATACGGATGTTGAGAAGACCAACAACTGTACCGATAAGTTTGCTCAAACGACCATTTTTTACTAAGTTATCGACCTTAGCAAGGACAAAAAGCAACTTGGTTTTTTCTTGGTAGGCTGTGATAGCTTCAACAATCTCCTCATAAGAAAGTCCTTGATCAATCAATTCATTGATTTTTTCGACAATCAAGTCAACTTCCCCACCTGCAGATAAACTATCAATAACATGAATCTGAGTGTCAGGATGTTCTTCAAGGTAGATATTCTTAGCAAGCTGCGCACTATTATGACTGCCAGAAAGAGCACCAGTGATAGTAACGACAAAGATATGCTTGGCTCCTTCGAATGCACGCAAGTAATCATCAGGGCTAGGACAGGCTGATTTTGAAGCCTCAGAAGTCGCATACATGGTTTCCATCATGTGGTTAATGTCGAGATTGGCATCATCGATAAAGACCTGATCAGCTACTTGAATGGTTAAAGGAACACTCACAAATTCAGTATCGATAGCAAGAGTAGGCAGTTGACGATAATCACAACCAGAGTCAGCTACAATCTTCCAAGTCATAGAAATTCTCCATCTTTGTCACTTATACATTGACAAAGGTTCTGTCTTTTTTTACAATTATATCATGAAAGCCCTTGAAACAAAAGTACCACCTCTCTGTTGTCACAAGTAGAAAGAAATTGTTATGTCTGAACGTAAAATATCTGAAAAATCTCTTGAAAATCTCAGAAAATCAAATCAAGAATCCAATTTCTTGACCAGAGAAGCGATTGAGACTGCTCTTTTACAACTTCTGGAAAAAAAAGACTTGGCTAAGATTAGTATTTCGGAGCTGGTCAAGCGGGCGGGTGTCTCTCGCGCGGCCTTCTATCGAAATTATGATTCTAAAGAAGAGATTTTGGAAAGCGTCTTTAAACGCAGTGTCCATAACATTATGGAACAGTTGAGCCATTACGATGTCAAAACAGACCTTTATCTAGTCTGGGTACACCTTTTCCGCGCAGCCAAGAAAGAAGCCAAGGTTATCCAACTTGCTCTGGACTACCACTTGGAAAAGATTTTCGTCCAAGCTATGCAGGAATTTTTGGAAAAATACCACGGAAAATCAAAAGGCGTCAGCAGCTACCTTCATTCCTTTTGGAGTTCTGCCATCGTATCAGTCCTGCTCAAATGGATCAAGGATGGCATGAAGGTTCCAGCAGAAAAGATTGCGGATTTACGCTTGCCATTTTTCAAAAAATAGGGGATAAGGAGAAGAATTATGACAGAAAAAAGACTGGCTTGGGATGAGTACTTTGCAGCCCAGGCCTTACTGATTGCCAATCGTTCGACCTGCAAACGTGCCAAGGTGGGAGCTGTCCTAGTCAAGGACAATAAGGTGATTTCAACAGGCTACAATGGTTCCGTATCAGGAACTGAGCACTGTATTGATCACGAATGCTTAGTCATTGAAGGACATTGTGTCCGAACCCTTCACGCCGAGGTCAATGCCATCTTGCAAGGTGCCGAACGAGGGGTTCCGAAAGGATTTACAGCTTATGTGACCCATTTCCCTTGTCTGAACTGTACAAAACAACTCTTACAAGTCGGTTGCAAACGTGTAGTCTATATCAACCAGTACCGTATGGATGACTATGCCAAATACCTCTATCAAGAAAAAGGGACCGAGTTGACCCATTTACCGCTTGAGACTGTTCAGACAGCTCTTCAAGAGGCAGATTTGATTTAAAAAATAATAAAAATAAATGGTTTAGAAAGCTTTTTAAACCGTTTTTTGATATAATAAGAAGAATAAATTGAAAGAAGGAACTCAGAAAATGGGAAAAATTGAAGTCATTAATCATCCGCTCATTCAACACAAATTGTCAATCTTGCGTCGTACAGACACTTCTACAAAAGCTTTTCGTGAGCTAGTAGATGAGATTGCAATGTTGATGGGGTATGAAGTACTTCGTGATCTTCCACTTGAAGATGTGGAAATCGAAACACCAATCACAAAAACAGTTCAAAAACAATTGGCTGGTAAAAAATTGGCGATTGTCCCAATCTTGCGTGCAGGTATCGGAATGGTCGATGGACTATTGAGCTTGGTTCCAGCAGCAAAAGTTGGGCACATTGGTATGTACCGTGATGAAGAAACCCTTCAACCAGTTGAATACTTGGTGAAATTGCCTGAGGACATTGACCAACGTCAAATCTTTGTAGTGGACCCAATGTTGGCAACAGGTGGCTCAGCTATCTTGGCTGTTGACTCCCTTAAAAAACGCGGGGCATCAAACATCAAGTTTGTCTGCCTTGTAGCTGCTCCAGAAGGAGTGAAAGCTCTTCAAGAAGCTCACTCAGATGTAGAAATCTTTACAGCAGCCTTGGATGAACGCTTGAATGAACATGGTTATATCGTACCAGGTCTTGGGGATGCTGGAGACCGTTTGTTTGGTACCAAATAAGATTCCAAAGTAAATACTGGAACTAGAAGTTCGTTTTTGACTTGCAAGGAGGTTGAGTTTTTGTTTCTGTTTAGGTAATAGAGCAAAGATTTGACCTTTTTTGACCAAAAAGATATAATAGTTCTGTATTGAGTCGTATGACTAAGAAAATTCAACATTAAAAGGAGAAATGAATGATTCCTGTAGTTATTGAACAAACAAGCCGTGGAGAACGTTCCTATGATATTTACTCTCGTCTTCTGAAAGACCGCATCATCATGCTAACAGGTCCCGTTGAAGACAATATGGCCAACTCCGTTATCGCCCAATTGCTCTTCTTGGATGCCCAAGACAGCACAAAAGACATTTATCTTTATGTCAACACACCTGGAGGCTCTGTTTCAGCTGGTTTGGCAATCGTTGATACCATGAACTTTATCAAGGCTGATGTCCAAACCATCGTGATGGGAATGGCTGCATCTATGGGGACTGTTATTGCATCAAGTGGCGCAAAAGGCAAACGTTTCATGCTTCCAAATGCAGAGTACATGATTCACCAACCAATGGGTGGAACCGGTGGTGGTACCCAACAGACAGATATGGCGATCGCAGCAGAACACTTGCTCAAAACTCGTAAGACCTTGGAAAAAATCCTTGCAGATAACTCTGGTAAATCAGTTGAGCAAATTCATGCAGACGCGGAACGTGATTACTGGATGAGTGCCCAAGAAACGCTTGAATATGGCTTTATTGATGAAATCATGGCCAATAATTCTTTAAGCTAAGCAACCTAGAAAGCAAACTCGACGGAGTTTGCTTTTTTTGATATAATAGGATAAGATTTCTTAGAAAGAGGCTTCCTCATGTTTGAAAAAACAAATCGATCAGGATTAATCATCTATCTCTACTATAATAGAGATGCGAAAAAACTACAGGAATATGGAGACATTATTTATCATTCTAAAAAGCATCGCTACCTACAGCTTTATGTTCCGACTGAGAATCTAGAAAGCTTGGTTGAGAAATTAGCTAAGGAACGATTTATCAAAAAGGTAAGGCCTTGTCATATTCAAGAGTTAGAGACTCCCTTTGTTGGCAATCTCTATCGCAATGAAGAAAACGTTATCATTTAAAAAATTAAATAAATGTATTGACAATTTTCTGATAATTCGGTATATTCTTAACATACTGTTTTTTGAAACAACTATAAGGAGATTAAAAATGAAGAAAAAATTTGCCCTATCTTTTGTGGCTCTTGCTAGTGTAGCCCTTCTTGCTGCATGTGGTGAAGTTAAGTCAGGAGCGTCAAACACAACTGGAAATCCAGTAGACGAAAAAACAATCAAAATCGGTTTTAACTTTGAAGAGACAGGTGCTGTGGCTGCTTACGGTACTGCTGAACAAAAAGGTGCGCAACTTGCTGTAGACGAAATCAACGCTGCAGGTGGAATTGATGGAAAACAAATCGAAGTTGTAGACAAAGACAACAAGTCAGAAACTGCTGAAGCAGCTTCTGTTACAACAAACCTTGTTACCCAATCAAAAGTAGCAGCTATTGTAGGGCCTGCGACATCTGGTGCAACTGCCGCAGCTGTAGCTAACGCTACTAAAGCTGGAGTGCCATTGATTTCACCAAGTGCTACACAAGACGGTTTGACTAAAGGTCAAGATTACTTATTTATTGGAACATTCCAAGATAGCTTCCAAGGGAAAATTATTTCTAACTATGTAACAAATAAATTGAATGCTAAGAAGGTTGTTCTATATACTGACAATGCTAGTGACTATGCCAAAGGTATTGCTAAATCTTTCCGCGAAGCCTACAAGGGTGAGATTGTAGCAGATGAAACTTTTGTAGCAGGCGATACAGACTTCCAAGCAGCCCTTACTAAAATGAAAGGGAAAGAGTTTGACGCTATCGTTGTTCCAGGTTACTACACAGAAGCTGGTAAAATTGTAAACCAAGCTCGTGGTATGGGAATTGATAAACCAATCGTTGGTGGTGATGGATTTAACGGTGAAGAATTTGTTCAACAAGCAACTGCTGAAAGAGCATCAAACATTTACTTCATCTCTGGATTCTCAACTACCGTTGATGTTTCTGCAAAAGCTAAAGCTTTCCTTGAAGCATACCGTGCTAAATACAACGAAGAGCCTTCAACATTCTCAGCTTTAGCCTATGACTCAGTTTACCTAGTAGCGAATGCTGCAAAAGGTGCTAAAAACTCAGGTGAAATCAAGGACAACCTTGCTAAAACCAAAGATTTTGAAGGTGTAACTGGTCAAACAAGCTTTGATGCTGACCACAATACAGTGAAAACTGCTTACATGATGACCATGAACAATGGTAAAGTTGAAGAAGCAGAAGTTGTAAAACCATAACATTAGAATAGTACTTGAAATGGGGAATGAGCCTTTGACTCACTCCCTGTTTCGGTGTTTATGAACTTGTGAAAATAATGAAATTTTCTAAAAAATAAGGATAGAAAAGAGTGAATGCTATGCTCCAACAACTTGTGAATGGTCTAATTCTGGGTAGTGTTTATGCACTTTTGGCCCTAGGTTATACCATGGTTTATGGAATTATCAAACTCATTAACTTCGCCCACGGTGATATTTATATGATGGGTGCCTTTATTGGTTACTTTTTGATTAATTCTTTCCAAATGAATTTCTTTTTAGCTTTAATTATTTCAATGGCGGGAACTGCACTACTTGGTGTTGTGATCGAATTTCTTGCCTACCGTCCTCTGCGAAACTCTACACGTATTTCTGTCTTGATTACCGCTATCGGAGTGTCCTTCCTACTGGAATATGGGATGGTTTATCTAGTAGGTGCCAATACTCGTGCTTTCCCTCAAGCGATTGAAACAATCCGCTTTGATTTTGGGCCAATTAGTTTGACAAATGTTCAATTGATGATTTTAGCAGTTTCTATATTGTTAATGGTTTTATTGCAATTGATCGTCAAAAAAACAAAAATGGGGAAAGCCATGCGTGCTGTATCAGTTGATAGTGATGCAGCTCAATTGATGGGAATTAATGTAAATCGTACAATCAGTTTTACCTTTGCTTTGGGTTCAGCTCTTGCTGGTGCAGCAGGTGTCCTCATTGCCCTTTACTACAACTCTCTTGAACCTTTGATGGGTGTGACTCCAGGTCTAAAATCATTCGTTGCAGCTGTACTTGGTGGTATCGGGATTATTCCTGGTGCAGCTCTAGGGGGCTTTGTTATTGGCTTGTTGGAAACTTTTGCAACTGCTTTCGGTATGTCTGATTTCCGTGATGCTATCGTATATGGAATTTTGCTTTTGATTCTGATTGTTCGTCCTGCAGGTATCCTTGGTAAGAATGTGAAAGAGAAGGTGTAAACAATGAAGACAAATCTTAAAGTAAATATTTTCTGGTTATTCCTTCTGTTAGCAGGTTATGGGCTGATTAGTGTACTGGTTTCTGCTGGTGTTCTCAATCTATTCCATGTCCAAATTTTAGAACAAATTGGGATTAATATCATCCTTGCAGTTGGTTTGAACTTAATTGTTGGTTTTTCAGGACAATTCTCACTTGGACATGCAGGTTTTATGGCAATTGGGGCTTATGCAGCAGCGATTATTGGTTCCAAATCACCAACCTATGGTGCCTTCTTTGCTGCTATGTTGATAGGAGCCTTGATTTCTGGTGCAGTTGCTTTGCTCGTTGGGATTCCAACACTCCGTTTGAAGGGTGACTACCTGGCTGTTGCGACACTAGGTGTTTCAGAAATCATTCGTATCTTTATTATTAATGGTGGAAGTTTGACCAACGGTGCCGCTGGTATCTTGGGTATTCCAAACTTTACCAACTGGCAAATGGTTTATCTTTTTGTAGTGATCACAACTATTGCAACTCTCAACTTCTTACGTAGTCCAATTGGACGCTCTACTCTATCTGTTCGTGAGGATGAGATTGCTGCTGAGTCCGTTGGGGTAAACACTACAAAGATCAAGATTATCGCTTTTGTCTTTGGTGCCATTACAGCAAGTATTGCTGGTTCACTTCAGGCCGGTTTTATCGGTTCTGTTGTCCCAAAAGATTACACCTTTATTAATTCCATCAACGTCTTGATTATCGTTGTATTTGGTGGACTTGGATCTATTACTGGTACCATCGTTTCAGCGATTGTTTTAGGAATTCTAAATATGCTCCTTCAAGATGTAGCTAGCGTACGTATGATTATCTACGCTTTGGCTCTTGTATTGGTCATGATTTTCAGACCAGGTGGACTTCTTGGGACATGGGAATTGAGTCTATCACGTTTCTTTAAAAAATCTAAGAAGGAGGGACAAAACTAATGGCATTACTTGAAGTTAAACAGTTAACCAAACATTTTGGCGGTCTAACAGCTGTTGGAGATGTCACTCTTGAATTGAACGAGGGAGAATTGGTTGGTTTGATCGGACCAAACGGCGCTGGTAAAACAACCCTTTTCAATCTCTTGACTGGTGTTTATGAACCAAGTGAAGGTACTGTGACTCTAGATGGTCACCTCCTAAATGGGAAAACTCCCTATAAGATTGCTTCACTTGGACTCAGTCGTACTTTCCAAAATATTCGTTTGTTTAAGGACTTAACAGTTTTGGAAAATGTTTTGATTGCGTTTAGCAATCATCATAAACAACATGTCCTTGCGAGCTTTCTACGCCTACCAGCTTTTTATAAGAATGAGGAAGAATTAAAAAGCAAAGCTTTGGACTTGCTGAAGATTTTTGATTTGGATGGTGATGCAGATACTCTTGCGAAGAATCTGGCCTATGGCCAACAACGTCGATTAGAAATCGTTCGTGCTCTGGCAACCGAACCTAAAATCCTCTTTTTGGATGAACCGGCAGCTGGGATGAATCCACAAGAAACAGCTGAATTGACAGAATTGATCCGTCGTATCAAAGATGAATTTAAAATTACCATCATGCTCATCGAACACGACATGAATTTGGTTATGGAAGTCACTGAGCGTATCTATGTTCTTGAATATGGTCGGTTGATCGCTCATGGGACTCCGGATGAGATCAAGAACAACAAACGCGTTATCGAAGCTTATCTAGGAGGTGAAGCCTAATGTCTATGTTAAAAGTTGAAAACCTCTCTGTACATTACGGTATGATCCAAGCAGTTCGTGATGTAAGTTTCGAGGTTAATGAAGGTGAAGTTGTTTCCTTGATTGGTGCCAATGGTGCTGGTAAAACAACCATTCTTCGTACCCTTTCAGGTTTGGTTCGTCCAAGTGCTGGTAAAATTCAGTTTTTAGGCAAAGAAATTCAAAAGTTGCCAGCGCAAAAAATCGTGGCAGGTGGCCTTTCACAAGTTCCTGAGGGACGCCATGTTTTTCCAGGTTTGACTGTTATGGAAAACTTAGAAATGGGAGCCTTTTTAAAGAAAAATCGTGAAGAAAATCAAGCTAACTTGAAAAAAGTCTTTTCGCGTTTCCCTCGTCTAGAAGAGCGCAAAAATCAAGATGCGGCAACTCTATCTGGTGGTGAGCAACAGATGCTGGCTATGGGACGTGCCCTCATGTCTACACCTAAGCTTCTCCTTTTGGACGAGCCGTCAATGGGACTGGCTCCGATCTTTATCCAAGAAATTTTTGATATCATTCAAGATATCCAGAAGCAAGGAACAACAGTTCTCCTAATTGAGCAGAACGCTAACAAGGCCCTTGCTATCTCTGATCGAGGTTATGTACTTGAAACAGGTGAGATTGTCCTATCAGGAACAGGAAAAGAACTCGCAGCATCAGACGAAGTCAGAAAAGCATACCTAGGTGGCTAAAAAGGTCCGGGGGACCTTTTTAGTTGGCAGATAGAGATTGCGTAGCAA
This sequence comes from Streptococcus sp. Z556, assembly GCF_053010225.1. Taxonomy (NCBI): domain Bacteria; kingdom Bacillati; phylum Bacillota; class Bacilli; order Lactobacillales; family Streptococcaceae; genus Streptococcus; species Streptococcus sp. Z556. The sequence goes on from NZ_JBRKNU010000001.1 coordinate 281,226, forward strand.
TCATCAGAACCACTGGATTGTTTTAGTCGGCGGATGAGAATTGCAAAAGCAATTCCCCTAACGTCCGGGGGACCTTTTTAGTCGGCAGATAGAGATTGCGTAGCAATCATCAGAACCAGTGGATTGTTTTAGTCGGCGGATAGAGATTGCGTAGCAATTTCCTAAGTGATGAAATAAAACCGAATGTGGATTGCTAATCCCTCATTCACAGGGCTCTAAATTAGAGCTCTTTTTTGTAAAAGACTCAAAATCTTGAAAAAGAGATGAAAGCGTTTGATAGATTTTCTAAGAAAGTGTATAATGAAAGTAGAAATAGAGAAGGAGAAGTCTCATGGCAGTTAAAGATTTTATGACACGCAAGGTAGTTTATATCAGTCCTGATACGACTGTAGCACACGCAGCAGATTTGATGCGCGAGCAAGGCTTGCACCGTTTACCTGTTATCGAAAATGATCAATTGGTTGGTCTTGTTACAGAAGGGACTATCGCAGAGGCAAGTCCATCTAAAGCAACCAGTCTTTCTATCTACGAGATGAATTATCTTCTCAATAAGACCAAAGTCAAAGACGTCATGATTCGAGATGTCGTGACAGTTTCTGGCTATGCAAGTCTAGAAGATGCGACCTATCTGATGCTGAAAAATAAGATTGGCATTTTACCAGTTGTTGATAACCAGCAGGTATATGGAGTGATTACGGACCGCGATGTCTTCCAAGCCTTTTTGGAAATCGCTGGTTATGGAGAAGAAGGGATTCGTGTTCGTTTTATTACGGAAAACGAGGTCGGAGTTTTAGGAAAAATCGTGTCCTTGATTGCCGAGGAAAATTTGAATATCTCGCACACAGTTAATATTCCGCGTAAGGATGGCAAAGTAGTCATCGAAGTTCAAATTGATGGAAAAATCGATTTGACTTCATTAAAGGATAAGTTTGAAAAAGAAGGAATTCAAGTGGAGGAGATCACTCATACCTCTGCCAAAGTCCTTTAAATCAGAGGCTTTAGAGCCTCTTTTTGTTGGGCAATAAAAGCATAAAAAAGCAAAATATGGAAAGAAATAAGAGATTATGGTATAATAAAACGATATGAAAAGGAGTATCTATGGACATTTCAGAAATTCGTCAAAAAATTGATGCAAATCGTGAAAAATTAGCTTCTTTCAGGGGGTCTCTTTGACCTCGAAGGATTAGAGGAAGAGATTGCCATCTTGGAGAACAAGATGACAGAACCTGATTTTTGGAACGATAATATTGCGGCCCAAAAAACGTCGCAAGAATTAAATGAATTAAAAAACACCTACAACACCTTCCATAAAATGGAGGAGTTGCAGGATGAAGTTGAAATTTTATTAGACTTTTTAGCAGAAGACGAGTCAGTCCATGATGAACTTGTGGAGCAGCTAACCGAGTTGGATAAGATGATGACCAGTTACGAAATGACGCTTCTCTTGTCAGAACCCTATGACCATAATAATGCAATCTTGGAAATCCATCCAGGTTCTGGAGGGACTGAAGCTCAGGACTGGGGGGATATGTTGCTCCGCATGTATACTCGTTATGGAAATGCCAAAGGTTTTAAAGTAGAAGTTTTGGATTATCAGGCTGGTGATGAAGCAGGTATCAAGTCGGTGACCTTGTCCTTTGAAGGTCCAAATGCTTATGGCCTACTCAAGTCGGAGATGGGTGTTCACCGTTTGGTCCGTATTTCACCATTTGACTCAGCTAAACGTCGTCACACATCATTCACATCCGTAGAGGTTATGCCTGAGTTAGATGATACCATCGAAGTGGAAATTCGTGACGACGATATCAAGATGGATACCTTCCGTTCAGGTGGTGCTGGTGGACAGAACGTCAATAAAGTTTCAACAGGTGTGCGTTTGACGCACATTCCTACGGGGACAGTCGTTCAATCGACAGTCGATCGTACCCAGTATGGAAATAGAGATCGTGCTATGAAGATGTTGCAGGCTAAGCTCTATCAAATGGAGCAAGAAAAGAAAGCAGCAGAAGTCGATTCCCTTAAAGGTGAGAAAAAAGAAATCACTTGGGGAAGTCAGATCCGTTCTTATGTCTTCACACCTTATACCATGGTGAAAGATCACCGTACGAGCTTTGAAGTTGCCCAAGTAGATAAGGTTATGGATGGAGATTTAGATGGTTTCATCGATGCCTATCTCAAATGGAGAATCAGCTAAGATAGAAAGGAACTCACATGTCAATCATTGAAATGCGAGATGTTGTCAAAAAGTATGACAACGGAACGACTGCCTTGCGTGGTGTGTCTGTCACTATTGAACCGGGAGAATTTGCCTACATTGTAGGACCTTCTGGAGCAGGGAAGTCCACCTTTATTCGAGCTTTATATCGAGAAGTAAAGATTGAAAAAGGTAGTTTAACAGTTGCAGGTTTTAATTTGGTTAAAATCAAGAAGAAAGATATTCCTCTTCTTCGTCGTAGTGTTGGAGTTGTCTTTCAAGACTACAAACTCTTGCCAAAGAAAACCGTTTATGAAAATATTGCCTATGCAATGGAAGTAATCGGTGAGAACCGCCGTACCATTAAAAAACGTGTTATGGAAGTTTTGGACCTAGTTGGTTTGAAACACAAGGTTCGTTCATTCCCTAATGAACTTTCAGGTGGAGAGCAACAACGGATTGCTATTGCTCGCGCGATTGTCAACAATCCGAAAGTCTTGATTGCCGATGAACCGACAGGAAATTTGGACCCAGATAATTCTTGGGAAATTATGAATCTGTTGGAACGCATCAATCTCCAAGGTACTACAGTATTGATGGCTACCCATAATAGTCAGATTGTAAATACCTTGCGCCACCGTGTCATTGCCATTGAAAATGGCCGTGTCGTTCGTGACGAAGCAAAAGGAGAATATGGATACGATGATTAGTAGATTTTTTCGCCATTTATTTGAATCACTAAAAAGTTTAAAGCGAAATGGCTGGATGACAGTAGCAGCAGTGAGCTCGGTTATGATTACCTTGACGCTCGTTGCCCTGTTTGCATCCGTAATTTTTAACACAGCTAAACTGGCTACCGATATTGAAAACAACGTTCGTGTTATGGTTTACATTCGTAAGGATGTGGCTGATAACAGTGAAACGATTGAAAAAGAAGGTCAGACAGTTACCAACAATGACTACCACAAGGTCTATGATGCTTTGAAAGCTATGCCAGCTGTAAAAAGCGTTATCTTCTCAAGTAAAGAGGAGCAATACCAAAAATTGACTGAAACGATGGGGGATGACTGGAAGGTCTTTGAAGGGGATGCCAACCCACTCTATGATGCCTATATCGTAGATACCAAATCTCCAAGTGATGTAAAGAAAGTAGCTGAAGAAGCTAAGAAAATCGAGGGAGTTTCAGAAGTTCAAGATGGTGGAGCCAACACTCAACGACTCTTTGAACTAGCATCTTTCATCCGTGTTTGGGGATTGATTATTGCAGGACTCTTGATTTTCATCGCGGTCTTCTTGATTTCCAACACCATTCGTATCACCATTATTTCGCGTAGCCGTGAAATTCAGATCATGCGTCTGGTAGGAGCTAAGAATAGTTACATCCGTGGTCCATTCTTGTTGGAAGGTGCCTTCATCGGTTTATTTGGAGCAGCTATTCCTTCAGTCCTAGTATTCTTTATCTACAATATGGTCTACCAATCTGTCAATAAATCTTTGGTTGGTCAAAACCTATCCATGATTACGCCAGATCTATTTATTCCTTTGATGACGGTTCTCTTGTTTGTCATCGGAATCTTCATTGGATCAATCGGATCAGGAATTTCAATGCGTCGATTCTTGAAAATTTAATTGGATATCAATGCAAATTGCATAGCTTAGTGGAAATATCCAGACAGTTTAAAGGAGAAGTTTTAAAGAACTTCTCTTTTTTGTATAAAAATTTAAGAAAAAGGAGAATTTTTTTCTATAAAAGCCTTTACAAAAAAATAAAAAGTGGTATAATTAGTATATAAGTTGGTGCAAACGTTTTCGTAAAACGTTTGCCTAAAATAAAATAAAGGAGATTTGAATGATGAAAGCTACATTCAAAAATGTCTTGTCTTTCGAGTTTTGGCAAAAATTCGGTAAGGCTTTGATGGTGGTTATCGCTGTTATGCCAGCGGCTGGATTGATGATTTCAATCGGTAAGTCGCTAGTGATGATTAACCCTAACTTTTCACCACTTGTAATTACTGGTGGTGTACTAGAGCAAATCGGTTGGGGAGTTATCGTTAACCTTCATATCTTGTTCGCCCTTGCTATCGGAGGAAGCTGGGCTAAAGAACGCGCTGGTGGTGCTTTTGCTGCTGGTCTTGCCTTTATCCTTATCAACCGTATCACAGGTACAATCTTTGGAGTATCTGGCGACATGCTAAAAGATCCAAATGCTATGGTTTCAACACTATTGGGTGGGTCAATCAAAGTTTCTGATTACTTTATCAGTGTTATGGAAGCTCCAGCACTTAACATGGGTGTTTTCGTAGGGATTATTTCTGGTTTTATAGGGGCAACTGCCTTTAACAAATACTATAACTTCCGTAAGCTTCCTGATGCACTTTCATTCTTTAACGGAAAACGTTTTGTACCGTTTGTAGTTATTGTTCGTTCAGTAATTGCTGCAATTGTTCTTTCAATTTTCTGGCCACTTGTTCAAACAGGTATCAATAGCTTTGGTATCTGGATTGCAAACTCTCAAGAAACTGCACCAATTCTAGCACCATTCTTGTATGGTACTTTGGAGCGTTTGCTCTTGCCATTTGGTCTTCACCACATGTTGACTATCCCAATGAACTACACAGCTCTTGGTGGTACTTATGAAGTCTTAACTGGTGCAGCAAAAGGTAGCCAAGTATTTGGTCAAGATCCACTTTGGCTTGCATGGGTAACAGACCTTGTAAACCTTAAAGGTACTGACGCTGGTCAATACCAACACTTGTTAGATACAGTACATCCAGCTCGTTTCAAAGTTGGACAAATGATCGGTTCATTTGGTATCTTGATGGGTGTTATCGTTGCTATCTACCGTAATGTTGATGCAGACAAGAAACACCAATACAAAGGGATGATGATTGCGACAGCCCTTGCAACATTCTTGACAGGGGTTACTGAACCAATCGAGTATATGTTCATGTTCATCGCGACACCGCTTTACCTTGTTTATTCAGTAGTTCAAGGTGCTGCCTTTGCTATGGCAGATATTGTTCACCTTCGTGTCCACTCATTCGGTTCAATTGAATTCTTGACTCGTACACCATTGGCAATTAATGCTGGTATTGGTATGGATATCGTTAACTTTATCTGGGTAACTGTTCTCTTTGCGGTTATCATGTACTTCATTGCCAACTTCATGATCAAAAAATTCAACTACGCAACCCCAGGACGTAACGGAAACTACGAAACAGCTGAAGGAGCATCAGAAGAAGCAGCTTCTGGAACTCCAAAAGTTGCAGCAGCTTCTCAAGCCGTAAATATCATTAACCTTCTTGGTGGTCGTGCAAATATCGTAGATGTGGATGCATGTATGACTCGTCTTCGTGTAACTGTTAAAGATGCAGATCGCGTTGGTACTGAGGAACAATGGAAAGCAGAAGGAGCTATGGGTCTTGTCATGAAAGGACAAGGTGTCCAAGCTATCTACGGACCAAAAGCTGACGTATTGAAATCTGATATCCAAGATATTCTTGACTCAGGTGAAATTATTCCTGAAACTCTTCCAAGCCAAATGACTGAAGCTCAACAAAACACTGTACACTACAAAGGTGTGACAGAGGAAGTTTACTCAGTAGCTGATGGTCAAGTTATTGAATTGGAACAAGTGAAAGATCCTGTTTTTGCTCAAAAAATGATGGGTGACGGTTTCGCAGTAGAACCAGCAAATGGAAATATCGTATCTCCAGTTTCTGGTACTGTATCAAGTGTCTTCCCAACTAAACATGCTCTCGGTCTTGTGACTGAAGCAGGACTTGAAGTGCTTGTTCACATCGGTTTGGACACAGTAAGTCTTGAAGGAAAACCATTCACAGTTCACGTAGCTGAAGGACAAAAGGTTGCTGCTGGTGATCTTCTTGTTACAGCTGACTTGGATGCTATCCGTGCAGCAGATCGTGAAACTTCAACAGTGGTTGTCTTCACAAATGCTGAAGCAATTAAATCTGTTAAATTAGAACAAACTGGTTCTCTTGCAGCGAAAACAGCAGTTGCAAAAGTAGAATTGTAATATACTTGAGGTTGGAAGCTGTTTTCCAACCTCTTGTTTTAGGAGAAAAGCATGAAATTTTTAACACTCAATACTCATAGTTGGATGGAGAAAGAAGCAGAAGAAAAATTCCAGCTCTTGCTCCAAGATATTCTTGATAAAGACTATGATTTGATTTGTTTCCAAGAAATCAATCAGGAAATCACTTCTCCTGAGGTGGAGGTTAATGACCTCTATCAAGCTTTGCCAGCGGCAGAGCCAATTCACCAAGACCACTATGTTAGACTTTTGGTTGAAAAATTGGCTGAGAAAGGAAGAAGCTACTATTGGACCTGGGCCTATAACCATATCGGTTATGACCGCTACCATGAGGGTGTTGCTATCTTATCCAAGACACCTATTCAAGCGCGTGAGATTTTAGTTTCGGATGTAGATGATCCAACAGACTACCATACTCGCCGTGTCGCCTTGGTAGAGACAGAAGTTGAGGGTAAAGAACTCGCTCTTGCAAGCGTCCATCTTTCATGGTGGGATAAAGGTTTTCAGGAAGAATGGGCACGATTCCAGGCTGTACTGAAAGATTTGAAGAAACCTCTAATATTAGCAGGTGATTTCAATAATCCAGCTGGTCAGGAAGGTTATCAAGCGATCCTAGCTAGTCCTCTAGAGTTACAAGATGCTTTTGAAGTTGCTAAGGAGAGAAGTGGTAGCTATACCGTTCCACCAGAAATTGATGGTTGGAAAGGCAATACTGAACCGCTTCGAATTGACTATGTCTTTACAACGAAAGAGTTAGAAGTAGAAAGTTTGCATGTGGTTTTTGATGGGCAGAATGGTCCACAAGTCAGTGATCATTATGGTTTGAATGCCATTTTAAACTGGAAATAGAAAATGAAAGGGATTGTTCCCTTTCATTTTTTGCTAGTCGGACTTAACTACTGAAAATGTTCAAAATATGGTATAATGGTTAGATGAATAGAATCGAGGATAGCATGTCATTTACGAAATTTCAATTTAAAAATTATATAGCAGAAGCCTTGGAGGAGTTGAAATTTGAGACTCCTACAGAGGTTCAAGATAAGTTAATTCCTATAGTCTTGGCAGGTCGTGACTTGGTTGGTGAATCAAAAACAGGTTCTGGAAAGACTCATACTTTCTTGTTACCAATTTTCCAGCAATTAGATGAAACTAGCGATAGTGTGCAGGCGGTCATTACTGCTCCAAGTCGTGAGTTAGCTACTCAGATCTACCAAGCAGCACGTCAGATTGCGGCCCACTCGGATGTCGAAGTTCGTGTGGTTAATTATGTGGGGGGGACGGATAAGGCACGTCAGATTGATAAATTGGCAAGTAACCAGCCCCACATTGTCATCGGGACTCCAGGTCGTATCTATGACTTGGTCAAATCTGGTGATCTGGCTATTCACAAGGCTAAGACCTTTGTTGTCGATGAAGCCGATATGACCTTGGATATGGGATTCTTAGAGACAGTTGATAAGATAGCAGGAAGCCTTCCTAAGGACTTGCAATTCATGGTCTTTTCAGCAACCATTCCACAGAAGTTGCAGCCATTCTTGAAAAAATATTTGTCAAATCCTGTTATGGAAAAAATCAAAACAAAAACAGTCATTTCTGAGACCATTGATAACTGGTTGATTTCGACCAAGGGACGAGATAAGAATGCTCAGATTTATGAGTTGACGCAAGCCATGCAGCCTTATTTGGCTATGATTTTTGTAAATACCAAAACTCGTGCAGATGAATTGCATACATATCTAACAGCTCAAGGTTTGAAGGTGGCTAAGATTCATGGGGATATTGCCCCTCGTGAGCGCAAGCGGATCATGAATCAGGTGAAAAATCTTGATTTTGAGTACATTGTCGCAACGGACTTGGCAGCGCGTGGAATTGATATTGAAGGGGTTAGTCATGTCATCAATGACGCCATTCCGCAAGACTTGTCCTTCTTTGTTCACCGTGTTGGACGAACTGGTCGCAACGGACTGCCTGGTACAGCTATTACCCTTTACCAGCCAAGCGATGACTCGGATATCCGTGAGTTGGAGAAATTAGGAATCAAGTTTACTCCTAAGATGGTCAAAGACGGAGAGTTTCAAGATACCTATGATCGTGATCGTCGTGCCAACCGTGAAAAGAAGCAGGATAAGCTTGATATTGAAATGATTGGCTTGGTTAAAAAGAAAAAGAAAAAAGTCAAACCAGGTTATAAGAAGAAGATTCAATGGGCGGTGGATGAAAAACGTCGCAAAACAAAGCGTGCTGAAAATCGTGCTCGTGGCCGTGCCGAGCGTAAAGCCAAACGCCAAACATTTTAAGTATAGAATTGGAGCTGCATAGCTCCTTTTTTTAACTTCATTTTATGAATTTTTAAAAATACTGCAAAAAAAAATAAAAAGTGGTATAATGATAAGGTTATATAGTCCCGATAAGGTGGTAGAAAGGTCTATTTTTCTTTCGAGTTGAAACCGTAGAGGATAGGATTTTCTATCAGTACTTTGTAACTCGCAAAGAATGACGGCTCCAAAGTTACTCGTCATTCTACGGTTGCCGCTATAAGGCGGTCACCCTATGCGCCTTACTAGCATCAGAAATAAAAAAGTATCGTTTTTATTTCTTTCGCGTCGTAACTCTTAGATAATGGAAATACCTACCAGTACTTTGTAACTCTATAACAATATTTTTTAAGGGGGGACATTTTTATGTCAGAACGTAAATTATTCACGTCTGAATCTGTATCTGAGGGGCATCCAGATAAGATTGCAGACCAAATTTCAGATGCGATTTTGGATGCTATTTTAGCAGAGGATCCAGAAGCGCACGTTGCTGCTGAGACAGCTGTTTATACTGGTTCAGTCCACGTTTTTGGTGAGATTTCGACAAATGCCTATGTGGATATTAACCGTGTGGTCCGTGATACTATTGCAGAGATTGGCTATACCAATACAGAATATGGTTTTTCTGCGGAGACGGTAGGAGTACATCCTTCACTTGTTGAGCAGTCACCAGATATCGCACAAGGTGTGAACGAAGCCTTGGAAGTTCGTGGGAATGCAGATCAAGATCCACTGGACTTGATTGGAGCTGGAGACCAAGGGCTCATGTTTGGATTTGCAGTAGATGAGACAGAGGAACTCATGCCATTGCCAATTTCACTCAGTCATAAACTGGTTCGTCGTTTGGCAGAACTTCGTAAATCTGGTGAAATCAGCTATCTTCGCCCAGATGCTAAATCACAAGTTACAGTTGAGTATGATGAAAACGATCGTCCAGTACGTGTGGACACTGTAGTTATTTCAACTCAGCACGATCCAGATGTCAGCAATGAACAAATTCATAATGATGTGATTAACAAGGTTATCAAAGAAGTTATTCCAGTTTCTTACTTGGATGAGCAAACAAAATTCTTCATCAATCCAACTGGTCGCTTTGTCATCGGTGGACCTCAAGGAGACTCCGGTTTGACTGGTCGTAAGATTATCGTGGATACTTATGGTGGCTACTCTCGTCACGGTGGTGGTGCCTTCTCTGGTAAGGATGCGACGAAGGTGGACCGTTCAGCCTCATATGCGGCACGTTATATTGCCAAGAATATTGTTGCAGCGGGTCTGGCTAAGAAGGCAGAAGTTCAATTGGCCTACGCTATCGGTGTTGCGCAGCCTGTTTCTGTCCGTATCGATACCTTTGGTACAGGAACAGTAGCTGAAAGCAAGCTTGAGAAAGCGGCTCGTCAAATCTTTGACCTTCGCCCTGCAGGAATTATCCAAATGCTGGATCTTAAACGTCCAATTTACCGTCAAACAGCGGCTTATGGACACATGGGACGTACAGATATTGACCTTCCATGGGAACGTTTAGACAAGGTAGATGCTTTGAAAGAAGCTGTAAAATAAAAATAAAAGATTGGTAGAAACTACCAATCTTTTTTTGCAAAAGAAAACCAGCTTTTGGCTGGCTTTCTTATTTTGTAGGAATAGAAATTTCAATCAATTTATCAGAATAAAGGGTCTTGATATTGGCTTCATCGATATTATCTTTATCGATTTTGCGTTTCATGAAGAAATCTTGGATGGTTTCGATTTCTGGTTCACGAATAGCGCGGTGTTTGTTGGAAATGAGGATTTCATAGTGAAGCGGAGCTTGAGTGAAAATCACATCTGTGTTTCCAGCTGAATAGACTTCAACAAGCGTTGCGTCAGTGCTTTCTAATTGGCTTTTAACAAGTTGCGAGTGTGAGTTTGTCGTATTGATAAGCTTCATAATAGTTCCTCCGATTTTCTAATTCTATTATAGCACTTTTTGGATAAAATCGTGTATTTTAGTCAATTCCATGCTGGATTTTCCAAGCTTCAATTCCCCATTTGTGGCTACCACGTTTGAGTTTTTCTATTGCCTGGTCAATAGGAAACCAAGCAATATGATTAAAGTCTTCCAAAGGTTTTTGTACTTCCTCAAAAGAAATAGCTTCGTAGAGGTAAGCTGGATTGTAGTAGTAGATGTCACGGTGGCGAGAGTAGAAATACTCATCAGCTTGTCCGAAATAGCTTCCAATTTCAGCTGTAAAGCCAAGTTCTTCGATGAGTTCTCTCTTCAGTGCTTCTTGATGGTCTTCTCCCGCTTCAATCTCTCCACCAGGCAAGAACCAAGCACCATTGGGAGCTTGAACTAAAACGATTTGTTTTTTATCAGGATCAGGAATAACTGCGTACACACCATAGCGGTGCTGGTAGGTCACATTTTCTTTTTTTACACCAAAAGTTGGGTTGGCCATCGAACTGTCCTCATTCTTTAGTATCTTTATTATTATCATAATGTACGAGGGGCAAGCTGTCAAGAATTTACAGTTATTTTAGTAAAAAAGGTGCAGAAATTGTTAGATTTCCTGCACCTGTTAGGTCGTTTTATTCTTCTATTTCAGAAGCAATCTCTTCTGTTTTTTCAGTTTTTTTGGCAGATTTGATTTGAATCTTGCCATTGCTTGTCATAACTGCCTTGAGGTCTTTTTTACTTGGATTTTCAAGGTAGTAGTCTGTGATAGCATCCTCAATATGGTCTTGAATGGTACGGCGGAGTGGGCGCGCCCCCATTTTTGGATCATAGCCGAGGTCAACCAACTTTTCCTTGACTTTGTCTGTTACATCGAGATGGATGTTGTTGCTAGAGAGGCGTTTGTTAACATCTGCTAGCATGAGTTCGACGATTTGGAGGAGGTTGTCCTTGCTGAGAGCTTTGAACTCGATGATGCCGTCAAAACGGTTCATAAACTCTGGGCTAAAGAAATTTCCGAGTTCACCAAGGACAGAGTTGGTTCTCCCTTCACGAGCGGCTCCAAAACCAACGCTGGCTTCGGCCTTACCAGTTCCAGCATTTGAAGTCATGATAATGATAGCATCCTTGAAGCTAACAGTGCGTCCTTGCCCATCTGTCAAACGACCATCGTCTAAGACCTGAAGGAACATGTGCATGACATCAGGGTGAGCTTTTTCCACTTCATCGAGAAGGATGAGAGAATAGGGATTACGGCGAACTTTTTCTGTTAATTGCCCCGCTTCATCGTAGCCTACATAGCCTGGAGGGGCTCCGACCAATTTAGCCACGCTGTGTTTTTCCATATATTCACTCATATCAAAGCGAATCATGCTATCAGCAGAACCAAAGAGTTCAATGGCTAGTTGTTTGGACAGTTCTGTCTTACCGACACCAGTTGGTCCGACAAAGAGGAAACTTCCGATTGGCCGGTTAGGAGTTCCAAGACCAACACGATTACGACGGATGGCTTTGGCAATCTTATCGACAGCCTCGTCTTGTCCGATAACATGGGACTTGAGGTCTTCTGCTAGATGGATAAGCTGAGACTGTTCTTTTTCTTTGAGTTCTCCGACAGGAATATTGGTTTTCTGCTCGATGATGTGTTCAATGGTTTTCTCACTGATGATAGGAGTATCCTGGTCAGTCATCTTGTTCTTTTGCATTTCCTTGTACTTGGCAATCTGATCACGGAAGTAGGCAGCCTTTTCAAAGTCTTCCTCTCGTGTAGCTTGAGCCTTGAGATTCTCAGCCTCAATTAAACGCTGGTCAATCACTTTGGGATCCACAAAGTTCAGCGTCAGATTCATTTTTGAACCGGCTTCGTCCAAAAGGTCAATAGCCTTGTCAGGTAAGAAGCGGTCTTGAATGTAACGATTGGACAGATTTGCAGCAGCTTCTATAGCCGCATCAGTATACTTGACGTGATGGTAGTCTTCGTATTTCTTTTGAACCCCTTTGAGGATGATAATGGTTTCTTCGACAGTTGGTTCATCTACCTTGACAGGCTGCATACGGCGCTCGAGAGCGGCATCTTTTTCAATAATACGGTATTCATTGAGGGTAGTCGCTCCGACAAGCTGCAATTCACCACGGGCAAGGGCAGGTTTGAGGATATTACCTGCATCCATATTGCCATCACCAGCAGATCCTGCACCGACAATTTCATGAATTTCATCGATAAAGAGAATGATATCCTCACGTTTGCGTATCTCCTCCATGAGCTTTTGCATACGCTCTTCAAATTGGCCTCGGATACCTGTTCCTTGAACTAGGCTGACCACATCCAAACGGATGACTTGCTTGCCTTGGAGTTTATGGGGAACATCACCATCAACGATTTTTTGAGCCAGACCTTCAACAACGGCTGTTTTACCAACACCTGGTTCACCGATAAGGACAGGATTGTTTTTGGTTCGACGGTTGAGGATTTCGATAACACGAATTATTTCTTCATCTCGACCGATAACAGGGTCAATATCTCCTTGACGGGCAATTTCTGTAACATTGATCCCATACTCTTCTAGAAGACCTTTCTCTTGACTTGGAGGCGGTGTTTGAAGAGGTCCGCGATTTTGAGGTCCGTAGCCACCATTACCTCCATATCCTCCACCTGATTGAGTTGGAGGGACGTTATTAGAAGAAGGTCTGAAATTGTTCAAATCATTGAAAAAGTCTCCAAAAGGATCAAAATCACGATTGTTTAGGTCAGTCATTCCTTTAAAGAGGGTATTGTTTGGGTCTGTTTTGATAATTTTATAGCAATTTTGACAGAGATCAATTTGTTTTTGCTGTCCATTGAGATTGGTGTAAAGATGAATTGTTGAGTCGTTAATTTTACAGTTTTGACAGAGCATACATCTACCTCATTTCATTCTTACCCTTGGCCTGATAAAAGGTCAAAAATAGTCAAAGTTTTATATTCTCATTATAGCATGATTAAGGTGTAAAGCAAGTAAAAAGATTGGGCTAGGGAGATTTCGAGAGAAAGTTCCTAAGAAAATCTCTGTTACTGATGGTAAGAAAAAATCCTATTTGCAGGGACAAAAAGGATTCTCGTTCATCAGTCAGGTTTCCCTGCTGCTTTTCTATTAGTAAAGGAGTTCGTAGATCTCCATTGCAATCAAGTCAATGCTATCAAAGGTATAGGTTTCACGTGCTTCAACATCGCGAAGGGTGAAGAGTGATCCATTTTCTTCGTCATAGCTGTAAGCAACTTCTGCAACAACAACTCCTTCACGTTCAAAATTACGTTTTAGATTTCCGCCATCTTTTGTCATAGCTTCTAGGCGGTTGATGATTCTAACCAAATGTGATTCCATTATGATTCTCCTCCATTTCTTATCGTTACTATTTTACCATAAACCACGGGGACTTGACTAGAAAAAACTAAGATTTCTCGCTATTTCTCTTTTGCATAAAATTATTGGTGAAAATCAGTGAAAAAAGATTGAATTTTAATTCAGAACATGTTATAATCATACAATCCGATATTTAGAAAGCTGAGTTTATATGAATTTTTCCTTTTTACCAAAGTATTTACCTTATTTTAATTATGGTGCTCTTATCACGGTAGTGATTTCAATTCTGGTAGTCTTTTTCGGTACCATTCTAGGTGTCTTATTGGCCTTTGCTCAACGTTCACGGTTTAAACCTCTTGTATGGTTTGCAAATGTTTATGTATGGATTTTCCGAGGAACACCGATGATGGTGCAAATTATGATTGCTTTTGCCCTCATGCATATCGATGCGCCCACTATTCAAGTAGGGATTTTAGGTGTGGACCTTTCTCGTTTAATTCCAGGTATTTTGATTATCTCGATGAACAGTGGTGCTTATGTGTCTGAAACCGTTCGTGCAGGGATCAATGCAGTTCCTAAAGGGCAGTTAGAGGCCGCATATTCTCTCGGTATTCGTCCGAAAAATGCCATGCGTTATGTTATTTTACCACAGGCAATTAAAAATATTTTGCCAGCATTGGGAAATGAATTTATCACCATTATCAAGGATAGTTCCCTCTTGTCTGCGATTGGGGTGATGGAGTTGTGGAATGGTGCAACGACAGTAGCAACAACAACTTATTTACCCTTGACTCCCCTTTTATTTGCAGCCTTTTACTATTTGATTATGACCTCTGTTTTGACAGTGGCGTTGAAAGCATTTGAAAAACATATTGGACAAGGAGACAAGAAATAATGACAGAAACCTTGATTAAAATTGAAGAACTACATAAGTCTTTTGGGAAAAATGAAGTTTTAAAAGGCATCAACCTTGAGATTAAACGAGGAGAAGTTGTGGTCATTATCGGACCGTCAGGGAGCGGAAAGTCAACTCTCCTTCGTTCGATGAATCTCCTTGAAGAAGCAAGTAAAGGCAAGGTTATCTTTGAAGGAGTTGATATCACTGATAAGAAAAATGACCTTTTTGCTATGCGTGAAAAGATGGGCATGGTATTTCAACAATTCAACCTCTTTCCCAATATGACAGTGATGGAAAATATCACTTTGTCACCAATTAAAACCAAAGGAGAAAGCAAGGAAGTTGCGGAGAAGAGAGCACTGGAACTATTAGAAAAAGTTGGCTTGCCAGATAAGGCAAAGACCTACCCGCAGAGTTTGTCAGGTGGGCAACAACAACGGATTGCCATCGCACGTGGACTGGCAATGGAACCAGATGTTTTGCTCTTTGATGAACCGACTTCAGCCTTAGACCCTGAGATGGTTGGAGAAGTTCTAGCTGTTATGCAAGACCTTGCCAAGTCAGGGATGACCATGGTGATTGTGACGCATGAAATGGGCTTTGCCCGCGAGGTGGCAGACCGTGTTATCTTTATGGCGGATGGGGTTGTTGTAGAAGATGGAAGACCAGAGGAGATTTTTGACCAAACCCAAGAACAACGGACCAAGGATTTTTTGAGTAAGGTTTTGTAAGACCTCATTTTTAGAAGAAGTGGAGTGAAAATCATGGCTTCCAGTAAGGAATATTTAGACTTTATTCTCGATCAGTTTTCGGAGCTAGAGGAGATGAGTTATCGCCCAATGATGGGAGAGTATATCCTTTATTATCGTGGGAAAATCATTGGTGGAATCTATGATAATCGTTTGTTACTGAAGCCTGTGAAGGTGGTTATGGATCAATTGGAACAAACTAGGCTTGAACGACCTTATGAAGGAGCCAAAGAGATGATTTTACTAGAAGACCTTGAAGATAAGTCATTTCTAGCGGGACTGATCAGGGATATGTATGAAGTCTTACCGGCTCCAAAAGTTAAAAAGAAAGCATGACAGATTTACCTAATATCAATAGGCACTAAAAGCTCGACAAGAGCTTTTTCTTATAGTTTCAAACTATAAGGTCTATTAGTCAAGAAGTGTTAGAATGGCAAGGTGTTTTTTGATATAATAGAGGATATTTGACAGAAAAGAGAAGTGATATGACACAGATTATTGATGGAAAGGCTCTTGCCGCTAAGTTACAAGGACAGTTGGCTGAAAAGACTGCCAAACTAAAGGAAGAAACAGGTTTAGTTCCAGGATTGGTGGTGATTTTGGTTGGGGACAATCCAGCCAGCCAAGTCTACGTTCGCAACAAAGAACGGTCAGCTCTTGCTGCAGGATTCCATAGTGAAGTAGTGCGAGTTCCTGAAACTATTACACAAGCGGAATTGTTAGACTTGATTGCCAAATACAATCAAGATCCAGCTTGGCATGGGATTTTGGTTCAGTTACCATTACCTAAACATATTGACGAAGAGGCTGTTTTGTTTGCCATTGATCCAGAAAAGGATGTGGATGGTTTTCATCCGCTAAACATGGGACGTCTTTGGTCAGGGCATCCAGTTATGATTCCTTCAACTCCTGCTGGGATTATGGAGATGTTTCATGAGTATGGGTTTGAGCTGGAAGGAAAAAATGCGGTCGTTATTGGTCGTTCGAATATCGTTGGGAAGCCGATTGCCCAGCTTCTTGTAGACAAGAATGCTACTGTTACTCTAACTCATTCCCGTACAAAAGATCTAGCTCAAGTAGCATCGCAAGCGGATATTCTTGTCGTAGCTATCGGTCGCGCCAAGTTTGTGACTGCTGACTTTGTCAAACCGGGTGCAGTTGTCATTGATGTAGGGATGAACCGAGATGAAAATGGCAAGCTATGTGGTGATGTTGACTATGATGCCGTTGCACCACTTGCCAGCCACATCACGCCAGTACCTGGTGGAGTTGGCCCTATGACCATTACCATGCTGATGGAGCAAACCTATGAAGCAGCGCTTCGAACACTAAACAAGGACTAGGAAAATGAAATTCGTATTTGATCTGGATGGGACGCTGTCTTTTGACTATATGACCATAGATGAGGAGATTAAGCAGGTTCTTTTAAAGGCTGGCGATTATGGACATGAGGTTGTATTTGCCTCAGCTCGCTCATATCGGGATTGTTTGGGTTTATTAGGTACTGAACTTAGTCAGCGCTTGGTCATAGGTTTGAATGGAGGCGTAGCCTATTATCTGGGGAAAGCCATCTATGAGAGAAATCTCGATGCTAGAGTTTATCAGGCGCTAGTGGATTATTGCCAGACCTATAATCTCCCTTTCTTTGCAGATGATTGCTTTGACTATAGTGGTCAGATTGTGGAAAAGATTCCATTTATCTCCAGTGTGGATCCCCTAAAGGTAGCTCGCCATCAGAAACTCGAGGACTTGGGTACTCCGATTAAGGTAGTCGTTTATATGGGAGACCATGAGGATTTGCTTGATGATCTGCTTGGACAGCTAGAAAGACTGGGGCAGGCTCATCTGTCCTATCATGCGCATGAAAAATGCCTTTATGTCAACCCCTTGGACACTCATAAGGCGACAACTGTTGAAAAGTTATGTGGAGAGAACTTTATTGCTTTTGGCAATGACCAAAACGATATTGAGCTCTTTAAAACATCTCTCTACTCTGTCCGGATAGGCGATTTTGCTGGTCTTAGTCCATATACAGATGAAACGGTTGAGCTAAAAGGAGAACCTTCTCCAGCAGTGGCAGCTAAAATATTACAGACCTTTGCGGAATTTAAGGGAAAATAGATAGAAGGAGGTTCGCCCCTCCTTTTGTAGTATAATGGAGTGAGAGGAAAAAACGATGAAAGTGATTGATCAAACTTTATTAGAAAAAGTCATTGTGGAACGGTCTCGTCACAGTCATAAGGGGGATTACGGTCGTCTACTCTTGCTGGGAGGAACCTATCCTTATGGGGGAGCTATTATCATGTCCGCCATTGCAGCAGTTAAAAGTGGCGCTGGTTTGGTGACTGTTGGGACGGATAAGGAGAATATCTCAGCCCTGCACAGCCATTTACCTGAAGCCATGGCTTTTTCTCTAAAGGATAAAGCATTACTAAAGGAACAGTTGGAAAAGGCAGAAGTTGTCTTGCTGGGTCCAGGTCTGCGAGAGGATGCCTTCGGAGAAGAACTTGTAAAACGGGTTTTTGATAAGCTCAGAAATGACCAGATTTTGATTATTGATGGTGGTTCTTTGGGCATCTTAGCAAAAGGTCATTTGCCATTCCCATCTAGACAGATCATCCTAACTCCCCACCAAAAGGAATGGGAAAGACTATCTGGTATAGCTCTTGACCATCAAAATACAGAGACGATTGCTAGGGCTCTTTCATCTTTTCCTCAAGGGACGATTTTAGTTGAGAAGGGTCCAGCGACTCGTATCTGGCAAACTGGCAAATCTGAATACTATCAACTGGAGGTTGGAGGCCCCTATCAAGCAACTGGTGGGATGGGAGATACTTTGGCTGGGATGATTGCAGGTTTTGCAGGTCAGTTTCCACATGTCAATCTCTATGAACGCGTAGTAGTAGCGACCCATCTGCACTCAGCTATCGCGCAAGAACTTTCTCAAGAACACTATCTTGTCTTACCAACGGAAATTAGCAAGACACTTCCGAAAAAAATGAAAAAAATATCTCAAAAAGGCAACTGATACCTTGGTTGTCTTTTTATATTGATGTAACTATCCTGTTAAGTTTTTCAAACATCTCAGAACCAGCAAACAACTGCTGAACTTGCGAGAAATTCTCACTTTTAAGGTCTTGATTTTTAATCGAACTCGAAAGTGAAGCAAGATTGTTATCAAAGTTGAGGGGTGTCAAATCATGCTTTTTTTGATATAATTTTTAATGATGAATGCGAGAAATGATCGGTATGTGGTCGTTGATTTAGAGGCGACCAGCACCGGAAGCAAGGCAAAAATTATTCAAGTAGGCATTGTGGTGATTGAGAATGGTGAAATCATCGATCAGTATGCGACTGATGTCAATCCTCACGAACCCTTGGATTCTCATATCAAAGAATTAACAGGTCTGACTGATCAACGTTTGGCTGCGGCACCAGAGTTTTCTCAGGTGGCTGGAAAAATTTTTGAATTGGTTAAGGACGGTATTTTTGTTGCGCACAATGTACAATTTGATGCCAACCTCCTTGCAGAATTTCTCTTTTTTGAAGGCTATGAATTGCGCACTCCACGGGTGGATACTGTTGAGCTAGCCCAAGTTCTATATCCTCAGTTTGAAAAGTACAATCTAGGTATTCTTTGTCAAGAGTTGGGCATTGAACTGGAACAGGCCCATACTGCCCTGTCTGATGCTCAGGCAACAGCAGAACTCTTGCTTTACATGCGTCAAAAACTTTTTGAGTTACCAAAAGGGCTCTTAGAAAGCTTGTTAGACCTTGCAGATAACCTTCTCTATGAAAGCTATCTGGTGATTGAGGAGGTCTATCAGCAACAATCTCTCCTGTCCTCTCCGGAATTGATAGAACTCCATGGGCTTTTCCTGAGAAAGGAAAGTCAAGCCTTAGTACCACGCAAATTATCCAAAGACTTTGCTAAAAACATTTCTTTACTGGGGCTGGAGGACCGTCCGCAACAGCTGGATTTTGCGGAGAAGATTGAGCACTTATTAGAAGAATACCAGACTTCTTTTATCCAAGCTCAAACGGGATTGGGTAAGACATACGGCTATCTCCTCCCAGCTTTGAATTTGGAGGGTGAAGCTGGAATCCTAGTGAGCGTCCCGACCAAAATTCTTCAAAATCAGATCATGCAAGAAGAAGGACAGCATTTAAAAGAGGTTTTTCATCTGGAGATTCATAGTCTCAAGGGTCCTCAAAATTATTTAAAACTGGATGCCTTTCACAGAGTTCTCCATCGATCTGAGTCCAATCGTCTTTTCACACGCTTTAAAATGCAACTGCTCATCTGGCTAACGGAAACAGAGACTGGTGATTTGGATGAAATTGGGCAACTTTATCGCTATCAGCATTTTCTACCTGAACTAGTCCACGATGGCAAGCTTTCAAAGAAAAGTTTATTTGCCACAGAGGATTTTTGGAAACGAGGGCAGGAAAAGGCCAAGACCAGTCGCGTCCTCTTGACCAATCATGCCTATCTGGTTACTCGTTTGGAAGACAATCCAGAGTTTGTCGACAACCGTTTGGTGATTTTGGATGAAGCTCAAAAAATGCTGCTAGCTCTTGAAAATCTAGCCCAGCAGGCTTATCGTCTTGAGGAACTTGTAACCCAGCTTGATAAGTCCTTAGAGTCAGAGGAAGATTTGGTTCAGAAGCGCTTGCTTGAGAGTATTGCTTTTGAATGTCGTTACTTGATGGAGCACTATCAGTCAGGCCTTAAGGATGGAAAGTGGTTGGATTCTCTCGAACAGTTGCGCCAACATTTTTCGGAGCTAGTTCTCCCAGAGTATAGAGAAATGGCAAACTTTTTTACGTCGGACCATGAATTTTGGCTTGCTCCAGCAGAGAAATCGAGCAAGGATGTCCTGATTTGTTCAAGCAAAAACGGTCGCTTTATACTAGCAGACTTATTGCCAGAAGATTGTAGGCTCCTAGGAGTATCTGCCACTCTTGAAATCAGCAATCGGGTTTCCTTAGCAGATTTACTGGGATTTCCAGATGCTCCACTTGTTAGGCTTGATGTAGCAAAGCAGGAGCAACAAGAAGTCTTTCTAATCGATGACTTTCCTCTTGTGACAGAAGTTTCGCCATTTGACTATGCGAGTGAAGTGACTTCTGTCATTCGAAGGTTACAAGCCTTTCAAGAACCCTTATTGGTTTTGTTTACCTCAAAAGAGATGTTGCTGGCAGTTTCGGATCTGCTAGACCATCCTCATCTAGCTCAATATAAAAATGGAGAACCAAGCCAACTGAAAAAACGTTTTGAAAAAGGTGAACGTCAGATATTGCTTGGAACAGGTAGTTTCTGGGAAGGAGTTGATTTTTCAACCCATCCATTTGTACTCCAAGTGATTCCGAGATTGCCTTTTCAAAATCCACAAGAACCTTTAACCAAAAAATTAAACCAAGAACTACGTCGAGAAGGAAAAAATCCCTTCTATGATTATCAATTGCCGATGGCTATTATTCGGCTAAAACAAGCCCTTGGTCGTACTGTTAGACGGCCTGACCAAGGTTCGGTTGCTGTAATCCTAGACAGTCGTGTTGTCAGCAAGCGCTATGGCAAACAAATTGCCCAAACCATGTCAAAAGAAAGAAAGGTTCGGGTCCTTGCTAGAGAACAGCTAGAGTCTGCAGTAGCAGATTTTCTACAATCCCGTCGCAATAGAATGAAAGAAAAATCCAAGAAAGAGAAAAGGTAAAAAATATGAAACGTTCCTTCGACTCTCGAGTCGACTATAGCCTCCTTCTACCAGTATTTTGTCTACTGGTGATTGGAGTAGTGGCTATTTATATAGCAGTTAGCCATGACTATCCCAATAATGTACTTCCAATTCTAGGTCAACAAATCGCCTGGATTGCTTTAGGGCTTGTTATTGGTTTTGTGGTCATGTTCTTCAATACCGAGTTTTTATGGAAGGTAACTCCCTATCTTTATGTCTTAGGTTTGGCCTTGATGGTTCTCCCCCTTGTTTTTTACAATCCGAGTTTGGTAGCTTCTACGGGTGCTAAAAACTGGGTGTCGATTGGAGGAACCACGCTCTTTCAACCATCTGAGTTCATGAAGATTTCCTATATCTTGATATTGGCTCGAGTCATTGTACAATTCACTCAAAAGCACAAGGAGTGGCGCCGAACCATCCCACTGGATTTCTTGCTGATTATTTGGATGATTGGCTTTACTATTCCAGTGCTGGTTCTTTTAGCCCTACAAAGTGACTTAGGAACTGCCTTGGTCTTCGTGGCTATTTTTTCCGGTATGGTTCTCCTTTCAGGTGTTTCGTGGAAGATTATCATTCCAGTTTTTGCTACAGGAGTGACTGCAGTCGCAGGTTTCCTAGCGATTTTTATCAGTAAAGATGGACGTGCTTTCTTACACCAGATTGGGATGCCGACCTACCAGATTAACCGTATTTTGGCTTGGCTCAATCCCTTTGACTTCGCGCAAACAACAACTTACCAACAAGCGCAAGGGCAAATTGCTATTGGAAGTGGTGGCTTGTTTGGACAAGGTTTTAATGTGTCCAATCTCCTCATTCCAGTACGTGAAAGTGATATGATTTTCACCGTAATTGCGGAAGACTTTGGCTTTATTGGTTCAGTCTTTGTGGTTGCTCTATACTTGCTTCTTATTTATCGGATGTTGAAGATTACACTTAAGTCAAACAACCAGTTCTATACCTATATTTCGACTGGCTTTATCATGATGTTGCTCTTCCATATCTTTGAAAATATTGGCGCAGTGACTGGCTTGCTTCCTCTGACTGGGATACCTTTACCTTTCATCTCTCAAGGGGGGTCCGCAATTATTAGTAACCTCATCGGAGTCGGTCTTCTCTTGTCTATGAGTTACCAGACCAATCTAGCAGAAGAAAAAAGTGGGAAAATTCCATTCAAACGAAAAAAAGTAATCCTAAAACAAATCAAATAAGAGGAGGTCGCTATGGCAAAAGTAGCAGTTATCTTAGCAAATGGCTTTGAAGAAATCGAAGCCTTGACAGTAGTCGATGTCTTGCGTCGAGCAAACATTTCCTGTGATATGGTAGGATTTGAGGAGCAGGTGACGGGGTCACATGACATTCAAGTAACAGCCGATCGTGTCTTTGATGGTGATTTATCCGACTATGACTTGCTCGTTCTTCCAGGTGGCATGCCTGGATCAGCAAATCTACGGGATAATCAAGCCCTCATTTCTGAGATTCAAGCCTTTAACCAAGAAGGAAAGAAGATTTCAGCTATCTGCGCAGCCCCAATCGCCCTCCAACAAGCAGGTGTTTTAAAAGACAAACACTTTACCTGTTATGACGGTGTTCAGGAGCAAATTACTGACGGGATTTACCAAAAGGAAACAGTGGTTGTGGATGGCAATCTAACAACCAGCCGAGGACCGTCAACAGCCCTTGCCTTTGCCTATGAATTGGTGGATCAGTTGGGAGGAGATGCCGAAAGTTTACGAGTCGGCATGCTCTATCAAGATGTCTTTGGAAATCAACAGTAAAACGAGAGTTCGGCTCTCGTTTTTTACTTGGAAAAATCTAGGAAATCATCGCTTTTTTCATAAAAAAATGGTATAATGAAGGGTATGAAATATCACGACTACATATGGGATTTAGGTGGTACCCTATTGGATAATTATGAGACTTCTACAGCAGCTTTTGTAGAAACCTTGGCCCAATATGGAATTGAGCAAGAACACGACCGTGTTTACGAAGCCTTGAAGGTTTCGACAGCTTTTGCCATTGAGAAGTTTGCTCCAGATATCGAGGATTTTTTAGAGAACTACAAAGAAAATGAAGCACGTGAGTTAGAGCATCCAGTTTTGTTTGAGGGAATTCCAGACTTACTCAAAGACATCTCTGACAAGGGTGGTCGCCATTTCTTAGTTTCTCATCGAAATGACCAAGTTCTGGAACTTCTTTCTAAGACCCGGATAGCCAACTACTTCACTGAAGTAGTGACTGCCAGTTCAGGTTTTAAACGAAAACCAGATCCTGAGTCCATGATTTATTTACGTGATAAATATCATATTACATCTGGTTTGGTCATTGGTGACAGAAATATTGATGTAGAAGCAGGTATAGCTGCTGGCTTAGATGCCTATCTTTTTAATAACGTTGCGACATTGAGACAAGCAATAGACATGTAAGAAAAGGGAAAAAATGACAGAAGAAATCAAAAACCAACAGGCACAGGATTATGATGCCAGTCAAATTCAAGTTTTAGAAGGTCTGGAAGCCGTTCGTATGCGTCCAGGTATGTATATTGGATCAACTTCAAAAGAAGGTCTTCACCACCTAGTCTGGGAAATTGTTGATAACTCTATTGACGAGGCCTTGGCTGGATTTGCTAGTCATATCCAAGTCTTTATCGAACCTGATGATTCCATTACCGTTGTGGATGACGGTCGTGGAATTCCTGTTGATATTCAAGAAAAGACGGGACGTCCTGCTGTTGAGACAGTCTTTACGGTTCTTCACGCTGGAGGAAAATTCGGCGGTGGCGGATATAAGGTATCAGGTGGACTCCACGGAGTAGGTTCATCAGTAGTAAACGCTCTTTCAACCCAACTAGATGTCCATGTTCACAAAAACGGCAAAATTCATTACCAAGAATACCGTCGTGGTCATGTTGTTGCTGATCTTGAGGTCGTTGGAGATACAGATAAAACAGGAACTACAGTTCACTTCACACCAGACCCAGAGATTTTTACAGAAACAACGACTTTTGACTTTGAAAAATTAAACAAACGTGTTCAAGAATTAGCCTTTTTGAACCGAGGACTTCGAATTTCAATTACAGACAAGCGTGAAGGTCTCGAACAAACCAAGCATTACCATTATGAGGGTGGGATTTCTAGCTACGTTGAGTATATCAACGAAAATAAGGATGTTATCTTTGACAAACCAATCTATACAGATGGAGAAATGGATGACATTACTGTTGAAGTAGCCATGCAGTACACAACGGGTTACCACGAAAACGTCATGAGTTTCGCCAATAATATTCATACCCATGAAGGTGGAACACATGAGCAAGGTTTCCGTACAGCACTGACGCGTGTTATCAACGATTATGCCCGCAAGAATAAACTGCTAAAAGACAATGAAGACAACCTGACAGGGGAAGATGTTCGTGAAGGTTTGACTGCTGTTATCTCTGTCAAGCACCCTAATCCGCAGTTTGAAGGACAAACCAAGACCAAACTGGGAAATAGCGAAGTTGTTAAGATTACCAACCGCCTCTTTAGCGATGCATTTTCTGATTTCCTCATGGAGAATCCGCAGATTGCCAAGCGCATCGTGGAAAAAGGGATTTTGGCTGCCAAGGCTCGTGTAGCTGCCAAGCGTGCGCGTGAAGTCACTCGCAAGAAATCTGGCTTGGAAATTTCTAATCTTCCAGGGAAATTAGCAGACTGTTCTTCAAACAACCCAGCTGAAACCGAACTCTTCATCGTTGAGGGAGACTCAGCTGGTGGATCAGCTAAATCTGGTCGTAACCGTGAATTCCAAGCTATCTTGCCAATTCGTGGTAAGATCTTGAACGTTGAAAAAGCCAGCATGGATAAAATTCTTGCCAACGAAGAAATTCGGAGCCTTTTCACAGCCATGGGAACAGGTTTTGGGGCAGAATTTGATGTCACTAAGGCTCGTTACCAAAAACTCGTTTTGATGACCGATGCCGATGTTGATGGAGCCCACATTCGAACCCTCTTACTGACTCTGATTTACCGCTACATGAAGCCAATTCTAGAAGCTGGATATGTCTACATTGCCCAACCGCCAATTTACGGAGTAAAAGTTGGAAGTGAGATTAAAGAATACATCCAGCCAGGTGCGGATCAAGAAATTAAACTCCAAGAAGCCTTAGCACGTCACAGTGAAGGGCGTTCAAAACCAACCATCCAACGTTATAAAGGTTTAGGAGAAATGGATGACCACCAATTGTGGGAAACAACCATGGATCCAGAACATCGCTTGATGGCGCGTGTTTCGGTAGATGATGCTGCCGAAGCGGATAAGATCTTTGATATGTTAATGGGCGATCGGGTAGAGCCTCGTCGCGAATTTATCGAAGAAAACGCTGTTTACAGTACACTTGACGTCTAAAAATTGTGGGAAATAGTTCCCTTGGTTTAAAAAATATGATATAATCATTACGATTGTTTCTAGTATAAAAGGAGTTTGATATGTCTAATGGACAACTAATTTATCTAATGGTTGCGATTGCAGTCATTTTGATCCTAGCTTATGTAGCAGTTATCTTTTTACGTAAGCGTAATGTAAGTAGATTAACGGCCCTTGAAGAAAGAAAAGAAGAACTCTATAACCTTCCAGTTAATGATGAGGTTGAAGCCGTTAAAAACATGCACTTGATTGGTCAAAGTCAGGTAACCTTCCGTGAATGGAATCAAAAATGGGTCGATTTATCACTTAACTCATTTGCTGATATTGAAAATCATCTCTTTGAAGCTGAAAGCTATAACAATTCTTTCCGTTTCTTTAAGGCAACACATAAAATTGATCAAATTGAGAGCCAAATCGACCTAATCGAAGAAGACATTGCAGCTATTCGCAATGCCCTCTCAGAACTTGAAAAACAAGAATCTAAAAACAGTGGTCGTGTCTTGCACGCTTTGGACTTGTTTGAAACACTTCAGCACACTGTGGCAGAAAACTCAGAAAAATATGGAAAAGCCCTTCCTGAGATTGAGAAACAATTGGAAAACATCCAATCAGAATTTTCTCAATTTGTTACCTTGAACTCATCAGGTGACCCAGTTGAAGCTGCGGCTATTCTAGATGCTACTGAAAACCATATTCTTGCTTTAACTCACATCGTTGATCGTATTCCAGCTCTAGTTGAAACATTGACAACAGACCTACCAGATCAATTGTCAGATTTGGAAGAAGGCTATCGCAAGCTGTTGGATGCCAACTTCCACTTCACTGAAACAGATATCGAGTCACGTTTCCAACTTTTGTATGAAGCCTTGAAGAAAAATCAAGAAAACATCCGCCAGTTGGAGTTGGATAATGCTGAGTATGAAAATAATCGCATTCATGAAGAAATCAACGCACTTTATGATATCTTCACTCGCGAAATTGCAGCTCAAAAAGTAGTTGAAAGTCTTCTTTCAACATTGCCAACTTACCTCACTCACCTGAAAGAAAACAACCAAGTTCTTGTTCAAGATCTTGAACGTTTGAACAAGGCCTACCTTCTTCCAGAAAGTGATGGAAACCATGTTCGCCGTCTTCAAGCAGAATTGGCAGCACTTGATACAGCTATCTTAGAGGTAACAGAGGACCAAGGTGAGCCAACTCAAGCCTTCTCTGTACTTGAAGAACAGTTGGAAATGCTGCAAAGCAACCTCAAAGATATTGAGGATGAGCAAATCTCTGTGAGCGAACGACTTGCCCAAATCGAAAAAGTTGATCTCAATGCTCGTCAAAAAGCAAATGTTTATGTGAATCGTTTGCATACCATTAAACGATACATGGAGAAGAGAAACTTGCCAGGTATTCCTCAAAGTTTCTTGAAACTTTTCTTTACTGCAAGCCACAACACAGAGGATTTGATGGCAGAGTTAGAGCAACCACAAGTGAATATTGAATCCGTTAAGCGAATTCTTGAAGTCGCAACCAATGATATGGAAGCACTTGAAACAGAAACCTACGATATTGTTCAATATGCAACTTTGACTGAGCAACTCTTGCAATACTCAAATCGTTACCGTTCATTTGATGAACGTATCCAAGAGGCTTTCAATGAAGCGCTTGAGATTTTTGAGAAAGACTTTGACTATAAAACATCATTTGAAAAGATTTCGCAAGCCTTGGAAGTTGCAGAACCAGGAGTTACAAACCGTTTTGTGACCTCATATGAAAAAACACGTGAAACGATTCGTTTCTAAATGAAAAGCTTAGATACTTCTAAGCTTTTTTATTTTTCTAAAAAGAAGTCAGAATTCTTGTTTATCATTGAAATAATAGCCTCGATTTGATATGATGGAAATATGAAAAAAAATAGAGCGAAACGTGTTTCTCACGATAAAAAGAGAAGTATACTTCTTGCTTTTGTAGGGATTTTAGGAATCGCTATGATTCTCTTAGGGTGTGCCATTGGTTACAAGGTGCTACAAAAGCAATCTTATGAACAAAAAATTGAAGCGCTAAAAAGCGAAAAGGACCAACAATTCAACTCAGGTAGTCAGAGAGGCCATTTCCGAAAAGGTCAAGCTGAGGTGATTGCCTACTATCCTCTTCAAGGAGAGGAAGTCATTGCGTCTGTTAGAGAAAAAATCAACCAAGACATCAAGGAAAAGTTAGAAGATAAAGAGGATTTGGTCTTTTATTATACGGAGCAGTTGGATCAGGTTCTAAAGGGAGTTCTTGCGCGTAATATAAGTAAGCAAGTTTACGATTTGTCTGCAGCAAAGGTTGAAGAAAAAGAAAAGACGTCTTTAGGAAAAATTTTCTTGACAGAAGATGGAAAAACTTTTGATCTCAGTAGGCTTTTCAAAGATGCTAGCAAGGCTAAGGAACTCCTATTGAGTCAAATCAAATCGACTCTAGAAGATAAGAAACTTGACCAGACAAAAATTGATCAGGTCCTAAAAAACTTTACAGACCAAGATCTGGCATCATGGAGCTTTGATTATAAAGATAGTCAAATCATCCTTTATCCTGCTAATCCAGGGGAGACTCTGGAAGAAATTGCTCTACCGATATCCAGTTTCTTTGATGTTTTGAAGTCCTCTTATCTATTAGAAAAGGATGCTGAACTCTATCAAGCTTACTTTGCACAAAAAGACAAAAAAGTTGTGGCTTTGACCTTTGACGATGGTCCAAATCCGTCTACAACTACACAGGCTTTGGATACATTAGCTAAGTACAAAGTAAAGGCGACCTTCTTTGTACTTGGTAAAAACATCGCTGGCAATGAAGACATCCTTAAACGGATGAAGTCTGAAGGACATGTGGTTGCCAACCACAGCTGGAGTCATCCTGTCCTTTCCCAACTTTCTCTCGAAGATGCTAAAAAACAAATCACTGACACAGAAGATTTGTTAACCCAAGTTCTAGGTTCGAGTTCTAAACTCATGCGCCCTCCTTATGGTGCCATTACAGATGATATCCGTAACAGTCTGGACTTGAGCTTTATCATGTGGGATGTGGATAGTTTGGACTGGAAGAGTAAGAATGAAACAGCTATTTTGACAGAGATACAACGTCAGGTTCGTAATGGATCGATCGTTCTTATGCATGATATTCATGGTCCTTCTGTTAATTCCCTACCAAGCATCATTGAATATCTGAAAGAACAAGGTTATACATTTGTGACTGTTCCGGAAATGCTGAACTCTCGCTTGAAGGCTCACGAAATATATTATGACCGTGATCAATAATCTTCAAGATCTAAAGAGACATGCCTCTGTTAATCTGGCTTTGTTTCTTTAGATTTTCTTCACATAGAAAGGAAAAACGATGAAATCTTACACCCTTAATAATGGAGTTTCAATTCCTGTACTAGGATTTGGAACATGGAAAGCTGAAAATGGAGAAGTAGCCTACCAAGCTGTTTTAGAAGCCTTGAAGGCTGGTTATCGTCATATCGATACTGCAGCTATCTACAAAAATGAGGAGAGTGTTGGTCGCGCTATTCGAGATAGCGGTATTCCTCGCCAAGAAATCTTTGTAACGACCAAACTCTGGAATACCAATCACAGCTATGAAGAAGCTCACCAAGCTTTTGAGCAATCAATGGAAAAACTGGGATTGGACTATCTAGATTTGTACCTGATCCATTGGCCAAATCCAAAACCACTAAGAGAAAATGAGGCATGGAAAACTCGCAATGCCGATGTCTGGAGAGCGATGGAGGACCTGTACCAAGAAGGGAAAATTCGTGCTATCGGAGTTAGTAATTTCCTTCCCAAGCATTTGGATGCTTTGCTTGAAACAGCAAGAATTGTTCCTGCAGTCAATCAGGTTCGCTTGGCACCAGGAGTTTATCAAGAGGAAGTGGTTGACTACTGTAGAGAGAAAGGCATTCTTTTAGAGGCTTGGGGACCTTTTGGCCAAGGAGAGTTGTTTGAAAAGAAAGAAGTCCAAGAAATTGCTGCTAAGCATGGGAAATCAGTGGCTCATATCGCCTTGGCTTGGAGTTTATTAGAAGGTTTCTTACCTCTACCTAAGTCAGTGACAGTCTCTCGCATCCAGAGCAATCTTGACTGTTTTGGGATAGAACTCAGCAAAGAAGAACGAGAAATCTTAAAGAAAATCTCGGTGACTTCTGGTGCACCACGTGTGGATGAGATGGATTTTTAGAAAGTAAGAAAAAGAATTGTAAATTTCTTGCCTTTCTGATATAATATTCAACAGGAAAGAAAGTCTTATGGCGTTCTTCAAGCGAGCTTGGGACAGTGGGAGCCAAGTAGAACAAACTAAGAAACTGGCGCTTTCTGTCGTATTTTTAAAAACAATGAAGTAATAAATTAGGGTGGAACCGCGTTTCTGACGCCCCTAGGTCACTTGACTTAGGAGTAAAGACACGGTTCTTTTTGTATCCAAAGTCTCAAGAATTAATAACGAGGAGTAAACAATGTCTAAAAAATTGACTTTCCACTGCGTCAGTGGCAGAGACCTCCTTACAGTCGGACTGCCCCACGCTCAGCACTAGAGGGCCTGAGCTAGACGCAGTACTAACTCGTCTTGCCTCGTATAATCGACAAGGCAGACTCGTGTCGCAAAAAATCATTTTTTATTAAGGAGTATTCAATGTCTAAGAAATTAACATTTCAAGAAATTATTTTGACTTTGCAACAATTTTGGAATGACCAAGGTTGTATGCTTATGCAGGCTTATGATAATGAAAAAGGTGCGGGAACCATGAGTCCGTACACTTTCCTTCGTGCTATCGGGCCTGAGCCATGGAATGCGGCTTATGTAGAGCCATCACGTCGTCCCGCTGACGGTCGTTACGGGGAAAATCCTAACCGTCTTTACCAACATCACCAATTCCAAGTGGTCATGAAACCTTCTCCATCAAATATCCAAGAGCTTTACCTTGAGTCTTTGGAAAAATTGGGTATCAATCCATTGGAACATGATATTCGCTTCGTTGAAGATAACTGGGAAAATCCATCGACTGGTTCAGCTGGTCTTGGTTGGGAAGTTTGGCTTGATGGCATGGAAATCACTCAGTTCACTTATTTCCAACAAGTCGGTGGATTGGCAACTGGCCCTGTGACTGCGGAAGTTACCTATGGTTTGGAGCGTTTGGCTTCTTACATCCAAGAAGTAGACTCTGTTTATGATATCGAGTGGGCTGATGGTGTAAAATACGGAGAAATCTTTATCCAGCCTGAGTACGAGCACTCAAAATATTCGTTTGAAATTTCGGACCAAGAAATGTTGCTTGAAAATTTTGATAAGTTTGAAAAAGAAGCAGGACGCGCTTTGGAAGAAGGCTTGGTTCACCCTGCCTATGACTATGTTCTCAAATGTTCACACACCTTTAACCTACTTGATGCGCGTGGTGCCGTATCTGTAACGGAGCGCGCAGGCTATATCGCTCGTATCCGTAACCTTGCTCGTGTCGTAGCTAAAACTTTTGTCGCAGAACGCAAACGCCTAGGCTACCCACTTTTAGATGAAGAAACAAGAGCTAAACTCTTAGCAGAAGACGCAGAATAGTGAGTAATACTGTGCTCTAAAATCGTTAGAGGCAAGTCGAAGACTTGCTAGAGAGATATGCACCGCTGTACTGTTATGTGGAGATTTTTGAAACCTTAGGTTCAAAAATCAGTCAGCTAAATCCACTTTGATGAGACTGTTGGAAATCTTGTTCAATTTTGCATTAGATTTCCATTCAGACTCACAAAGTTAGTTAGCGACGTCCCCAGTACCTAAGGTGCATATCAAAAAAGATTGAAGAAGATGTAAAGGAAAAAACATGACAAAAAACTTATTAGTAGAACTCGGTCTTGAAGAGTTACCAGCCTATGTAGTAACTCCAAGTGAAAAACAACTAGGTGAAAAAATGGCAGCCTTCCTCAAGGAAAACCGCCTGTCTTTTGAAGCCATTCAAACCTTCTCCACACCACGCCGTTTGGCTGTTCGTGTGATTGGTCTTGCAGACAAACAGTCTGATTTGACAGAAGATTTCAAGGGTCCAGCGAAAAAAATTGCCCTGGATAATGATGGAAATTTCACCAAAGCAGCTCAAGGATTTGTCCGTGGGAAAGGCCTGACGGTTGAAGATATTGAATTCCGTGAAATCAAGGGTGAAGAATATGTCTATGTTACCAAGGAAGAAGTGGGTAAACCAGTTGAAGCCATTGTTCCAGGTGTAGTAGACGTCTTGAAGTCACTGACTTTCCCTGTCAGCATGCACTGGGCTAACAACACTTTTGAATACATCCGCCCTGTACACACTTTAACTGTTCTTTTAGATGAAGAAGAGTTTGATTTGGATTTCCTTGATATCAAGGGCGGTCGTGTGAGTCGCGGCCATCGTTTCTTGGGGCAAGAAACTAAGATTCAGTCAGCATTGAGCTATGAAGAAGACCTTCGTAAACAATTTGTAATTGCGGATCCTCGTGAACGTGAGCAAATGATTGTTGATCAAATCAAAGCAATCGAAGCTGAACAAGGCGTACGCATCGAAATTGATGCTGACTTACTGAACGAAGTTTTGAACTTGGTTGAATACCCAACTGCCTTTATGGGAAGTTTTGATGCCAAATACCTTGAAGTTCCAGAAGAAGTCTTGGTGACTTCGATGAAAGAACACCAACGTTACTTTGTTGTTCGTGATCAAGACGGTAAACTCTTACCAAACTTCATTTCAGTCCGTAACGGAAACGCAGAGCATTTGGAAAATGTCATCAAGGGTAATGAAAAAGTCTTAGTTGCCCGTTTGGAAGACGGTGAATTCTTCTGGCGTGAAGACCAAAAATTGGTTATTTCTGACCTTGTTGAAAAATTAAACAACGTCACTTTCCATGAAAAGATTGGTTCTCTTCGTGAACACATGATTCGTACTGGTCAGATCGCCATTCTCTTGGCAGAAAAAGCTGGCTTGTCAGTGGATGAAACAGTTGACCTTGCTCGTGCAGCAGCGATTTACAAGTTTGACTTGTTGACAGGTATGGTTGGTGAGTTTGATGAGCTCCAAGGTATTATGGGTGAGAAATATGCCCTTCTTGCTGGTGAAACTCCAGCAGTTGCAGCAGCCATTCGTGAACACTACATGCCGACATCTGCTGACGGAGAACTTCCAGAGAGCAAGGTTGGGGCAGTTCTAGCCATTGCAGATAAATTGGATACGATTTTGAGTTTCTTCTCAGTAGGCTTGATTCCATCAGGTTCTAATGACCCTTACGCTCTTCGTCGTGCAACGCAAGGTGTAGTTCGTATCTTGGATGCCTTTGGTTGGCACATTGCTATGGACGAGCTGATTGATAGCCTTTATGCTCTGAAATTCGACAGTTTGACTTATGAAAATAAAGCAGAGGTCATGGACTTTATCAAGGCTCGTGTTGATAAGATGATGGGTTCAACTCCAAAAGATATTAAGGAAGCAGTTCTTGCAAGTTCGAACTTTGTTGTGGCAGATATGCTAGAAGCAGCAAGTGCTCTTGTCGAAGCAAGCAAGAAAGAAGATTTCAAACCATCTGTTGAATCCCTCTCACGTGCTTTCAACTTGACTGAGAAGGCAGAAGGTTCTGACACGGTTGATCCTGCTCTCTTTGAGAATGAAGAAGAGAAAGCCTTGGCAGAAGCTGTAGAATCTCTTGTTTTGTCAGGGGCTGCAAGCCAGCAATTAGAACAACTCTTTGCGCTTAGCCCAGTTATTGACGCTTTCTTTGAAAATACCATGGTAATGGCTGAAGATCAGACTGTTCGACAAAATCGTTTGGCTATCTTGTCGCAATTAACCAAGAAAGCAGCTAAGCTCGCTCGTTTTAACCAAATCAATACTAAATAAACTCAGTCAAACGAACTGTATCTTATCACAAAGGAGAAGAAATGGATCCGAAAAAAATCGCTCGTATTAATGAGCTTGCCAAAAAGAAAAAGACAGAAGGCTTAACTTCTGCTGAAAAAGTGGAACAAGCTAAACTTCGTGAGGAGTACATCGAAGGCTATCGTCGTTCTGTTCGTCACCACATTGAAGGAATTAAAATTGTGGACGAGGAAGGAAATGATGTCACACCAGAAAAACTACGTCAGGTACAACGTGAAAAAGGTTTGCATGGGCGTAGTTTAGATGATCCCAACTCATAAAATGAAAGGGGTTTGTAGATGATTTACAAGCCCCTTTTCTGTTGCAATAAAAAAAAGAAGCCAAATGGCTCCTTTTTGGTTTCTTAGTTGCTTGCACCAGAAGTAGCGTCAGCGTCACCACCGTGGCCTCCAGCATCACCTGAATCAGAAGCACCAGAAGTAGCATCGGCGTCTCCATGACCTCCAGCTGCAGGAGCAAATGGTCCGCTACCACCCACCAAACGTTGACCAGTCTCTTTTAGGTACCAGTCAAGCCATGGTTGGAAGTTAAAGACGATTTCATTGATTCCAGCGTATGATCCATCAGGATAGTACATTGCTTGGTAGTTGT
This sequence comes from Streptococcus sp. Z556, assembly GCF_053010225.1. Classification (NCBI taxonomy): domain Bacteria; kingdom Bacillati; phylum Bacillota; class Bacilli; order Lactobacillales; family Streptococcaceae; genus Streptococcus; species Streptococcus sp. Z556. The sequence continues at coordinate 315,346 of NZ_JBRKNU010000001.1, forward strand.
GTGTGTTGATGACACCTGCAGGAGAACCTGGAACGATCGTACGGACGTATTCTTGGTTTCCGTTGCGAAGTGTTCCGATAACCCACTCTACGTTCTTCATACGTGCTGGTGGAAGAGAACCATGAACAGTCGACATACGGCTACCTGATTGAGGTGGTACACGTTTAGCAAACATGGTGTCTGGATCTTGGTGAGCGTTGTTGTAGTAGAGGAATTGGTTGTTGTCGTCAGCGTATGTCAATTCAAATGGCATAGCTTTCAAGAACATATCGATTTGGTTAACTGTTAGAATACCGTGGTCCAATTTGACATAGGTATCACCAGAAACAGCTCCAGTGATTGCTGCAACTTTTTCTACCCATTCTGGATCATCAGGGTCAACTTCTGTAATGGTTGTAGCAATTGGTCTTCCACAATCCAAGTCTTCTGGTTCGATTGGTTTTGGTTTTTTCAATTTCGAAACGACTCCTACGTATTTAACAAAGTTATCTAAGCATGTTTCAAGGAATTTAACAGTTCCTTCGTTGGTGATGTTTCCATTGTTATCAAAAGCTTCTTTGGCTTTACCAAGAAGGAATTCGTTACCTGGAAGCGTGTAGGCGTTAACTCCTGGAGCATCAAGAATCTTACGAAGGTGAACTTGGGCACGTGATGTTCCTTGGTCGTAGTATGATGCTCCCACAATCATAACAGGTTTGTTTTCAAATGGATGAACTTCGTATGAAAGCCATTCAAGTACAGATTTGAGTGAAGCTGAGATAGTGTGGTTGTGCTCAGGAGTTGCGATAATGACACCATCAGCACGTGTAATCTTGTTGTACAAGAATCGCAATTGGAAACTTTCGTCCCATTTTTCGTCTTGGTTAAACATTGGAACTTCGTCGATTTCAAGAACTTCTAATTCAAATTTAAATTTGAAATTGCGACGGATAAATTCCAAGAGTTTGCGGTTATATGATTGATCGTAGTTTGATCCAACAAGTCCAACAAATTTCATTCTTTCGGTCTCCTATCTTACAAATTTTCCCAGTCAAATTCTTCTGCATCTTTGCGAAGCAATTCTTGCGCATTGCGCAATTTCTCAGTAATTTTCACAAAGATACGGAAGTCATCAAAGATGGCATCCAATTTCTTGATGACATCAAGGTCAACCAAGTCACCACTTGGGTTAAATGCTTGAAGAGAGTGAGAGAGCAAGAATTCATCTGGTAGAACATTTGCCTTAATTTCAGGAGCGTTCAAGATTTGACGAAGTTGCAATTGGGCACGAGATGAACCAAGAGTTCCGTATGAAGCACCAGTAATCATGATTGGTTTGTTCAAAAGTGGGTAGATACCGTAAGATAGCCAAGCAAGAGCGCTCATCAAAACTGCAGGGATAGAGTGGTCGTACTCAGGAGTACCGATAATCACACCATCAGCTTCTTCAATTTTAGCCGCAATTTCAAGAATTTCAGCAGGAAGAAGTTTATCTGCTGGTTTGTTGAAAACAGGAATGTCCTTGATTTCAACAAGTTCAATTTCAGCTTTATCCGCAAAGTGTTTTTGCATGTATTGGAGCAATTGGCGGTTTGTAGAACGTTTAGAGTTCGTTCCAACAATGGCAATAAGTTTTAGCATGAGATTTCCTTTCTCTTTTTACATAATACAAATTTAAAGGCCTGAAGAACATGTAAGGTTCCCCTCTTTGTCGATGAGAATGGCTTCGATGCCATCTAAACTTTCGACTTGCCAGAGGATAGAAGCGCTACGTTCTCCGAATAGGCGGGTTGTCCAAATCTCACCATCGACGGATTTATCTGAGATAATCGTTAGGCTAGCAAGCTCTGTTTCGACAGGGAATCCTGTCTCGCTATCAAAAATATGGTGATAGTCTTCTCCGTCTATTGTCAGGTGCCGTTCATAGATACCAGAAGTGACGACGGATTTATTAGAAACAGGAATGGTTAGGAGATGATTGCCACGAGGATTTCGTGGATCTTGAATACCGATTTGCCAGTCTTTCCCTTCTTTAGCTTGATTGTTCCCGATGGTGAGGATATTTCCTCCGAGATTGATCAAGGCAGAAGTGACTCCGTGTACTTTTAAATACTGAGCAACCTTATCTGCACTATAGCCTTTAGCTAAGCAACCTAAATCAAGCTTCATTCCCTTTTTCTCTAAAAAGACAGTAGAGCTAGCGGGATCTAACTTGATAAAATGCGGGTCAACTAGAGGCAAGACAGCTTCGATTTCATTTAGATCTGGGAGTCGGGCATCTGAAAAACCGATTCGCCAGGTTTGAATCAAGGGGCCAATACTGATATTTAGATGGCTAGATGGAGCTAGACTATGTTCTAACCCAAGAGCAATCAGCTCAAATAAGTCAGGATGGACCTTGACCGGAGCAATTCCAGCCTGGTGATTGATCTCCATCAATTCGGATTCTTGACTGTTGGCGTTGAAGCGGTACTCGAGCTCTCTGAGTAAGTCAAAGGCTCCTTGAAGCAGGCAATCTGCCTGTTCATCTACTAATGAAATCGTAATAGTTGTTCCCATTAGTCGTTCAGAACGTGAACGAAGAGGCAAGCTACCAACTCCTTTCTTCTTCAGAGGAAATAGTTCAAGGAGGTTAAATTGAACCCCTTACATTTTATTCCCATGTTTCTAGCATAACATAAAGTCAGCGTTTTCACAAATAAATTTTAACAAAAGTCAAGAAATATGCTCAAAAAATATAAAAAAAGGATAGAAACTCAAAAAAATAATATAATAAAACTTAAAATTGCTTAAAATAAGAGAATTCTAAGCAAATACCTTGTAAACGCTAACAGTAAATGTTATACTAGAAAGGTAAATTTTAAATTAAAGGTAGGAAATTTTCTATGAGTAAAATCGTTGTAGTTGGTGCTAACCACGCTGGTACAGCATGTATCAATACTATGTTGGACAATTTTGGACATGAAAATGAAATCGTTGTATTTGACCAAAACTCAAATATTTCATTCCTTGGTTGTGGAATGGCGCTTTGGATCGGGGAACAAATCGACGGAGCTGAAGGCTTGTTCTACTCTGATAAAGAAAAATTGGAAGCTAAGGGTGCAAAAGTTTACATGAACTCACCTGTTCTTTCAATCGACTATGACAATAAAGTTGTGACAGCAGAAGTTGAAGGTCAAGAACACAAAGAGTCTTATGACAAATTGATCTTTGCGACTGGTTCAACTCCAATCTTGCCTCCAATCGAAGGTGTTGAAATCGTTAAGGGCAACCGCGAATTCAAAGCAACACTTGAAAATGTTCAATTTGTTAAGTTGTACCAAAACGCAGAAGAAGTTATCGAAAAACTTGCTGACAAGAGCAAACACCTTGAGCGTATCGCTGTTGTAGGTGGTGGTTACATCGGTGTTGAGCTTGCTGAAGCTTTCGAACGTCTTGGAAAAGAAGTTGTTCTTGTTGATATCGTAGACACTGTTTTGAACGGCTACTACGACAAAGACTTCACTCAAATGATGGCGAAGAACTTGGAAGACAACAACATCCGCTTGGCACTTGGTCAAACAGTAAAAGCTATCCAAGGTGATGGTAAAGTTGAACGCTTGGTAACAGACAAAGAAACATTTGATGTGGATATGGTTGTTCTTGCAGTTGGTTTCCGTCCAAACACAGCTCTTGCTGATGGTAAGATTGAACTCTTCCGTAACGGTGCCTTCCTTGTAGACAAGAAACAAGAAACATCAATTCCAGGTGTTTATGCAGTAGGTGACTGTGCGACTGTTTATGACAACGCTCGTAAAGACACTAGCTACATCGCGCTTGCTTCAAACGCTGTTCGTACTGGTATCGTTGGTGCTTATAACGCTTGTGGACACGAACTTGAAGGAATCGGTGTACAAGGATCAAACGGTATCTCAATCTACGGTCTTCACATGGTTTCAACTGGTTTGACTCTTGAAAAAGCTAAAGCTGCTGGCTACAACGCAACTGAAACAGGCTTTAACGATCTTCAAAAACCAGAATTTATGAAGCACGACAACCATGAAGTTGCCATCAAGATTGTCTTTGATAAAGACAGTCGCGAAATTCTTGGTGCTCAAATGGTATCACGTGATTCTGCTATCAGCATGGGAATTCATATGTTCTCACTTGCTATCCAAGAACATGTGACAATTGACAAGTTGGCTTTGACAGATCTATTCTTCTTGCCACACTTTAACAAACCTTACAACTACATCACAATGGCTGCACTTACAGCTGAAAAATAAAAATTGATGAACTATCTGGCCTTAACTGAAGGTCAGATAGTTTTTTCTTGTTTCTGTCCCCAGACAGTTGTTGTTTTTCTATCTTGTACTTCATTCCAATCTGACATAAAATAAAATGGTAGCTACCAATACAAATGATGAGGATTAAGAAATGACTGAAAATCGTTATGAACTAAATAAAAACTTGGCTCAGATGCTCAAGGGCGGTGTTATCATGGATGTTCAGAACCCTGAACAGGCTCGTATCGCAGAGGCTGCTGGTGCGGCAGCTATTATGGCCTTGGAACGGATTCCAGCTGATATTCGCGCTGTTGGTGGGGTTTCCCGTATGAGTGATCCAAAGATGATTAAGGAAATCCAAGAAGCGGTGAGCATTCCAGTGATGGCCAAGGTCAGAATTGGACATTTTGTAGAGGCTCAGATTTTGGAGGCCATTGAGATCGACTATATCGATGAGAGTGAAGTGCTTTCTCCAGCTGACGACCGTTTCCATGTGGATAAGAAAGAATTCCAAGTTCCTTTTGTCTGTGGGGCTAAGGACTTGGGAGAAGCCTTGCGTCGTATCGCGGAAGGAGCTTCCATGATTCGTACAAAAGGAGAACCAGGGACAGGCGACATCGTTCAAGCCGTTCGTCATATGCGCATGATGAATCAAGAAATTCGCCGTATTCAAAACCTACGTGAAGACGAGCTCTATGTGGCTGCCAAGGACTTGCAAGTCCCTATTGAATTGGTTCAGTATGTCCATGAACATGGAAAATTGCCGGTTGTTAACTTCGCAGCTGGAGGCGTTGCAACGCCAGCAGATGCGGCCTTGATGATGCAACTGGGAGCAGAAGGTGTTTTTGTTGGATCAGGTATTTTCAAGTCAGGAGATCCTGTTAAACGAGCAAGTGCTATTGTTAAAGCCGTAACCAACTATCAAAATCCTCAAATTCTGGCTCAAATCTCTGAAGATCTAGGGGAAGCCATGGTTGGTATCAATGAGAATGAAATCCAAATTCTCATGGCTGAGCGAGGAAAATAGATGAAAATCGGTATATTAGCCTTGCAAGGCGCCTTTGCAGAACATGCAAAAGTGCTAGAGAAGTTAGGTGTTGATAGTGTTGAAATCAGAAATTTAGATGATTTTCAACAGCATCAGAGTGACTTATCTGGTTTGATTTTACCTGGAGGTGAGTCTACGACCATGGGCAAACTCTTGCGTGACCAGAAGATGCTGATTCCCATCCGAGAAGCCATACTTTCTGGTCTTCCCGTTTTTGGGACTTGCGCGGGCTTGATTTTGCTGGCTAAGGAAATCACTTCTCAGGAAGAGAGTCATCTTGGAACTATGGATATAGTGGTTGAGCGCAATGCTTATGGACGCCAACTAGGAAGCTTCTATACAGAGGCAGAATGTAAGGGAGTTGGCAAGATTCCCATGACTTTTATCCGTGGACCGATTATCAGCAGTCTTGGAGAGGATGTGGAAATCCTAGCATCCGTAGACAACCAAATCGTTGCAGCCCAAGAAAAAAATATGCTGGTAACTTCTTTTCATCCAGAGTTAACAGATGATGTAAGCTTGCACCAGTATTTTATTAATATGTGTAAAGAAAAAAGTTGAGAAAAGATTCTCAACTTTTTTACATGAAATAAACAATAGCAATGTACTGGAGAGCAGACGCAGCTAAGATAAAGAGATGCCAGATCATGTGGAAATAAGGTTTTTTCTTAGCGTAAAATCCAGCTCCAACTGTATAACAGAGTCCGCCAGTTACCATGAGACTCCAAAAGATGGGCGTTGTTTGACTGATAATGGCAGGAATGATTGCCAGAACCAACCAGCCCATAATCAGGTAAAGGGCAAGGCTGAATTTTTCATTGACCTTTTTAGCAAAGATTTTATAGAGGATGCCAAAGATGGTCGTTCCCCACTGAATGGCAATGATCAGATAGCCAAACCAGTTATTCATCAAAGTCAATACGACTGGCGTATAAGAGCCTGCGATAGCCACATAAATCATAGAATGGTCGATGATTCGCAAGACGTATTTATGGGTCGAACCATAGGCCATAGAGTGGTAAATGGTTGACGAGAGGAACATGAGAAATAGACTGATAACAAAGATAGAAACACCAAAAGATGATAAAAATCCATGTGCTTCATAACTATAGGTGGATGAAATAGGGAGCAAGATGAGCATGATAACGGCACCCACAGCATGGGTCACACTATTGGCGATTTCTTCTCCAAAACTGAGTTTTTTACTGAGTTTTAAGCTGGTATTCATTGGATTTCCTCCTCTTCTTTGATAAGGATTAAGTCTAGAGTTTGATGATAGAGTTTAACCGTTTGACAGCTGGTTTGGATAATAGGATTTTCTGGATCAATCCCATGGTTCATGTAGTCCACAAAAGCGTCGTAGAGCTGGTCTGAGCTCGCTTGAGTTTGTAGACTATTAAGCGTCTGAGCGATTTCTTGGATCGAAAAGACAGACTTGAGAGTAGTGATAGCAATCAAACGGGCAATCTGTTTACGTTGGTATTTTTTCTTGTCAGGCTTTGTCAGGTAACCGTGTTTGACATAGTTATTGACCATAGATGCGGTCAGGCCCTTTTCTTTATCTGGAGAGATAGGGGCACAGACTTGATTGACATAAAGTAAAACCTGATCCAGATAGAGGTCAATGTTTGGAATGTCTTCCCATTTTGGGTAGGAAAAGCTAGAATTCATTTCCAACTCCTTTTTATCTAGTTTCGATAACTAGATTATAAAATAATAAAAAACAAAAGTCAAGTTTCAACTGCTTGTAGAAAGCTTTAAATTATGCTATGATGAGAGAAACTAGTTAGAAATGAGGGGAAAAGATGGAGATTCGTTTAGCTTTTCCAAACGAAGTAGATGCGATTATGCAGGTGATGGAGGATGCCAAAAAGTGTTTAGCCAAGTCTGGTAGTGACCAGTGGCAAAATGGCTATCCAAATGCTGACATCATTATTGATGATATCATCTCTGGTCAAGCCTATGTGGCCTTGGAAGAGGGAGAACTGTTAGCCTATGCTGCTGTGACCAAGAGCCCAGAGGAAGCCTATGAAGCCATTTATGAAGGAAGTTGGCAGGGGGAAGAATCAGAATATCTGGTCTTTCACCGTATCGCTGTGGCAGCAGATGTCCAAGGACAAGGTGTTGCTCAGACTTTCCTAGAAGGCTTGATTGAAGGTTTTGATTATCTAGATTTTCGTTCAGATACGCATGTAGAAAACAAGGCCATGCAGCATATCTTTGAAAAACTTGGATTTAGTCATGTAGGAAAAGTTCCAGTTGATGGAGAACGCTTGGCCTATCAGAAATTAAAAAAATGACGCAGAAAAAGTATTCAAAAATGCTCTACTTATCGCCAATTGGAACCTTGTCCTTAGTTGCTGATGAGCAATATTTGTTTGGGATTTGGGTTCAGGACCAAACTCATTTTGAGAGGGGATTAGGAGACGAAACGATAGAAGAAGTTGCTAGCCATCCTGTATTAGAGCAAGTTATTTCCTATTTAGATACCTATTTCGAAGGCAGTGTTCAGGATTTATCTGACTTACCTTTGGCTCCTATTGGAACGGATTTTGAAAAGCGAGTCTGGGCTTACTTACAGGCTATTCCTTACGGTCAAACAGTAACTTACGGACAAATAGCTCAAGACTTGCAGGTGAATTCTGCCCAAGCTATTGGCGGAGCAGTGGGGCGTAATCCCTGGTCCATCCTCGTCCCCTGTCATCGTGTGCTGGGGTCAGGCAATCGTCTGACAGGCTATGCATCTGGAGTCGAAAAGAAAGCCTGGCTCTTGCAACATGAAGGGGCACCATTTCAAGAAAGTAAAAAATAGAAAGAAAAGAAGATGTTAGAATTTATCGAATACCCAAAATGTTCAACTTGTAAGAAAGCAAAAAATGAATTGGATCAACTTGGACTGGAATACCAAGATGTCCACATCGTAGAAGAAACACCAAGTGAAGAAGTGATTTTGAAGTGGTTAGAAACTTCCGGTTTTGAAGTGAAACAATTTTTCAATACCAGTGGGATCAAATATCGTGAACTGGGCCTGAAAGATAAGGTGGGAAGCTTGTCAAAGCAAGAAGCAGCCAAGCTTCTGGCTAGTGATGGCATGTTGTTAAAACGCCCAATCTTAGTGGAAAATGGTGCTGTTAAGCAAATCGGCTATAGAAAATCCTACGGGGAACTGGGCTTGAAATAGTTTTTATCTATCTCCTTGATAGGTAAAATATATAGCTTCCCTGTTTTAAAGTGTGATAAACTAGAAGGTAGACAAAGTCTGCTTTACCCGTAGCAAATAATTTGCTTGTGAGCAGAAGTATGGTAGAATGAATCATTATCAGGAGAGGATGTTTTTATGACTGTTACAACACTTTTAGCATCAGATTGGTACCAGAGCTTGATGCAGCTGATTCCAGACGGTAAGCTCTTTAGCTTGCGTTCGGTTTTTGATGGGATTCCAAGAATTGTCCAACAACTTCCCACAACTATCATGTTGACTCTTAGCGGTGCGATTTTTGGTTTGGTGCTAGCCTTGGTTTTTGCCATTGTTAAGATCAACCGTGTTAAGATTTTATATCCCTTACAAGCCTTTTTTGTCAGCTTTTTAAAAGGGACACCGATTTTGGTTCAGCTTATGTTGACCTACTACGGGATTCCACTTGCTCTGAAAGCCCTCAATCAACAATGGGGAACCAGCTTCAATATCAATGCTATTCCAGCAGCAACCTTTGCTATCGTAGCTTTTGCCTTTAATGAGGCAGCTTATGCCAGCGAAACCATTCGTGCAGCCATCCTTTCTGTCAATCCTGGTGAGATTGAAGCGGCACGCAGTCTGGGGATGACCCGTGCACAAGTTTATCGTCGTGTCATTATTCCTAATGCAGCGGTGGTAGCTACTCCAACCTTGATCAATTCCCTTATTGGTTTGACCAAGGGAACTTCTCTAGCCTTTAGTGCGGGTGTTGTCGAAGTTTTTGCCCAAGCTCAGATTTTGGGTGGAGCCGATTATCGTTACTTTGAGCGATTCATCTCTGTAGCCCTTGTTTACTGGGTAGTCAATATCGGAATTGAAAGCCTCGGTCGTTTTATCGAGAAGAAAATGCAAATTTCAGCGCCGGATACAGTAACTACAGATGTGAAAGGAGACTTACGTTAATGATTAAGATTTCGAATTTAAGCAAATCCTTTTCAGGTCAGACTGTCTTGGATCATCTGGACTTGGATATCCAAAAGGGAGAAGTAGTAGCCTTGATTGGTTCATCTGGAGCAGGGAAATCAACTTTCTTGCGTAGCCTTAACTATCTTGAGACACCAGATAGCGGATCCATCCAGATTGACGATTTTACAGTTGATTTTTCTCAGATTAGCCAAGAGGAGATTTTGACCCTTCGTCGCAAGTTGTCCATGGTTTTCCAACAGTTCAACTTATTTGAACGCCGAACAGCCCTTGACAATGTCAAGGAAGGCTTGGTCGTTGTTAAGAAATTATCAGATGATGAAGCAACCAAAATCGCCAAGGAAGAGTTGGCTAAGGTCGGTCTTTCTGATAAGGAGCAACATTACCCTCGCCATTTGTCAGGTGGGCAAAAGCAACGGGTTGCCCTAGCGCGTGCTCTCGCTATGAAACCAGACGTTTTGCTCTTGGACGAACCAACATCAGCTCTTGATCCAGAATTGGTCGGAGAAGTGGAAAAATCTATTGCAGATGCCGCTAAGTCTGGTCAGACCATGATCTTGGTTAGTCACGATATGTCTTTTGTAGCCCAAGTGGCAGATAAGATTTTGTTCCTAGATAAAGGGAAAATCATCGAGTCAGGCACACCGGATGAAATCATCAATCAGCCGAAAGAAGAACGGACAAAAGAATTCTTCGCTAGTTACAAACGGACTTATATTTGATATAATAGTAAAAAGGAAAACTCAGTTAGTTGGACTAGCTGAGTTTACTCTTTAAAAAAGATAGAAACGAGAGAGATCATGCTGCTGCAACTATTTTCTTTATATTTCGAGAGTTTGATCTTAACGACCATTCTCGTCGTGATTTCTTTAGGGATTTGGATTGGATTGCGAGCTATGTCTGGTGTGGACAAGACAGCCAAGGCCCGTCAAGCCCATCTCTATGATATGATTATGATAGGGGTTTTGGTGATTCCAGTATTATCCTTTGCCGTCATGAGTCTCATTTTAGTTTTTAGAGCATAATGCTTGCTAAATAAACTTCAAACAGTTAGAATAAAGATAGTTACAACAAGAAAGAAGGAATCGAAATGTACGATACGATTATTATCGGTGCTGGACCTGCGGGAATGACAGCTGCCTTATATGCAGCTCGAAGCAATCTGAAAGTGGCTTTGATTGAAGGTGGTCTGCCAGGCGGGCAAATGAATAACACATCTGATATCGAAAACTATCCAGGTTATGCCAACATCAGTGGACCTGAATTGGCTGAAAAAATGTTTGAACCTCTTGAAAACCTTGGAGTAGAACACCTTTATGGCTACGTTGAAAATATTGAAGACAAGGGTGACTTTAAGAAGGTAATCACTGATGACCAAGTTTATGAAACCCGTACTGTCATCGTGGCAACTGGGTCAAAACACCGTCTCTTGGGAGTTCCCGGAGAAGAAGAACTAAATAGCCGAGGCGTTTCTTATTGTGCTGTCTGTGATGGAGCTTTCTTCCGTGATCAAGAGTTGCTCGTAGTTGGTGGTGGAGATTCAGCGGTAGAAGAGGCCCTTTTCTTGACTCGTTTTGCCAAGACTGTTACCATTGTTCACCGTCGAGATGAACTTCGTGCTCAAAAGGTTTTGCAAGACCGTGCCTTTGCAAATGAAAAAGTCAACTTTATCTGGGACTCTGTAGTTAAGGAAATCAAGGGTGAAAACAGAGTAGAGTCAGTTGTATTTGAAAATGTAAAAACGGGTCAAGTGACAGAGCAAGCCTTTGGAGGTGTCTTTATCTATGTTGGACTGGACCCTGTTAGTGATTTTGTTAAGGATTTGAATATCCAAGACCAGGCGGGGTGGATTGTAACAGATAACCACATGAAAACTAGCGTTGATGGCATCTTTGCGGTTGGAGATGTTCGCCAGAAAGATCTTCGCCAAGTAACAACAGCAGTTGGAGATGGGGCTATCGCTGGTCAAGAAGCCTACAAATTTATTACTGAACATAGTTAAAAAAGTTTCCAATCAGATTGATTGGAAACTTTTTTAAAGTCGATTTCGGAAAACTTCGTACATGAGAATGGCTGCAGCAACACTGGCATTAAGACTTTGAACATGTCCATTCATGGGAATGGTAATCATCTCATCAACCTGTTTTTTGATGTTGCTAGAGATGCCTTTTCCTTCATTTCCAATGATGAGGGCGATTTTTCCTTTTGTATTCCACTTGTGGCAAGGGGTACCGTTCATATCTGTTCCGAAGGTCCAGAAACCTTCATCCTTGAGTTTATCCAAAGTTTGACTGAGGTTGGTCACTCGCGCAATCGGTACGTGCTCAATAGCCCCAGTAGCCGTTTTGGCAACAACAGGAGTTACACCGACAGCGCGGTGTTTGGGGATAATGACTCCTGAAACATTAGTCGCGTCAGCAGTTCTCAAGATAGAACCTAAGTTGTGAGGATCAGTTAACCCGTCCAGAATCAATAGCAAAGGATTTTCTTCTTGACGCGTTTTGGCAAGAATGTGATCTAGCTCGCTATAGGCAAATTCGGAAACTCGAAGGACAAATCCTTGATGGACAGCACCTTCGGTCATTTCAGAGAGGGATTTTTTTGAGGTCCAAGAGATGGAGACTTTTTTCACAGCAGCCAGTTTCTTGACTTTCTCAACATTCTTACCTCGAAGATCTTCTTGGAGGTAGAGTTTGTTTCCAGTGTTTGCAAGGAGGGCTTCAGTAACGGCATGGACGCCATAGACAATATCATTTGTTTTCATGCCTCTATTATAACACAAAACCCCGTCTTGCAACGGGATTTTCTTTATTCCAGAATCAGTAAACCATCTTTAACAGCAAATGGATCTTTTTCATTGATACGATCGTAGAACATGATTCCATTTATATGATCAATTTCATGTTGGACAACGATGGAGTTGTAACCTTTGAGCTTGATACGGTGTTTTTCGCCGTCTTTGTCAAAGTAATCAACAGTGACGCGGGCATGGCGGACAACATAGCCTGGCACGTTACGGTCAACAGATAGGCAACCTTCTCCTTCGCCAAGGGCAGCATCCTGAACAGAGTGGGATACAATTTTCGGATTGTACATAATGGCTTGCAAATCGTAGGCTTCCTCTGGAGTTTCACCTTCTTCCACAATATTTGGCACTAAAACAGCGATAATGCGTTTTGAGATATCTAACTGAGGAGCAGCAAGGCCAACACCACCACGGAGTCCCATTTTCTCAGCCATAACAGGATCCTGAGAATGCTTGAGGAATTGCATCATTTTTTCGCCAAGGATGATATCTTGATCACTCAATGGAAAGGTCACTTCCTCAGCAACCGCACGTAGAGTAGGGTTTCCCTCACGGATAATATCTTTCATATCAATCAAATGAGCAGCTTTTGTAATACGTTCTATAGCAGACATTTTCTCTCCTTTCATTACCTCTACATGATAACACAAAATAGGCGAGAAAGAAAGTCGCAGAAGTTACTAAAAAATAATATAATAAACGGTATTCCTCTTTTGTCTGTGGTATAATAAAAGAAAAGACTTGCATAAGAAAGCAAGGGAGAATGCAGATGGAAAAGCGACAAAATAGACGGTCTCATGGACCTATTGATGGATTGTTGGAGAGAAGTATTGGGTTCTTTCGGAATTATAAATCCTGGACCAATGCTCAGTTTATTATTGTGTTACTGCTTGCAGTTGCCGTGTCCATGGGGGGGAACTTATTAGTTCGAGCAGTACAAGGCAACAAGGGAACGAGTCCTAGTAGTCAAACTCTTGATTCTACAAGTACATCTGGTCAGTCCAAGGAAAATGATTCTGACGAAAAGACAGCCCGTATCATGGCAAACGGTGACCTTCTTTATCATATCCCCATCTACCGAACAGCTCTTAAAGAAGATGGAACCTATGATTTCCATGAAAATTTTGAGTATGTAAAACCCTGGCTCAAACAAGCGGATTTGGTGATTGGTGACTTTGAAGGAACGGTGAACAAGGACCACTACTTGGCAGGTTATCCTCTCTTTAATGCACCAGGGGAAGTCATGGATGCGATCAAGGATGCAGGCTACCAAGTTCTAGACTTGGCTCATAATCATATTTTGGATTCTCAAATTGAGGGAGTGGTTTCAACGGCTCAAGCTATTGAAAAGGCTGGAATGACACCCATCGGAGTCTACACACATGAATCCCGAGACCAAGCTCCTATAGTCATCAAGGAAGTCAATGGTATCAAGGTAGCTCTCCTGGCTTATTCCTATGGCTTTAATGGCATTGAACAATCTATTTCCCAAGAGGACTATAATCGCTATCTTTCTGACTTAGACGAAGAAAAGATGAAGGCGGAAATCGAGCGTGCAGAGAAAGAAGCGGATATCACTGTTGTTATGCCTCAGATGGGAATTGAGTACCAGTTGGAACCAACGGAAGAACAAAAGACACTCTACCACAAGATGGTGGACTGGGGAGCCGATATTATCTTTGGAGGGCATCCGCACGTCGTTGAACCTGCCGAAACAGTTGAAAAAGATGGTGACAAAAAACTGATTATCTATTCCATGGGGAATTTCCTTTCAAACCAGCGCATTGAAACAATGCAAGACGAGGGAAATGCCAAGTGGACAGAGCGCGGTGTTCTTATGGATGTGACCATTAAGAAAAAAGATGGAAAGACAAGGATTGAAACCGCCAAAGCGCATCCTACTTGGGTTAATCGAACACCCAAAGGTACTTACTCCCCAGAAGGCTATCCGCTCTTCCTCTATCAGACCTATATCCTAGAGGACTTCATCGAGGGGGGCAGTCACCGTGACAAGTTGGATGAGGCGACCAAGGAACGAATTGACACAGCCTATAAAGAAATGAATGAACATGTAGGGTTGAAGTGGTAAGCACTCGCCCTAAAGGAGACGAGATGACGATTAAATTGATTGCAACAGATATGGATGGGACCTTGCTGGATCCAAGAGGGCAACTGGACTTGCCACGTTTAGAAAAGATTTTAGACCAATTAGATGAACGAGGTATCCGTTTTGTTATTGCAACGGGAAATGAAGTCCATCGGATGAGGCAATTATTAGAACACTTAGCGAGTCGAGTAGTCCTTGTTGTTGCTAACGGTGCGCGGATATTTGAGTATGATACATTACTTCAGGCTCAGACCTGGGATGATGCTATGGTTGACAAGGCTCTCCTTCATTTTAAAGGGAGGGAGTGTCGAGATCAGTTCGTCGTCACCAGTATGAATGGGAGTTTTGTCAAGGAAGGAACGGTTTTTACAGATCTGGAAAAATTTATGACTCCAGAGATGATTGAAAAACTTTACCAAAGGACCAATTTTGTGGATGAACTAAACTCAGACCTCTTTGGAGGAGTACTAAAGATGAGCATGGTCGTTGGAGAGGAACGTTCTAGTGCAGTTTTGCAGGAAATCAATGATCTCTTTGATGGTCATGTAAGGGCTGTTTCTAGCGGTTATGGCTGTATCGATATCCTGCAAGCTGGGGTTCACAAGGCTTGGGGATTGGAAGAATTACTCAAGCGCTGGGATTTGACATCGGAACAAATCATGGCTTTTGGTGATAGCGAAAATGATGTTGAGATGTTGGAGATGGCTGGAATTGCCTATGCTATGGAAAATGCTGATGATGAGGCCAAGGCAGTTGCAACTGCCCTAGCTCCAGCTAACAGCCAAGGAGGCGTTTATCAGGTTCTAGAAAATTGGTTAGAGAAAGAGGGATAAGGTGGCAGTACAGTTATTAGAAAATTGGCTTCTAAAAGAGCAGACAAAGATTCAAACCAAGTATCGTGAACTCAATCAGATTTCTCTTTTAGAACCAGATATGATTTTTATCGGCGATTCGATTGTAGAATACTACCCTTTGCAAGAGTTACTTGGGACTGCCAAGACGATTGTTAATCGAGGCATCCGAGGTTACCAGACGGGGCTTCTACTAGACAATCTTGATGCCCATCTTTATGGTGATGCTGTCGATCAAATTGTTCTCTTAATTGGGACAAACGATATCGGAAAAGATATTCCCATGAATGAAGCCTTGGATAATCTTGAGCGTGTGATCCAATCGATTGCCCGAGAATATCCGCTGTCACAAATAAAGCTTGTTTCTATTCTGCCAGTCAATGAAGGAGAAGAATACAAGCAGACAGTATATATTCGTACCAATGAAAAGATCAGAGAATGGAATCAAGCCTATGAGGCTCTAGCTTCCGCCTATATGCAAGTAGATTTTCTACCAATTTATGATAGTTTGACAGATTCAGAAGGACAACTTCAATCAGCCTATACAACGGATGGTCTCCATCTGAGTGTAGCTGGTTATCAAGCTTTATCAGATATTTTAAAAACGTATCTTTTCTAAAGAATTGGCTTGATTTTGCATTTTTTATGAAGATAGGTTATAATAGTTCTAACATCCTGGGGTCGTTACGGATTCGACAGGCATTATGAGGCATATTTTGCAACCCGTGTGGCGACGTAAACGCTCAGTTAAATATAACTGCAAAAAATAACACTTCTTACGCTCTAGCTGCCTAAAAACCAGCAGGCGTGACCTGATTTGGATTGCTCGTGTTCAATGACAGGTCTTATGATTAGCGAGATACGATCAAGCCTTGTCTAGTGGTTTGATAAGAGATTAATAGACTCGCAGTTCCTAGGCTTGAGTTATGTGTCGAGGGACTGTTAAAACAATACATAACCTATGGTTGTAGACAAATATGTTGGCAGGTGTTTGGACGTGGGTTCGACTCCCACCGGCTCCATCTATATTTTGCATTCTTTCGCAAACCTTTCTAAAACGTTGATAAATCAGCGTTTTTATTTTTATCTTTTTTATTGTTTAGTATTCTTTTTCAAAAAAAGGATACAACAAAGGATACAACGTTTTGCTGTATCCTAGAAATCAATATAATCCGCAAAGCGTTCTCCGATTAAAGTAGTGTCCTTTCACTTATTAAGTTGTAGATCTTTGCAAATAGACATTTTTAGTATGATAAATAAAATAAAACTGCATCGAAGTGCAGTTTTTCTGTTTTTCTACGGAAGACATGGGATTCGAACCCACGCACGCTGTTACACGCCTACCGCGTTTCCAACACGGCCTCTTAAGCCTCTTGAGTAATCTTCCAATACTTACTCAAATAGTCTACCATAAAGCCACTTATCTTGCAATAAAAATGTTGGAATAGACAAAAATGATAGAATTTGAAAGAAAATGATAAATAATGCTTGACTTTGATAGAAAATGTGTTAGAATGAATAGTGTAAACGATAACAGGAGGTGTTTTGGTGTTAAAAACAGAGAGAAAACAACTGATTTTAGAGCAACTTAATCAACATCACGTAGTTTCCCTAGAAAAATTGGTTAGTCTATTAGAAACATCAGAATCGACAGTACGAAGAGATTTGGATGAGTTGGAAGCAGAGAATAAGCTTCGCCGTGTGCATGGTGGAGCAGAATTGCCCCACTCCTTGCAGGAAGAAGAAACCATTCAAGAAAAATCTGTCAAAAACCTTCAAGAGAAGAAATTACTTGCTCAAAAAGCAGCCTCTCTTATCAAGGAACAGGATGTTATCTTTATTGATGCTGGAACGACAACTGCTTTTTTAATCAAGGAATTGGTTAATAAGGAGATCACCGTTGTGACCAATTCGATTCACCATGCAGTTCAGCTGGTAGAAAAGCAGATTCCAACTGTCATGGTTGGAGGTAGCGTCAAGATGACGACAGATGCTAGCATCGGGGGCGTTGCTCTTAACCAGATTAACCAATTACACTTTGACCGTGCCTTTATCGGGATGAATGGTGTTGACGATGGTTATTATACGACTCCTGACATGGAGGAGGGAGCTTTTAAGCGGGCTATTTTAGAGAATGCCAAACAGACCTATGTTTTGGTGGATTCATCAAAAATTGGACAAACTTGCTTTGCCAAGGTAGCACCACTCAAACGCGCTATCGTTATCACAAGTCAAGGGCATGAGCTCTTGCAGGCTATTAAGGAGAAAACGGAGGTAATAGAAGTATGATTTATACAGTCACGCTCAATCCATCCATTGACTATATCGTTCGCTTAGACAACGTAGAAGTCGGTAGTGTCAATCGAATGGACAGTGATGATAAGTTTGCTGGTGGGAAAGGAATCAATGTTAGTCGTGTTTTGAAGCGCTTGGGTATTCCCAATACAGCGACCGGATTTATTGGAGGCTTCACTGGTAAATTTATCACAGATACCCTTACAGAGGAAGAAATCGAGACACGTTTTGTCCAAGTAGCAGAAGATACTCGAATCAATGTCAAGATTAAAGCAGACCAAGAAACAGAAATCAACGGGACTGGTCCTAATGTTGAGCCAGCTCAGTTAGAAGAATTGAAAGCTATTTTGTCTAGTCTGACAGCAGATGATACGGTGGTGTTTGCAGGTTCGAGTGCTAAGAACCTAGGCAATGTTATCTATAAGGATTTGATTGCCTTGACACGCCAGACTGGTGCGCAAGTGGTTTGTGACTTTGAAGGTCAGACCTTGATTGATAGTTTGGATTATCAACCACTTTTAGTCAAACCAAACAATCATGAACTTGGTGCTATCTTTGGAGTGAAGCTCGAAAGTTTAGATGAGATAGAGAAACATGCCCGAGAGTTATTGGCTAAAGGTGCTCAAAACGTTATTATCTCAATGGCTGGTGATGGTGCCCTTCTGGTAACATCAGCGGGAACCTACTTTGCTAAACCGATTAAAGGAACCGTGAAAAACTCAGTTGGAGCTGGTGACTCGATGGTTGCTGGATTTACGGGTGAGTTTGTCAAATCAAAAGACGCAGTAGAAGCCTTCAAATGGGGAGTGGCTTGTGGAACAGCAACTACATTTTCAGATGATTTAGCAACTGCAGCATTTATTAAAGAAACTTATGAAAAAGTTGAGGTAGAAAAAAGATGAAAATTCAAGATTTATTGAGAAAAGATGTTATGTTGCTGGATTTGCAGGCAACTGAAAAAACAGCTGTCATTGAAGAAATGATTAAAAGTTTGGTAGATCACGGTTATGTGACAGATTTTGAAACCTTTAAAGAAGGAATCTTAGCGCGTGAAGCTCTAACTTCCACTGGTTTGGGTGACGGAATCGCTATGCCACACAGCAAAAACTCTGCTGTCAAAGAAGCAACCGTTCTCTTTGCTAAGTCAAACAAGGGTGTTGACTATGAGAGCTTGGATGGGCAACCAACAGACCTCTTCTTTATGATTGCAGCTCCAGAAGGTGCCAATGACACTCACTTGGCAGCCTTGGCAGAATTGTCTCAATACTTGATGAAAGACGGATTTGCTGACAAACTTCGTCAAGTAACATCAGCTGATCAAGTTATCGAACTTTTTGACCAAGCTTCAGAAAAAGCTGAGGAGCCTATCCAAGCACCTGCCAATGACTCTGGCGACTTTATCGTAGCTGTTACAGCTTGTACGACAGGGATTGCTCATACTTACATGGCCCAAGAAGCTCTTCAAAAAGTGGCTGCTGAAATGGGTGTTGGGATAAAGGTTGAAACCAACGGTGCCAGCGGTGTTGGAAATCAACTAACTGCAGAAGATATCCGTAAGGCTAAAGCAGTTATCATCGCAGCAGATAAGGCCGTTGAAATGGATCGTTTCGATGGCAAACCATTAATCAATCGTCCGGTTGCTGATGGTATCCGTAAGACGGAAAAGTTGATCAACTTGGCTCTTTCAGGAGATGCTGAAGTTTATCGTGCTGCCAATGGAGCAAAAGCTGCAACAGCAAGCAATGAAAAACAAAGTATCGGTGGTGCTTTCTACAAACACTTGATGAGTGGTGTGTCTCAAATGTTGCCATTCGTTATAGGTGGTGGTATCATGATTGCCCTTGCTTTCTTGATTGACGGAGCTTTTGGTGTGCCACAAGATAGCCTTGGAAATCTTGGTTCCTACCATGAATTGGCTTCTATGTTCATGAAAATTGGTGGCGCGGCCTTCGGCTTGATGCTTCCAGTCTTTGCAGGTTATGTTGCTTATTCTATCGCTGAAAAACCAGGTTTGGTAGCTGGTTTTGTGGCTGGTGCAATTGCCAAAGAAGGTTTTGCCTTTGGAAAAATCCCTTATGCCGCAGGTGGTGAAGCAACTTCAACTCTTGTAGGTGTCTCATCTGGTTTCCTCGGTGCCCTTGTTGGTGGATTTATCGCAGGTGCTTTGGTTCTTGCTATCAAGAAATACGTTAAGGTTCCTCGTTCACTTGAAGGTGCTAAATCAATCCTTCTCTTGCCACTTCTTGGAACAATCTTGACAGGATTTGTTATGTTGGCTGTTAACATCCCGATGGCAGCAATCAACACTGCTATGAATGACTTCCTAGGCGGTCTTGGAGGAGGATCAGCTGTCCTTCTTGGTATCGTTCTTGGTGGTATGATGGCTGTCGATATGGGTGGACCTGTCAATAAAGCAGCCTATGTCTTTGGTACAGGTACGCTTGCAGCGACTGTTTCTTCAGGTGGTTCTGTAGCTATGGCAGCAGTTATGGCGGGAGGAATGGTGCCACCACTTGCTATCTTTGTCGCAACCCTTCTTTTCAAAGATAAATTTACCAAAGAAGAACGTAACTCTGGTTTGACAAACATCATCATGGGCTTGTCATTTATCACTGAGGGAGCAATTCCATTTGGTGCAGCTGACCCAGCTCGTGCGATCCCAAGCTTTATCCTTGGTTCAGCAGTAGCAGGAGGACTCGTTGGTCTTGCAGGTATCAAACTCATGGCACCACACGGAGGAATCTTCGTCATTGCTCTAACTTCAAATGCTCTTCTTTATCTTGCCTTTGTTTTGGTTGGTGCAATTGTAAGTGGTGTGGTTTATGGTTCCCTACGCAAACCACAAGCATAAAAAGTATTAGAATAGAAAGATTGTTACCATTTGGTGCAATCTTTTTCTCTATTCGAAATGGCTGTGAAATATGGTATAATAGAAGAATGGCAAACAAGAATACTACAAAAACAAGACGGAGACCGTCTAAAGCAGAACTCGAAAGAAAACAAGCTATTCAGAGGATGTTGATTTCCTTAGGGATTGCCTTATTATTGATTATTGCAGCCCTCAAGCTTGGTGCGGCGGGTATCACCCTTTATAATCTCATTCGACTGGTGGTCGGAAGTTTGGCCTATGTGGCCATTGGTGCCCTCCTCATTTACCTCTTTCTATTTAAATGGATACGTAAGCAAGAGGGACTTCTGTCAGGATTTCTTTGTATCTTCGCTGGCTTACTCTTAATTTTTGAGGCTTATCTTGTCTGGAAATTTGGCTTGGAGCAGTCAGTTCTAAAAGGGACCTTGTCTCAAGTTATGACGGACCTGACTGGTATGCGGGTGACTAGCTTCGCCGGTGGAGGCCTGCTTGGTGTTGGACTCTATATCCCCATATCCTTTCTTTTCTCCAATATCGGATCGTACTTTATTGGAGTTCTCTTGATTCTAGTTGGGGCACTCTTGGTTAGTCCCTGGTCTATTTATGATGTCGCAGCCTTTATTGGAGCTCAGTTCAGATCCTTCATGGAAAAACAGGAACAGAGAAAACAGGAACGCTTCATCAAGAGAGAAGAAGAGAAGGCTCGTCAAGAAGCTGAAGAAGCAGCAAGAATTCAGAGAGAACAAGAAGAACAGGATGCGATACTGCTTCCTCCTGTAGATCCTGAAACTGGAGAAATCTTATCAGAAGAACCAAGTTACGATCTCCCCCCAATTCCTGAAAAAGAATGGAGTGAACCGGAGATTATCCTTCCTCAAGCTGAATTTGAAGTTCCAGATGTGGAAGAAGACTTTGAGGATGAAGAGGTGCAGGTTGATTTTTCGGCCAAAGAAGCCCTTGAATACAAACTGCCAAGCTTGCAACTCTTTGCGCCAGATAAACCCAAAGACCAGTCCAAGGAAAAGAAAATTGTTCGAGAAAATATCAAAATCCTAGAAGAAACCTTTGCCAGCTTTGGAATCAAGGTGACGGTAGAACGGGCTGAAATTGGACCTTCAGTAACCAAGTATGAAGTCAAACCAGCAGTCGGTGTACGGGTTAACCGCATTTCCAATCTGGCAGACGACTTAGCGCTGGCTCTGGCAGCCAAGGATGTTCGGATTGAGGCTCCTATTCCTGGTAAATCCTTAGTCGGAATTGAAGTACCTAACTCTGAAATTGCGACCGTTTCCTTCCGTGAACTCTGGGAACAGTCTCAGACTAAACCAGAAAATCTCCTCGAAATTCCTCTAGGGAAGGCGGTCAATGGAACTGCTCGCACCTTTGACCTTTCCAAGATGCCCCACCTACTGGTTGCAGGTTCGACGGGATCAGGGAAGTCAGTCGCAGTTAACGGTATTATCGCTAGCATTCTCATGAAAGCAAGACCCGACCAGGTCAAGTTTATGATGGTGGATCCAAAGATGGTTGAGTTATCGGTTTACAATGACATTCCTCACCTCTTGATTCCAGTTGTGACCAATCCACGCAAGGCCAGCAAGGCTCTGCAAAAGGTTGTGGATGAGATGGAAAACCGTTACGAACTCTTCGCTAAGGTTGGTGTGCGAAATATCGCTGGCTACAATGCCAAGGTTGAAGAATTCAATAGACAATCTGAGTACAAACAAGTGCCGCTTCCTTTGATTGTTGTCATTGTGGACGAGTTGGCTGACCTTATGATGGTGGCCAGCAAGGAAGTGGAAGATGCTATCATCCGTCTCGGACAGAAGGCACGTGCTGCAGGGATTCACATGATTCTCGCAACGCAACGTCCATCGGTTGATGTTATCTCTGGTCTTATCAAGGCCAATGTCCCATCTCGTGTGGCATTCGCAGTTTCATCAGGTACAGATTCACGAACCATCTTGGATGAAAATGGAGCAGAAAAACTGCTCGGTCGAGGAGATATGCTCTTTAAACCAATTGATGAAAATCACCCGGTCCGTCTACAAGGATCCTTCATCTCAGATGATGATGTTGAACGCATCGTAAACTTCATCAAGGCTCAGGCGGATGCGGACTACGATGATAGCTTTGATCCAGGAGACGTCCCAGATAATGAGGGGGATTTCTCTGACGGTGAAGCTGGTGGCGACCCGCTTTTTGAGGAAGCTAAGGCTTTGGTTATCGAAACCCAGAAAGCTAGTGCTTCTATGATTCAGCGTCGTTTGTCGGTTGGATTTAACCGTGCGACCCGCCTGATGGAAGAACTCGAAATGGCAGGTGTCATCGGTCCAGCTGAGGGAACCAAACCACGAAAAGTATTGCAACAATAAAAAATAGCTTCTTTCCAAATATGGAAGGAAGCTATTTTAGTGATTACTGGTTCGTTTTAGTTTCTGTATTTGTCGTATTTGACTGTGTACCGTTATCGCTTGTTTCTTTATTTGTAGCGGGTGTAGAAGAGTCCTGAGTTGTTGTTTTCTGTTCTTCTTTTTTCTCCTCTTTCTTGTTGGATTGAGAAGTTTCTTCTTGTGGGGTATTTTCTTTAGTAGAAGTGTTGTCCTTGTTAGGTGTAGTATTTTCCTGAGGGGATTCCTTTTGAATTTCCTTGACAACAGTTGTTTGGGTTGTCGTCGGTACTTTTTTGTTGTTTTTGTTATTATCCATGGCGTTCATGATGGTGATAGTAGCGGTAATCAGACCAAGGATACTACCGATGGTAGCAATCGTTTTTTGAAAGACAGTAAATCCTTTTTTAATGTGTTCAGTTTTTGATTTATTAGAAGTTCTACGATAATTAGACATGATACTCTCCTTTGATTATGATTTATTATACCTCATTTCTTTAAAAAAATCTTAAAAAAAGAGAAGATTCCCTTTCTTGTCGCAGGTCTCTTTTCGTGATACAATAGAAGGAGTGATTTTAGAAAGCGTGAGAAAACATGATCTACTTTGATAATTCGGCGACAACTAAGCCTTATCCTGAAGCACTTGAAACCTACATGCAGGTCGCTTCAAAAATTGTCGGAAATCCATCCAGTCTCCATCGTTTGGGAGACCAGGCAACACGAATTTTAGATGCTTCCCGGCAGCAAATTGCAGATTTGATTGGGAAGAAAAGTGATGAAATCTTCTTTACCTCTGGTGGAACAGAAGGGGATAACTGGGTTATCAAGGGTGTAGCCTTTGAAAAAGCCCAGTTTGGCAAGCACATCATCGTATCAGCTATTGAGCATCCAGCAGTCAAGGAGTCAGCACTCTGGCTGAAAAGTCAAGGTTTTGAGGTGGATATTGCCCCAGTTGATGAGAAAGGATTTGTAGATGTTAGGGTTCTAGCAAGTTTGATTCGACCTGATACGACCCTCGTTTCTATTATGGCAGTTAACAATGAAATCGGCTCTATCCAGCCTATTGAGGCTATCTCAGAACTTTTAGCTGATAAACCAACTATTTCCTTCCATGTGGATGCTGTCCAAGCTCTTGCTAAGATTCCAACTGAAAAGTATCTAACTGATCGAGTGGATTTTGCGACCTTCTCAAGTCATAAGTTTCATGGCGTCCGAGGTGTTGGCTTTGTCTATATCAAGTCTGGCAAGAAGATTACGCCTCTGTTGACTGGTGGTGGTCAAGAGGGGGACTATCGTTCGACAACTGAAAATGTTGCTGGAATTGCAGCGACAGCCAAGGCTCTTCGTTTGTCTATGGAAAAGTTAGCTATCTTTGCTAGTAAGACTGGGCAGATAAAGACAGTCATTCGCCAAGCCCTTCTGGACTATCCAGATATTTTCGTCTTTTCAGGTGAGGAAGATTTTGCCCCTCATATCCTGACTTTTGGGATTAAGGGGGTTCGTGGAGAAGTCATCGTTCACGCCTTTGAGGACTATGATATTTTCATTTCCACCACCTCTGCTTGTTCATCTAAGGCTGGGAAACCTGCAGGTACTTTGATTGCCATGGGAGTAGACAAGGATAAGGCCCAGTCAGCAGTACGTATCAGCCTAGACCTAGAAAATGATATGAGTCAGGTCGAGCAGTTCTTGACCAAGCTAAAATTAATTTACAATCAAACTAGAAAAGTAAGATAGGAGCATTTATGCAGTATTCAGAAATTATGATTCGCTATGGAGAATTGTCAACCAAGCACAAAAATCGTATGCGTTTCATCAATAAACTTCGTAATAATATTTCGGACGTTTTGTCCATCTATCCTCAAGTTAAGGTAACAGCAGACCGCGACCGTGCCCATGCTTACCTCAATGGAGCTGATTATACAGCAGTAGCAGAATCTCTCAAACAAGTATTTGGGATTCAAAACTTTTCTCCTGTGTATAAGGTTGAAAAGTCTGTGGAAGTTCTGAAATCTGCTGTCCAAGAGATTATGAAGGAAATCTACAAGGAAGGGATGACCTTTAAAATCACTAGCAAGCGTAGCGACCACAACTTCGAATTGGATAGTCGTGAACTCAATCAAACTCTTGGCGGTGCTGTTTTCGAAGCTATTCCAAACGTGCAAGCTCAGATGAAAAATCCAGATATTAATCTTCAGGTTGAGATTCGTGAGGAGGCTGCCTACCTATCCTATGAAACCTTTCGTGGAGCAGGAGGATTACCTGTGGGAAGTTCTGGTAAAGGCATGCTCATGTTGTCAGGTGGAATTGATTCACCTGTGGCAGGTTATCTAGCTCTCAAACGTGGGGTTGATATTGAAGCCGTTCACTTTGCCAGCCCACCATATACTAGTCCTGGTGCCCTTAAAAAAGCCCACGATTTGACTCGAAAATTGACCAAGTTTGGTGGCAATATCCAATTTATCGAAGTGCCTTTCACTGAGATTCAAGAAGAAATCAAGGCTAAGGCGCCAGAAGCCTACCTCATGACCTTGACCCGTCGTTTTATGATGCGCATTACCGACCGTATTCGTGAGGTAAGAAATGGATTAGTTATCATCAATGGGGAAAGTCTTGGTCAAGTAGCCAGCCAGACCTTGGAAAGCATGCAGACTATCAACGCTGTGACTAGCACTCCAATCATTCGTCCTGTGGTTACTATGGACAAGTTGGAAATCATTGATATTGCGCAGGAAATCGATACCTTTGAAATTTCAATCCAACCTTTTGAAGACTGCTGTACTATTTTTGCGCCTGACCGTCCTAAGACCAATCCTAAGATAGAGAATGCTGAGCAGTATGAAAAACGGATGGATGTTGAAGGTTTGGTTGAGCGAGCAGTGGCAGGTATTATGATCACTAAGATCACACCTCAAGCTGAAAAAGACGCTGTCGATGAGTTAATTGATAATCTACTCTAATCAGAAAATCCAGAAGAATTTAGAATATTAAATGAAAAAAGTTAGTTATTTATCCTTAAAATGGACAATTACTGACTTTTTTTCTATTTTTATGGTATAATGAGATAAAATTTTGAATATAGAGAGTTTTCTGACAATGAATCATTCCTACTTTTACTTAAAAATGAAAGAACACAAACTCAAGGTTCCTTATACTGGAAAAGAGCGTCGTGTGCGTGTGCTTCTGCCAAAGGACTACGAGAAAGACACAGACCGTTTTTACCCTGTTGTTTACTTTCATGATGGGCAAAATGTCTTTTACAGCAAGGAGTCTTATATCGGACACTCATGGAAGATCATTCCGGCTATTAAACGAAATCCTGACATCAGTCGCATGATTGTCGTTGCTATAGATAATGACGGCATGGGACGGATGAATGAGTATGCGGCTTGGAAATTTCAAGAATCTCCTATCCCAGGCCAGCAGTTTGGTGGTAAGGGTGTGGAGTATGCCGAGTTTATCATGGAAGTGGTCAAGCCTTTTATCGATGAAACCTATCGTACCAAAGCTGATCGCCAGCATACGGCTATGATTGGTTCGTCACTAGGAGGCAATATTACCCAGTTTATCGGACTAGAGTACCAAGACCGAATTGGTTGTCTAGGTGTCTTCTCATCTGCCAACTGGCTTCACCAAGAAGCCTTTAACCGCTATATCGAGCGCAAGAAATTGACGCCTGAACAGCGCATTTTCATCTATGTAGGGACAGAAGAAGCAGACGATACGGATAAGACCTTGATGGCTGGCAATATCAAGCAAGCCTATATCGACTCGTCGCTTCGTTATTATCATGATTTGATTGCAGGTGGAATACACTTGGATAATCTTGTTTTGAAAGTTCAGTCTGGTGCCATCCATAGTGAAATCCCTTGGTCGGAAAATTTACCAGACTGTCTTCGATTTTTTGCTGAGAAATGGTAAGTTAGGAAAGGAGAAAGCCAATGCATATTGAAAATCTCAGCCACTGGAGTGGTCACCTCAACCGTGAAATGTACCTCAACCGTTATGGATACGCTGGGATTCCAGTTGTGGTTTTTGCTTCATCTGGTGGCAGTCACAATGAATACTATGATTTTGGCATGATTGATGCCTGCGCTTCCTTTATCGAGGAGGGGCGTGTCCAGTTCTTTACCCTATCCAGTGTGGACAGCGAGAGCTGGTTGGCTACTTGGAAAAATGGTCATGACCAAGCAGAGATGCACCGTGCCTACGAACGCTATGTGATTGAGGAGGCCATTCCTTTTATCAAGCACAAGACAGGTTGGTTTGATGGCATGATGACAACAGGTTGCTCGATGGGGGCTTACCATGCACTCAATTTCTTCCTCCAGCATCCAGATGTCTTTACCAAGGTGATTGCCCTCAGTGGTGTTTATGACGCACGTTTCTTTGTCGGTGATTACTACAATGACGATGCTATTTACCAAAACTCGCCAGTAGATTATATCTGGAATCAAAACGACGGCTGGTTTATCGATCGTTACCGTCAGGCAGAAATCGTCGTCTGTACGGGTCTCGGTGCCTGGGAACAAGATGGTCTGCCATCTTTCTACAACCTCAAAGAAGCCTTTGACCAGAAACAAATTCCAGCCTGGTTTGCTGAATGGGGACACGATGTCGCCCACGACTGGGAATGGTGGCGTAAACAAATGCCCTATTTTCTTGGACACCTGTATCTATAAAAGGAGTTGCCTATGAATTACCTTGTTATTTCTCCCTACTATCCGCAAAACTTCCAACAGTTTACCATCGAGCTAGCCAATAAAGGCATCACCGTTTTGGGAATTGGTCAGGAGCCCTACGAACAACTTGATGAACCTTTGCGCAATAGCCTGACCGAGTATTTCCGTGTGGACAATCTTGAGAACATAGACGAAGTCAAACGTGCAGTAGCTTTTCTTTTCTACAAGCATGGCCCAATCGACCGCATCGAGTCCCACAATGAATACTGGCTTGAGCTAGACGCAACACTCAGAGAGCAATTCAATGTCTTTGGTGCCAAACCAGAGGATCTCAAAAAGACCAAGTTTAAGTCTGAGATGAAGAAACTTTTCAAAAAAGCAGGCGTTCCTGTGGTACCTGGTACTGTTATCCAGACGGAAGCAGATGTGGATAAAGCAGTGAAAGAAATCGGTCTACCAATGATTGCCAAACCTGATAACGGAGTGGGAGCAGCAGCAACCTTTAAGCTTGAGACAGAAGACGATATCCACCACTTCAAGCAAGAATGGGACCATTCAACCGTTTATTTCTTTGAAAAATTTGTCACTTCTAGCGAAATCTGTACCTTTGACGGGCTTGTGGACAAGGATGGCAACATCGTCTTTTCAACGACTTTCGATTATGCCCATACACCACTTGATCTCATGATTTATAAGATGGACAATTCCTACTATGTGCTTAAGGATATGGATCCCAAACTGCGCAAGTATGGTGAGGCCATTGTCAAAGAATTTGGAATGAGAGAACGCTTTTTCCATATCGAGTTTTTCCGTGACGGGGATGACTACATTGCCATTGAGTACAATAACCGTCCTGCAGGTGGCTTTACCATTGATGTTTATAACTTTGCTCACTCTTTGGACCTCTATCGTGGCTATGCGGCGATTGTCGCAGGAGAAGAGTTCCCAGCATCAGAGTTTGAACCTCAATACTGTCTAGCTACATCACGTCGTGCCAATGCAAACTATGTCTATTCAGAAGAAGACTTGCTTGCCAAGTATAGCCAACAATTCAAGGTCAAAAAAATCATGCCAGCAGCCTTTGCAGAGCTACAAGGGGACTTCCTTTATATGCTGACCACTCCGAGTCGCCAAGAGATGGAGCAGATGATTGCAGATTTTGGTCAACGTCACGAATAACGATTAGGACAAAAGGAGTTTGACTTCTTTTGTCCTTTTCCTAAAGATAAGTTAAATAAAGCGTTTTCCATAGATTCTTTTAGAAAAGATATTGCTAAAAGGCCTAAAAATTGATAGAATAAGGATTGTCTAAAAAAATTTAAGGAGAATCTATCAAATGGATTTTACATGGGCTATTAAATATGCCACAGAATTCTTGGGAACTGCTATTTTGATCATTCTTGGTAATGGTGCAGTTGCTAACGTTGAACTTAAAGGTACGAAAGGTCACCAAAGTGGCTGGCTCGTTATCGCGGTTGGTTACGGTATGGGGGTTATGATCCCAGCCTTGATGTTTGGTAATGTATCAGGAAACCACATCAACCCAGCTTTCACTCTTGGACTTGCAGTTAGTGGTCTTTTCTCTTGGGATCAAGTTCCATTTTACATCCTAGCACAAGTTTTGGGAGCAATCTTTGGTCAAGCTATGGTTGTAGCGACTCACCGTCCTTACTATTTGAAAACAGAAAATCCAAACAACATCTTGGGAACTTTCTCAACTATCTCAAGTTTGGACCATGGAACAAAAGAATCACGTTTTGCAGCTACTGTTAATGGTTTCCTAAATGAGTTTGTAGGTTCATTTGTTCTTTTCTTTGCAGCACTTGGTTTGACTAAAAACTTCTTTGGTGCTGAGGTTCTTCAATACATGAAACAAATGGCTACTCAAGCTGGACAAACTGTTGATTTAACTGAAATGGCAGTAAAAGCTCAAGTAGCTCCACACACAGCTGCTGGACTTTCAGTTGCGCACTTGGCCCTAGGTTTCCTAGTTATGGCTTTGGTAACTTCACTCGGTGGACCTTCTGGGCCTGGTTTGAACCCAGCTCGTGACTTTGGACCACGTCTTCTTCACGAACTCCTTCCAAAATCAGTTCTTGGTCAACACAAGGGTGATTCAAAATGGTGGTATGCATGGGTACCAGTTGTAGCTCCAATCGCAGCGGCTATTGCAGCAGTAGCAGTATTCAAACTACTTTATCTATAATAAAAGAAACTGGGGGAACCCAGTTTTTTGTTATAAAATTTTTAAATAAAATAGATATGGCTTGTAAAATATTCGAAAATCCTTTAAAATAAAAGAGTTGGAGGAATATATGAATGTGAATGAGATAGTTCGGATCATTCCGACTGTGAAAGTTAATAACCGAAAATTAAATGAAAAATTTTACATTGGAACTCTAGGGATGAAACCCTTGTTAGAAGAGTCTGCCTTTCTCTCCTTGGGAGATCAGACAGGTACTGAAAGATTGATTTTAGAAGAAGCTCCGAGCATGCGAACACGCAGAGTTGAAGGGCTTAAGAAGCTAGCTAGACTCTTGATAAAGGTTGAGAATCCTTCTGAAATCGAGGGCATTCTTTCTCAAATGAATTCTCTTCCTCGCCTATTTAAAGGAAGCTGTGGTTATGCTTTTGAGATTGTTTCACCTGAACAGGATGTGATCCTTGTTCATGCGGAAAATGACGTAAGAGATCTGGTTCCACTGGAAACTATTCCTGAATTTTATTCAAATACAAGTATAAAATACGTGAGCCAATTTGAGGTTTCTATGGAGTTGCGTTTACCTAAAGGTACAGAGAGTTTACTTGATCCTGAAGGAGTAGCACCAGCAATCACCTTTACGAAAGGGCAAGGACCAGATTTGGCTGTTGAAAACAATGTCACATGGGATTTGACGATGTTAAAATTTTTAGTCAAGAATTTTGATCTAACCAGTCTTCGTCAGAAATTTGAAAATACAGACTACTTTGTCCCTAAGTCTGAAAAATTCTTCCTTGGTAAAGATACCAATAACATTGAATTGTGGTTTGAAGAAGCATGAAGTGGGAAAAAATTCTAAGAAAAATAGAAAATCAAATCGAGGCAGGGATTTATCCCGGGGCCTCTTTTGCGTATTATAAGGATGGTGAATGGAAAGAGTCTTATCTAGGATTGAGTGATCCAGAACGAGACTTGAAGACAGAAACCGGTTTGGTTTATGATTTGGCAAGTGTGAGTAAAGTCGTGGGAGTGGGGACGGTTCTTATCTTCTTGTGGCAGCAGGGCAAATTAGATATTGAGCGACTGGTGACGGATTTTTTACCGAAGTGTGATTATCCAGATATTACTATACGGCAGCTTCTGACCCATGCCACAGACTTGGACCCCTTTATTCCCAATCGAGACAAGTTAAGTGCAGAGGAATTAAGAGAAGCCATGTTTCACCTCAACAGACGAAATCAGCCAGCCTTCCTATACTCGGACGTTCACTTTTTACTCTTGGGTTTTCTTTTGGAAAAAATCTTTGATCAAGATTTGGATCAGATTATAGAAGAACAAGTTTGGACCCCATGGGGGATGAAGGAAACGATGTTTGGTCCCGTTGAGGTTGCTGTACCAACAGTGAGAGGAGCGGAGGCCGGAATCATTCACGATCCCAAAGCCCGTCTATTAGGGAAGCACGCTGGAAGTGCTGGTTTGTTTTCGACTGTTAAGGATTTGCAGATCTTTCTGGAACATTACTTGAAAGATGATTTTGCAGCAGAATTGAGCC
The DNA here is from genome assembly GCF_053010225.1 of Streptococcus sp. Z556. Lineage (NCBI taxonomy): Bacteria > Bacillati > Bacillota > Bacilli > Lactobacillales > Streptococcaceae > Streptococcus > Streptococcus sp. Z556. The sequence goes on from NZ_JBRKNU010000001.1 coordinate 346,549, forward strand.
AAAATTTTTCTCCCTTAGAGGATAAGGAGCGTTCCCTATCTTGGAATCTGGAAGGAGCCTGGCTGGACCATACGGGCTATACAGGTACCTTCATCATGTGGAATCGAAAGAAACAGGAAGCAGCCATCTTTTTATCCAATCGAACGTATGAGAAGGATGAACGTGCTCAGTGGATAGTCGATCGAAACCAAGTCATGGAAATGATTCGCCAAGAAGAGTAGGGGGAAGAATGTCAAAGACCGTAAAAGGAACTCTATTTACAGTAGTTGCAGGGATTGCTTGGGGCTTGTCTGGAACCAGTGGCCAATACCTGATGGCACACGTGATTTCCGCTCTAGTCTTGACCAATCTGCGGCTCATTATTGCAGGCTTGGCACTGGTGTTCTTATCCTACGTGACTGCAAAGGATAAACTCTATGCTTTTTTAAAAGACAGAAAAAGTCTGCTATCTCTGTTGCTATTTGCAGTGTTCGGGCTTTTCTTAAACCAGTTTGCCTATCTTTCTGCCATTCAGGAAACCAATGCTGGAACGGCGACAGTTCTCCAGTATGTATGCCCCGTTGGGATCTTGGTTTATACCTGTATCAAGGACAAGGTGGCGCCTACTCTGGCTGAGATTATTTCGATTGGTTTAGCAATTGGAGGAACGTTTCTTATCGCGACGCATGGGAAAGTCGACCAGTTGTCTGTCACACCCCTAGGTCTGTTCTGGGGCCTCTTTTCAGCCTTGACCTATGCCCTCTATATTATCCTTCCCATTGCTTTGATTAAGAAGTGGGGCAGTATTTTGGTGATTGGTGTCGGGATGGTTATTTCTGGTGTAGTGGCTATTCCCTTCACAGGAGTCTTACAGGCCAGCATACCGACTAGTCTAGATTTTCTCTTTGCATTTGCTGGCATTATCATCATCGGAACGGTCTTTGCCTATACAGCTTTCCTAAAAGGAGCTAGTCTGATAGGCCCTGTTAAGTCTAGTTTATTGGCTTCCATAGAGCCAATTTCTGCCGTTTTCTTTGCCTTTCTGATTATGAAGGAACAGTTTTATGCGATTGATTTTGTCGGTATGGCCATGATTTTACTAGCCGTGACCATTATTTCATTGAAAGATTTACTGTTGGAAATAAAGAGTAAGTAATAAAAAAATCCACTCAATCGAGTGGATTTTGTGTGTATAGATGATTAGTCTTTATTTTCGTGTGGCAAAATCAAGTTTAAGATGATTCCTGTCATGGCTGATAGAGCAGTACCTGAAAGTGTAACTGGGCCAAGTTTGAGGATGGCTCCACCAAGTCCAAGTACCAACATGGCACTAGCAATGATGAGATTACGCATTTGACTGAAGTCAACGCGCTCTTTAATCAAAACTTTCAGACCGTTGCTGGCGATAACTCCGTAGAGAAGGATGGACATACCACCAAGCACAGCATTTGGAATGGTTGAAATCAAGGCAGTGAATTTACCTAGGAAGCTAAGAGCAATGGCGATAAATGCAGCGTTTCGGATAACGGAAACAGAAGCGATACGGGTCATACCGATAACTCCAGTGTTCTCACCGTAGGTAGTATTGGCTGGTCCACCGAGGAAGGCAGATACAGATGTCGCGATACCGTCACCAAGAAGCGTACGGTGAAGTCCTGGTTCTTTCAAGAACTGACGGCCACAGATTTGGCTCAAAACTGTGTGGTCTCCAATGTGTTCAGAGATGGTTACGATAGCGATAGGCAAGATAGCGATTGTTTCAGGACCGAAGTATAAGTTGTACTCTTTAAAGGCTCCACCAGTGCTAAATGGCAAGTAGAAACTAGGGATTTCAAACCAGTTGGCTTGAAGGACTGGGGTGAAGTCCACAAGACCAAGAAGAACTGCGAAGATGTATCCACCGATAATGGCAAAGAGGAAAGGAATGATACGAAGGAACCCTTTTCCTTTTGTATTGATGAAGGCAGCAATGAGGAAGGTTACGACAGCTACAAGGGCATTTTTCCAGTTTCCATCAGCTACAAGACCAGCATTGGTAACGGCTGAGCCTGCAAGACCAAGACCGATAACGATAATCATAGGTCCGATAACGATAGGAGGCAAGAGTTTGTCAATCCATTTCGTACCAGCAAAGCGAACACTTGTTGCGACAATGACATAAATCAAACCAGTTAGAATAACCCCTGTTTGAGCAGCAGAGACGTCGCCACCCATTTCTTTCATAGCAAGGGACATGGCTGTGATAAAGGCGAAGGATGATCCAAGATAGACTGGAACTTTAAAGCCAGTTGAAACCATATAAATCAGGGTTCCGACACCAGATGCAAAGAGGGCAACGGATACAGGCATTCCCAAAATCAAAGGAACTAGGATGGTCGCTCCAAACATAGCAAAAACGTGCTGGAAGCTGAGGAGGATACCTTTCCCAGCTGAAGGACGTTGATCAACGTCTAGTAACAAATCAACAGTTGATTCTTGTTTCATATAAACCTCACTTTTGGGCATCAAAAAAGAGCCCATTATTTTACAGCAACAGGCTCTCAGAGTAAGACTTCTTTAAAAAGAGGGGTATCTCATTAAAGAATTTCATATATTTCTGCGTCTTCGTCACCTCACGGGATGACATTAAAAACCTTTGCTTGTGATAGTATAGCAGAAAAAAATGATTTTGTAAATCATTTTTTCCCGAGCCAAGAAATAAAAAAGCGAGGCGAACTTTGTAAACATTTTTTTACTAAAAAAATTAAAGCGGGCGTTTATTGGGCATGCCAGCCTTACGTGGATATTTGTTTGGGGTTTCTTTTTTCTTTTCTACCACAGTGATGTATCGTGGATCTCCATTTGGTAGGGCGTAGCTGAGATTATCCTCAACCTTGCTAAAGAGGAGATTGAGGGCATTCTTGGCTTCTAGTAATTCTTCGGGGGCATTGCTGGCCTTGAGAGCCAGTAGTTTTCCACCAACTTTAAGGTAGGGAATGGTCAATTCAGATAAGACTTGCATACGGGCAACAGCACGAGCCGTCACCATATCAAACTGAGCACGAAAGTTCTTGTCTTGAGCAAAGTCTTCTGCACGTCCATGATAGAAGTGAACTCCGTCCAAATTCAGCTCTTGGGCCAATAGTTGGAGGAAGTTGATGCGTTTATTTAGCGAATCAATGATGGTTACATCTAACTGAGGATAGAGGATTTTCATAGGAAGACTAGGAAATCCTGCCCCAGCCCCGATATCAAGAAGTTTGATAGTTTCATTTGAAATCAAGCCTTGTAGGATGGGTGCAATAGAATCATAAAAGTGTTTGAGGTAGACTTCTTCTTTGTCTGTAATAGCGGTCAGGTTAATCTTTTCATTCCACTCGACCAAGAGTTCAAAATAGCGTTCAAATTGGTTCTTTTGCTGGTCAGAAAGTGGAAGATTTTGCTCGACGAGCAAGCTGTAAAATGTTTCTGGTTTCATAGTCGTTTCCTTCTCTAGTATCATCTTATTTTACCATATTCATTAAAATTTTGATATACTGGTAGTAATCTAAAAGCAGAAAGGAATAAGATTATGACTTGGATTATTCTTGGAGTTTTGGCTCTGATTGTTATTTTTGTGATTGTTAGCTATAACGGTTTGGTGAAAAATCGTATGCAGACCAAGGAGGCTTGGAGCCAGATAGATGTTCAGTTGAAGCGTCGTAATGATCTCCTCCCAAACTTGATTGAAACAGTCAAAGGCTATGCCAAATATGAAGGTTCTACCTTGGAAAAGGTGACAGAACTTCGTAGACAAGTAGCCGCAGCAACTTCACCAGCTGAAGCGATGAAGGCCAGTGATGCCCTTACCCGCCAGATTTCTGGTATCTTTGCAGTAGCAGAGAATTACCCAGACTTGAAAGCTAGTGCTAACTTTATCAAATTGCAAGAAGAGTTGACCAATACAGAAAATAAAATTTCTTACTCACGCCAACTCTACAACAGTGTTGTCAGCAACTACAATGTAAAACTTGAAAGCTTCCCAAGTAACATCATCGCAGGACTATTTGGATTTAAAGCTGCAGACTTCCTTCAAACACCTGAAGAGGAAAAGGCAGTTCCTAAAGTTGACTTTAGCGGTTTAGGTGACTAAGATGTTGTTTGATCAAATTTCGAGTAATAAACGAAAAACTTGGATTTTATTGCTGGTTTTCTTCCTACTCTTGACCTTGGTTGGTTATGCGGTTGGTTATCTCTTCATGCGCTCAGGTCTTGGGGGTATGATCATAGCCCTAATCATCGGTTTTGTCTATGCCTTGACCATGATCTTTCAATCAACAGAGATTGTCATGTCTATGAATGGGGCGCGTGAGGTTGATGAGCAAACAGCACCAGACCTCTACCATGTAGTGGAAGATATGGCCATGGTTGCTCAGATTCCCATGCCACGTGTTTTCATCATTGAGGATTCTTCTTTAAATGCCTTTGCAACAGGTTCCAACCCGCAGAATGCGGCTGTTGCGGCCACTTCGGGTCTCCTAGCCATCATGAATCGTGAGGAGCTAGAAGCGGTCATGGGGCATGAAGTCAGTCACATTCGGAACTACGATATCCGCATTTCGACCATTGCTGTCGCCCTTGCTAGTGCTATTACCATGCTATCTAGTATGGCTGGTCGGATGATGTGGTGGGGTGGCGCAGGCCGCAGACGGAGTGATAATGATCGTGATGGAAATGGTCTAGAGATTATCATGCTTGTTATCTCTCTCTTAGCCATTGTTCTAGCACCCCTCGCAGCAACCTTGGTACAACTAGCTATCTCTCGTCAGCGAGAATTTCTAGCGGATGCATCCAGTGTGGAGCTGACCCGCAATCCTCAAGGGATGATCAATGCCTTGCGCAAGTTGGACAATAGCGAGCCAATGCATCACCATGTCGACGATGCTAGCAGCGCTCTTTATATCAATGATCCCAAGAAAGCTGGCGGACTACAAAAACTATTTTACACCCACCCACCTATCTCAGAACGAATCGAACGCTTGAAACACATGTAAAAAAATCCAGAGAAACCTCTCTGGATTTTTGCTATGTTCAACATTTATAAATCTTGTAAATCGACGACTTCCAAACCATTTTCTGTTAAACGATAGATACTCGTACAGACCTCTTTTAAGAAGCGTCTGTCATGCGAAACAGTGATCAGACCGCCGGGATAGGAGGTAAAGAGTTTTCTGATTTCAGGTTGAGAAGTGGGAGAAAAGTTTCGTGTAGGCTCATCCAGAAGGAGAAAGTTTGGTTTGCGCAACACTAAATCCAAAAGTAGGAGTTTGCCTTGTTGACCACCAGATAGGGAGTGGATTTGGTGGTGCATCTCTGGATAGTTGAAATTGAGACTGGCTAGGTGAGATTGGATTTTCTGTAGTTCCTCTTTTTGTCCAGTTTGGCTGAGGTAGGCTACTGGAGATAAATCCAATTGCAGTTTTTTATGGTAATCTTGTGGCATAAAACCAAGCGAAATCTCTCTTTTGGTGCTGAGCAGTTGTTGCAACTTGGCTAACAGAGTTGATTTCCCAACACCATTTGGCCCGATGATACCGATTTTATCTTGGCCACGAACAGTTAGTTGTAACTCCTGAGCTAAAATGCGCTTGCCAATGGATAAATTTTCTTTTTCCAGTTGGATTAAGACTTTAGAAGCCGGTAATGGTTGGATGTCTGAAAAGAAAAGTTGGATTTGTTCCTCTTCAAGTGGCTTTTGTGTCATTAACTGAGCTGCTTTTTCGTAGCGTTTTTCTTGAGAGAGAACAGTTTTCATCTTTTTAGCCAATAGGCGACCAGCAGTACTGTCTTTGGTAGCTCGAAGTACAGTTTCTACATTTTGCTTGACGCGGCGATGTTTTTCCATGGTTTTGTCATAGGCTCTCTGGTCGTTAGCAGCTTGCTGACTTTGTCTGGCAAAATTAGCCTTTCTCTGCTCACTATAGCGATTATAGTCTAAATGCTCGACTAGCGTTTCCGCTTCTTTCCGATGCTTGACTAGTCGCAAGTGGACAATAGTATCTGCCGTTTGAGAAAGAAAGTCTTCATCATGGGAAATGAAAATAACAGTTTGTCTAATTTTTCGAATCTGCCTTTTTAGCCAATCAACCGTTTCAAGGTCTAGGTCATTTGAAGGTTCATCCAAAAATAGAATCTCAAAGGGTTTTGCTAACTCATGTATGAGCTGAATTTTCAAAGCTTCGCCCCCTGATAGACTGCCAATTTCTTGGTCGCTAGCAAAACGGTCGCTATCAAAGTGCAACTCCTCCGCCAAACGATAAAGAATGCTGTAGTCTAAATCAGCAGAATCCAAAAAGAAGTAGTCATGTAGAGTCCTATTTTTCAGGAACTCGGGGAGTTTTTGAGGAATGTAGACCAGTGATTGAAGGTCAGACTGGATGTCGCCCTTGATAGTAAAATCAGATAATGCTTCCCCCGTTAAAGCTCGTAGTAAAGTCGATTTACCATTTCCTTCTTCACCAATAATAGCAACCTTTTCCCCGTCTTGGATGGTCATGCTTAGGTCAGATACAAGATCTCGTAGATCTTTGTTTTGCGTGATGGTTAGATGATTGATTTTTATCATATTGTTGCCCTTTCTAGAATGTCGATAGTGCATAATAAAAAGCTCTACTTTATCTAGTAGAGCCCAAAGTCACTGTCAAAACTCTATTATCCTCGTTGAAAAGCTCGTCAAACTAGCTTGGAGCTGCCTAACCCAACCCAAGAGGAGCATAGCTTTCTAGTTTTTTGATTTTCAATGGGGACAATATACTAGAAAATCTAGTATAAAAAGAGCATGCAAAAAGAGACAAAAACAAGATCTACTAAATAAAGGTTCTTTATTTGATAGATTAGTTGTTCATGTCTCCCTTACCTCCGAGTATTAATACCTCTATCCTATACCTTTCAGGAAATTTTGTCAATAGAAAACAAGTAATTTCAAGCTCTAAAATCCGAAAACAGGCCCATAGAGAGTTAGCACGTGTTTGACATGTTCGTAGTGGAACTTGTCATAGTTGCGCCAAGCAGTACGAGCTTGATCGTTTAGTTTTAGGCTCCCTAGTCCAATCAGCAGACTAGTACATTGGTAAAATTTCTCAAGGTCGATTAAGATACTGTTGTCTAGGTTTTCTGCTTTTTTTAGTTCTTTAAGAGTGGTGTTCAGTAGCTCTTGCAGTCGAAGATCATCGGCTGTACCTTGTTTGCAACTTTGGTAGCTTTTATTTAACTCGGAAAGGAGTTGGTAAGCTTCAGTGATGAGTGCTTTGTCTTCCATATGAGCATCCTCCTTGCTCTGATCTATTCTTGCCTATAGTATAGCACTAATAGGAAGGTTTGTCATAGTAAATATGTTAAAAAATGAGATTTTAATATCAAAGTTTGGGAGGCTGACTTATAGCCTTTTCATGGTATAATCAAGTGAGTACATCTTTATGGAGGAAATATGAAGTTAAACATTCAAGAAATTCGTAAGCAACCTGAAGGCCTGCATTTTGAACAAGCTTTAGACCTGGCAGCAGACTTGCGTAAACGGAACCAAGAGATTTTAGATGTCAAAGATATCCTTGCAGTGGGGAAGGTACAGTACGAAGACCGTCTGTATTTCTTAGACTATCAGTTGTCATATACCATTGTCCTTGCTTCCAGCCGCAGTATGGAGCCAGTTGAGCTGGCTGAGTCTTATCCAGTCACAGAGGTCTTCATGGAAGGAGCGACCAACCAACTGGACCAGGAGGTTCTTGATGATGACTTGGTCTTGCCTATCGAAAATGGGGAAATCGACCTTGCTGAGAGCGTAGCAGATAATATCTTGCTCAATATCCCAATCAAGGTCTTGACGGCAGAAGAAGAGGCGGGCCAAGGTTTTGTGTCAGGAAATGACTGGCAAATCATGACTGAAGACGAATATCAAGCTCAACAAGCAGTCAAGAAAGAAGAAAACAGTCCATTTGCTGGCTTGCAAGGACTGTTTGATGGAGACGAGTAGATGGTTTTATCCAAGAAACGTGCCCGTCATGTCATTGAGGAAATAATTGCCCTCTTTCCAGATGCTAAGCCTAGTCTTGATTTTCGCAATCATTTTGAACTACTGGTTGCAGTGATGTTGTCAGCTCAGACGACAGATGCAGCGGTAAATAAGGCCACGCCAGGTCTCTTTGCTGCTTTTCCAACGCCACAAGCCATGTCTGTAGCGACAGAGAGTGAAATTGCTTCACACATTTCTCGCCTGGGACTGTATCGAAATAAGGCCAAATTCCTTAAAAAATGTGCCCAACAGTTACTAGACGATTTTGACGGTCAAGTGCCTCAGACTCGAGAGGAATTAGAAAGTCTAGCGGGTGTTGGTCGTAAAACAGCTAATGTCGTCATGAGTGTGGGGTTTGGAATTCCTGCTTTTGCAGTGGACACTCATGTGGAGCGTATCTGTAAGCATCACGATATCGTTAAAAAATCAGCTACGCCACTTGAAGTAGAAAAACGTGTTATGGATGTCTTGCCACCAGAAGAGTGGTTAGCAGCTCACCAGGCCATGATTTACTTTGGACGAGCTATCTGTCATCCAAAAAATCCAGAATGCGATCACTATCCTCAATTATATGATTTTAGTTCGTTATAAGTGAAAATAATGAATTTTTTTACTTGATTTGAACGGGTCTTTGTGATATAGTAATGACAATAAAATATTCCTTTAAACCTGTCCCGTGAGGCAGACAAGGAGCTGGATTAAGTAGAAGGGTGAAGTCTATACTGTTTGCGGTAGGGCTCGCTTGGCTATACATTCTGAAGTCTCCTTGTTAAGGAGACTTTTCTTTTTGGAGGTTTGTCATGAAGGCAAAAGAAGTTGTAGACGAATTGACCGTCAAACGCGCGATTACTCGAATCACTTACGAGATTATTGAGCGAAACAAAGATTTGAACAAAATCGTTTTGGCTGGTATTAAAACGCGAGGTGTCTTTATTGCTCGCCGTATCCAAGAACGCTTGGAACAGTTAGAATCTCTTTCAGTTCCAGTAGTAGAGCTGGACACCAAACCTTTCCGTGACGATGTTAAAAGTGGTGAAGATACTTCTTTAATCTCTGTTGATGTGACAGACCGGGAAGTCATCTTGGTGGACGATGTGCTCTATACAGGTCGTACCATTCGTGCAGCTATTGACAACGTCGTCAGCCATGGTCGCCCTGCTCGTGTGAGTTTAGCAGTTCTAGTGGATCGCGGACATAGAGAACTTCCAATCCGTCCAGACTATGTTGGGAAAAATATTCCAACTAGTCGCTCTGAAGAGATCATCGTAGAGATGGCAGAACTAGATGGACAAGATAGAGTTCTTATTACCGAAGAAGCCTAGATAGCAAAAAGGAGTTAACCATGTCAGAAAATCAACAAGCTTTGCAACATGTGGTCTCTATGGAAGACCTTACTGTAGATCAGGTCATGAAATTGATCAAACGAGGAATCGAATTTAAGAATGGAGCGCAGGCTTCCTATGAGGACCAGCATATCGTTTCCAACCTTTTCTTTGAAAGTTCGACTCGTACGCACAAGTCCTTTGAAGTGGCAGAGATTAAGCTGGGACTGAATCTACTCGATTTCGATGTGAAGACGAGTTCAGTTAACAAGGGTGAAACACTCTATGACACAATCTTGACACTGTCTGCACTTGGAGTGGATGCCTGTGTTATCCGTCACCCAGAAGTCGACTACTACAGAGAGTTGATTGCCAGTCCAACCATTACGACTTCCATTATCAATGGTGGAGATGGTTCAGGACAACATCCAAGTCAGAGCTTGCTTGATTTGATGACAATATATGAAGAATTTGGCCATTTTGAGGGGCTTAAGGTCGCTATCGCTGGGGATCTGGACCACTCACGTGTAGCCAAATCAAATATGCAAATTTTGAAACGTTTAGGCGCAGAGCTTTACTTTGCAGGTCCTGAGGAATGGAGAAGTCAGGAATTCGCAGACTATGGCCAGTTTGTAAGTATTGACGAGATCATCGATCAGGTGGATGTCATGATGTTCCTTCGCGTCCAGCATGAACGTCATGAAAGTGGAGTAGTCTTTTCAAAAGAAGGCTACCATGCGCAACATGGTTTGACGCAAGAGCGTTATGATCGCTTGAAAGAAAAAGCAATTCTCATGCACCCTGCCCCAGTCAACCGTGATGTCGAAATCGCAGACCATTTAGTTGAAGCGCCAAAATCACGCATTGTCCAACAAATGACCAATGGTGTATTTGTCAGAATGGCAATCTTAGAATCTGTTCTGGCATACAGAAAAGCAAAATAAACACAAGACGTTAAAAGACGCCAGAGAGCGTCCACGAGAGGTGACTATATGACAAAACGACTTCTAGTATTAGAAGATGGCACAGTTTTTGAAGGCAAGGCCTTCGGAGCAGATATTGATGTAACAGGTGAAATCGTCTTTAATACAGGGATGACCGGCTATCAAGAATCCATTACAGACCAGTCTTATAATGGACAAATCTTGACTTTCACATACCCGTTGGTGGGAAACTATGGGATTAACCGTGATGACTACGAATCCATCAGTCCTACCTGTAAGGGAGTAGTAGTTTTTGAAGAAGCGCGTAGAGCCAGCAACTGGCGCAATCAAATGACCTTGGACGAATTCTTGAAAGCCAAGAAAATCCCTGGTATCTCAGGAATTGATACTCGCGCGCTTACAAAGATTATCCGTAAGCATGGTACTATGAGGGCAACCCTTACGCATGTTGGTGATACCATGGACCATATTGCAGATCAGCTCCAAGCAACAGTCTTGCCGACAGATAATATCAAGCAAGTCTCTACTAAGACAGCTTATCCTGCTCCTGGAGTTGGATTGAGTGTCGTTCTGGTAGACTTTGGTCTCAAACATTCCATTTTACGAGAACTTTCGAAACGGAACTGTAACGTGACTGTGGTTCCATACACAACTACAGCAGAAGAAATTCTCCATCTCAACCCTGACGGCGTCATGTTGTCAAACGGTCCAGGAAACCCAGAAGATGTTCCCCAGGCCCTCGATATGATTCGTGGTGTGCAAGGGAAGATTCCAATCTTTGGTATCTGTATGGGGCACCAACTTTTTGCCATGGCAAATGGTGCCAAGACCTATAAGATGAAATTTGGTCACCGTGGATTTAACCACGCGGTCCGTGAAATCGCAACAGGACGAGTAGACTTTACTAGCCAGAACCATGGTTATGCGGTTAGTCGTGAGGACTTGCCAGAGCACTTGATCATTACCCACGAAGAAATCAATGACAAGTCAGTTGAAGGTGTGCGTCACAGATACCAACCAGGTTTCTCTGTACAATTCCACCCAGACGCAGCTCCTGGGCCACACGACGCTAGCTACCTCTTTGACGAGTTTATCGAGATGATGGAAGCTTTTAAACAAGCCAACTAAGAACGAGTAAGACTCGTCGGAGAATTTATGGAATTGAACACGGAGGAAAGCTCGGAATTTAGAGAAACCAAGGAAGGATTGCTATCCTTGGTTTCCAAAATTCAGTCGCTTTCTTATCGTCCTTTGTATCTTATTTAATGTCGCTCTGTGAGGCGACGAATAGAAAGGCAGGTCTTTTCTTTTAGTCGCTATCAGGCGAACTAAAAACTCCCTGCACTAAATTTTTTATCGAAAATGATTGTTTCTCTAAAAAATCGTCGGAGAATTTATTTAATGGCAACCTGAGAGTTGCCGAATAGAAAGGAGAAGATACATTGTTCGCGGAAGTGAACACGCCCTAAGAACTGTGTGAAAAAGATAAACATCGTCTTGACGCTAAAGGCGTCTGCACCAAGTTTCCTATTTTCACTGTGTTCTTTACGGGCTTTGTATCATAAACTATGCCTAAACGTACTGATATTCAAAAAATTATGGTGATTGGTTCTGGTCCGATTATTATTGGTCAGGCTGCTGAGTTTGACTATGCTGGAACCCAGGCCTGCTTGTCTTTGAAAGAGGAAGGTTATGAAGTTGTCTTGGTGAACTCAAACCCTGCAACCATCATGACGGATAAGGAGATTGCTGACAAGGTTTACATCGAACCGATTACACTTGAGTTTGTGACACGTATTCTCCGTAAGGAACGTCCAGATGCCTTGCTCCCAACTCTCGGTGGTCAGACAGGTCTCAATATGGCCATGGAATTATCTAAAAACGGTATCCTAGATGAGCTTGGAGTAGAGCTTCTGGGAACTAAATTATCGGCCATCGACCAAGCGGAGGACCGTGACCTCTTTAAACAATTGATGGAAGAGCTTGAGCAGCCAATCCCTGAATCTGAAATTGTCAACACAGTGGAAGAAGCTGTTGCCTTTGCGGCGTCAATCGGCTACCCTGTCATCGTCCGTCCAGCCTTTACCCTAGGTGGTACTGGTGGTGGTATGTGTGCCAATGAGGAAGAATTGCGTGAAATCGCTGAAAATGGTTTGAAACTGTCACCTGTTACCCAATGTTTGATTGAGCGTTCCATTGCAGGTTTCAAGGAAATCGAGTACGAAGTCATGCGTGACTCGGCTGACAATGCCCTAGTTGTTTGTAACATGGAAAACTTTGACCCGGTTGGGATTCACACAGGGGACTCCATTGTATTTGCCCCTGCGCAAACCATGTCAGACTATGAAAACCAAATGCTTCGTGATGCCAGCTTGAGCATCATTCGTGCCCTCAAGATTGAAGGTGGGTGTAACGTTCAGCTGGCCCTTGATCCGCATAGCTTTAAGTACTATGTTATCGAAGTAAACCCTCGTGTATCGCGTTCTTCTGCCCTTGCTTCTAAGGCGACAGGGTATCCGATTGCTAAGTTGGCTGCCAAGATTGCCGTCGGTTTGACCTTGGATGAGGTCATTAATCCAGTTACAGGTTCAACCTATGCCATGTTTGAGCCAGCCCTTGACTACGTCGTTGCCAAGATTCCACGTTTCCCATTTGACAAGTTTGAAAAAGGGGAACGTCGTCTTGGTACCCAGATGAAGGCAACTGGAGAAGTTATGGCCATCGGTCGAAACATCGAGGAATCTCTCCTTAAAGCTTGTCGCTCTCTAGAAATTGGTGTCCATCACAATGAAATGCCTGAGCTTGCAGCGGTTTCAGATGATGCTTTGATTGAAAAGGTTGTCAAAGCCCAAGATGATCGTCTCTTCTACGTTTCAGAAGCCATTCGCCGTGGCTACACACCAGAAGAAATTGCTGAATTGACCAAGATTGATATCTTCTATCTTGATAAACTCTTGCATATCTTTGAAATTGAGCAAGAATTGGGCGCCCATCCACAAGATCTAGAAGTTTTGAAAACAGCTAAGCTAAATGGCTTCTCAGATCGTAAGATTGCTGAACTCTGGAAAACAACAGCTGATCAAGTTCGTCAACTTCGCTTGGAAAACAAGATTGTTCCAGTTTATAAGATGGTCGATACTTGTGCAGCAGAGTTCGACTCTGAAACACCATACTTCTATTCAACCTATGGTTGGGAAAATGAATCTATCAAATCTGACAAGGAATCCGTTCTAGTCCTAGGTTCAGGTCCGATCCGTATCGGGCAAGGAGTTGAGTTTGACTACGCAACTGTTCACTCTGTTAAGGCTATCCAAGCAGCTGGTTACGAAGCCATTATCATGAACTCAAACCCAGAGACCGTTTCTACGGACTTCTCTGTATCTGATAAGCTCTACTTTGAGCCATTAACTTTTGAAGATGTGATGAATGTTATCGACTTGGAGCAACCAAAGGGTGTTATCGTTCAGTTCGGTGGTCAAACAGCTATCAACCTTGCGGAGCCATTAGCCAAAGCAGGTGTGACCATTCTTGGAACTCAAGTCGCTGACCTAGACCGAGCTGAAGACCGTGATCTCTTCGAACAAGCCCTTAAAGACTTGGATATTCCCCAGCCACCAGGACAAACGGCTACCAATGAAGAAGAAGCCGTGCTTGCAGCTCGCAAGATTGGTTTCCCAGTCCTTGTTCGCCCATCTTATGTCTTGGGTGGACGTGCCATGGAAATCGTTGAAAACGAAGAAGACCTCCGTTCTTACATGCGTACCGCTGTTAAGGCTAGTCCAGACCACCCAGTTCTTGTTGACTCTTACATCGTTGGGCAAGAGTGTGAAGTTGATGCCATTTCAGATGGAGAAAATGTCCTTATCCCTGGTATCATGGAACATATCGAGCGTGCTGGTGTCCACTCAGGTGACTCAATGGCCGTTTACCCACCACAAACCTTGTCGCAAAAGGTTCAGGAAACCATCGCAGACTATACCAAACGTTTAGCAATTGGTCTTAACTGTCTTGGTATGATGAACATCCAGTTTGTCATCAAGGATGAAAAAGTCTACGTCATTGAAGTAAATCCTCGTGCCAGCCGTACGGTTCCATTCCTTTCAAAAGTAACCAATATCCCTATGGCTCAAGTAGCGACTAAGTTAATTCTTGGTCAAAACCTTGGAGAACTTGGTTACCAAGATGGTCTTTACCCTGAAAGCACTCGTGTTCATATCAAGGCTCCAGTCTTCTCCTTCACCAAGTTAGCTAAGGTAGATAGCTTACTTGGTCCTGAAATGAAGTCAACAGGGGAAGTCATGGGCTCTGATGCTACTCTAGAAAAAGCTCTCTATAAAGCCTTTGAAGCTTCTTACCTCCATTTGCCAACCTTTGGAAATGTAGTCTTCACCATTGCAGATGATGCCAAAGAAGAAGCCTTGGACTTGGCTCGCCGTTTCCAAAATATCGGTTACGGTATCCTCGCGACAGAAGGAACTGCAGCCTTCTTTGCTAGCCATGGACTGCATGCTCAGCCAGTTGGTAAGATTGGTGATGATGAGAAGGATATCCCAAGCTTTGTCCGCAAAGGAAAAATTCAAGCAATCATCAATACTGTCGGAACCAAACGAACTGCTGATGAAGATGGTGAGCAAATCCGCCGTTCAGCTATTGAACACGGTGTGCCACTCTTTACAGCACTAGACACAGCAAATGCCATGCTCAAGGTGCTAGAAAGTCGTAGTTTTGTCACAGAAGCGATTTAACCAAGAAAAAAGAGAAGACTCCAAGTCTTCTCTTTTTTGATGGGGAGTATAAAAGCAATAGGGAATTTCTTGACAAAGACAATGAAAGGGGTTACAATGTTCTAAAAGAAGCAAGGAGGACCTAAAGATGATTATTTCAACTACGGGGATCGAAGGAAAGAAAATCCTAGAATACAAAGGAATTGTCTTTGGCGAAGTGGTTGCTGGGGTTAATATGTTCAAAGATATGGCGGCTGGTTTCCGTAATATTTTTGGCGGTCGTTCAGGTTCCTATGAGGGAGAGCTTACGCAGGCTCGAGAAGAAGCCTTAGCAGAAATGATGGCGCGTGCAAGTGAACGTGGCGCAAATGCTATCATTGGGGTTAAGATGGACTATGAAACCTTAGGTGCTGAGAATGGTATGCTGATGGTTACCTGTAGTGGAACAGCAGTGGTGCTTGAGACTTGATTTGAAGAAAGAAAAAAGAACAGTCGAAGCTGTTCTTTTTATTCTTATTTGAGACCGTATTTTTTGTTGAAACGATCCACGCGTCCATCTGCTTGAGTGAACTTTTGACGTCCAGTGTAGAATGGGTGTGAGTCTGATGAAATTTCCACACGGATCAATGGGTAAGTTTCGCCTTCGAACTCAACAGTTTCGTTAGAGCGTTTTGTTGAACCGCTAAGGAATTTGTAACCAGTAGTTGTGTCCATGAAGACAACTGGGCGATATTCTGGATGGATATCTTTTTTCATTTTGCAATATTTCCTTTCTGCCATGGTCTCTTTGCGAGCCATAGATTGTTACCTTACTAGTCTATCAGATTCTGGTAAGTTTGGCAAGCTTTTTATCTATTTTTCAGCAAGTTTTTTAATTTTTGGTAGATGAGCTCGTTCTCTTCTAAACTATACGAATTTGCCCCACTAGCAAGAGGATGGCCGCCACCGTCATGTTCCTTGGCGACCTGATTGATTGGATGGATTTTACTACGTAAACGAACGCGGTAGTGACCATCTGCTTGTTCCACAAAGATTCCCCAAAGGCTAACAGTATCAATACGGCCTGGAGCTCCAACGATGGCTGCTGTTTCCGCATCAGTAACGTCGTATTTCTTCAAGATTTCTTGGGTGAGAATAACACGCGCAGCCCCATTCTCATCAACTTCCAAGTGATCATAGACATACCCTTGCAATTTTGCAATCTTGAAGCTCATGGTATCCATTTGACGAGACAATCCAGCAAAGTCAAAATCAACTTCTCTGAGCTGGCCAGCTATTCTAAAGGTACGGGCACTAGTTGACGGGTAGAGAAAACGCCCTGTGTCCCCGACAATTCCTGCATAGAGAAGTCGTGCCGCTTCACTAGACAAAGCTAGCTGATTTTCTTGAGCAAATAGAGCAATCATCTCACTGGCGCTGCTTGAACTTGTATCCACCCAAGATAGGTCACCATAGATATCATCGTTAGGATGGTGGTCAATCTTAATCAGGAAGTCACCTTGATGATAACGTTTATCATCGATACGAGCAGTATTGGCTGTATCGCAGACAATGACAAGAGCTCCTTGGTAGTCACTATCTTGAACAGTATCCATTTCTGCCATCCAAGTCAAAGTCGGTTCATTATAGCCGACTGCTTTGATAGTTTTTTCTGGAAAATGGTGGTTGAGCAAGGTTTTCAAGCCTACCTGACTTCCCAAGGCATCAGGGTCTGGTTTCATATGACGATGAATGATAATGGTATCGTATTCTTTGATTTTCTCTAAAATTTGCTGGCAAATTTCCATAAATAACCTCAATTCTTTCTCATTTCATTGTAGCACAAGAATTTTTATTTTTAAAATGAAAAAGATATGATATAATGGAGAAAGATAAATTGAGGAGGACGATATGGCATTAGCAAAAATTGTATTTGCCAGTATGACCGGTAATACCGAAGAAATTGCAGATATTGTAGCAGATAAATTGCGTGACTTGGGCTTGGATGTCGATGTGGATGAATGTACGACTGTTGACGCTTCAGACTTCTTGGAAGCGGATATCGCAATTGTTGCGACTTACACTTACGGAGATGGAGAATTGCCGGATGAGATGATGGACTTCTACGAAGACCTAGCTGATCTCAACTTGAATGGTAAAATCTATGGAGTGGTCGGTTCAGGTGACACCTTCTACGACGAATTCTGTAAGGCTGTCGATGACTTTGATCGTGTTTTTGTAGCGACAGGAGCAGAAAAAGGTTCAGAGTGTGTTAAAGTAGATCTTTCTGCTGAGGAAGAAGACATCGAACGCTTGGAACAATTCGCAGAAGAATTGGCTGCAAAAGTAGGATAAGAAACAAGCTGCGCTGACTGGAAGGAGTCGGTGCAGTTTTTAGTAGTTAAACTAGATTTTACTAGCCTATTTGGTGGCTTTTTGATACAATAATTCAAATAAAGGAGGAGACACTATGGATTTAGATAGTATTCGGCAAGAAATTGATCAAATCGATGACCAAATCGTTAAGCTCCTAGAAGAACGAATGCATTTAGTTGAAGGGGTTATCGCTTATAAGAAAGCCTCAGGAAAACCTATTTTAGATACTAAGAGAGAAGAAGTTATTTTTGATAAAGTCAGAAATCGAGTAGAAGATAAGCGCTATCAGGAGACTATTGTCGCGACTTTTTCAGACATTCTCAAACGTTCGCGTGATTATCAGGATCAAAACATCAAATGAAAAAAGAACAATTCTATCCGCTAGGGATTTTTCTAGCTGCCATGTTGGGTGGCCTTGTCCGCTATTTTGTATCTAGTCAGTTGCCAGCCAGTCCTGACTTTCCTTGGGGCACCCTCCTTGTCAACTATCTGGGCATTATCTGCTTGGTCTATCTGGTAAAAGGCTATCTGGTCTATAAGGGAACTAGTAAAGGCTTGGTTTTGGCGCTGGGTACAGGCTTTTTTGGTGGGCTAACAACCTTTTCTAGTCTAATGCTTGATGTCGTGAAATTGCTCGATACCGGGCGTTATCTTAGTTTAGGCATCTACTTATTTTTGAGCATCGGTGGGGGTCTGCTCTTGGCTTATGTTCTAGGGAGGAAGAAATGGTAATCATCTATCTTGCAATCGCCTGTGGCTTTGGAGCCCTAGTACGGTATTTCTTTTCTCGCTATAATCAATCCTCAAAATTGCCCCTAGGAACTCTCATAGCGAATCTTCTCGGTTGTTTTTTGATTGGCTTACTCTACAATCATGTGGAGTCCAAGGAAGTCTATGCTATCCTAGCGACAGGTTTTTGTGGTGGGTTGACGACCTTTTCAACCTTGAACGACGAGCTTCAAAGACTAATCAGTGACAAGAAGGTATTTTATAGCTATTTCCTCTTAACTTACATAGGCGGGTTTCTAGCGATTTTTTTAGGAATTTTGCTTTAAATTTCTTTACTTTTTCTATGAAATTTGGTAAACTGTATCTTGTGTGTAATGGACGCACAAAAATACAGTTTATCCGCTGAGGAAGGTTCCTCAAGATTGACAAAGATAGGAGAAAAAAATGAATCCATTAATCCAAAGCTTGACTGAAGGTCAACTTCGTACAGATATCCCATCATTCCGTCCTGGTGACACTGTTCGTGTACACGCGAAAGTTGTCGAAGGTAACCGTGAACGTGTTCAGATTTTTGAAGGTGTTGTTATCGCACGTAAAGGTGCAGGCATCTCAGAAAACTACACAGTTCGTAAAATCTCTAACGGTGTAGGTGTTGAGCGTATCTTCCCAATCCACACTCCACGTGTTGAAAAGATCGAAGTTGTTCGTTACGGTAAAGTACGTCGTGCGAAATTGTACTACTTGCGTGCTCTTCAAGGTAAAGCAGCTCGTATCAAAGAAATCCGTCGTTAATTCGACTAAAAAACTCTGCTTACCCGGCAGGGTTTTTCTCTAGCTCCCTTAGTTCAATGGATATAACAACTCCCTCCTAAGGAGTAGTTGCAGGTTCGATTCCTGCAGGGGGCATAGAAACTATTGATTTTACTGGGTGTTTGAGGTATTTCGCCCCAAATTCGCCTCTAAATTTACAAATATTTCTCTTACTTCTGAATTGCTTGCCTCTTCCAATTCTTTCAACTGGTGAGCGTAGACTTCGATGGTGACGTTCATATTCTCATGACTAAGGATTTTAGAGATAGATAGTAGTTCAACGTGTTTTGAAATCAAGAAAGAAGCGTATGTGTTTCTATACGAGTGAGCATGGACATTTCTTCCAACGATATATCTTAGCGTCTTATTGACTGCATTGTTTGATATGTTAGAGAAAATACGATTATCTTTATTTCCCAGCCAATGATCTTGTCTGTACTTTTTTAATAATTCAAGAGTTGAGTCGTCAAGTGGTATCTTTCGGATACTGCTTTTTGTTTTTGTAGAGCTGAAATCAAGATTAGTTTTGTAATTCCAGGTTTTATTCACGTTGAGTAGTTTGTTATCATAGTCTACACTGTCCCAAGTAAGCTCCAAACATTCAGCGAAACGCATTCCAGTAACTGCGATAAGATAGATCACTGCATATGATTGAACGTCCATTTTATCCTTCGAAACGGATATAACTTTCTTGTATTCTTCAACTTCGAGAAACTTAGTTTCTTTTTCGATACCTTTATTTTGAGAAACTGCTTTGGCAAAGGTTGTGAAATCCTTTTGAATGATTTCCTCGTGAACTGCCATAGCTACGCATTGCTTGATATGAATATTCAATCTTTCAACCGTTGCTTGTGAATGTGTTTCAGCAAATGTATTTAAGGCTTGCTGGTAGATTGAACTGGTTATGTTTTTAAGTTTCGCCCCTGGGAAAAGTTTTTCAATATTGTGATTGGTAACTTGATAAACTTGCCAAGTCACGGGAGAAATATTAGGTTTCTTATGAATGGTTGCCCATTGTTTAAAGTATTCGTAAAGAGTAATGTCGTCTGAAACATGAGATGGAAGTAGCAGTTCTTTCTCTCTTTCAGCAGCTGCAATTTGTGCAGCTTTTTTTGTTGGGAATCCCCCTTTTTCAGCTTTTTTATATTTACCATCATGGGATTTATAAGAAATGCGATATTCCCACTTACCATCCTCTCTTTTTCTGTATGATGCCATTTGATTTTACCTCACTTTTTTGCTAAAATGGGTACAAGAAAACGACCTTTTGAATGGTTGTTTCTTATACATGATTTCCTCACACTCAAACTTTGGCGATGGAGAGTGTGGGGATTTTTTTATTTTCTATTTATTAAATATATTTTTTATAGCATGCCACAGGTAACTCCAACGGTAATTTTTGTGGAAATTACGATGCCTTTGTAAATCTGTTTTTAGAACATCTTTTGGATATCCCATTTCGCTGGCTAAAACTAGCCAATCTGAGGGGTATGATGCGTCATGCTCCTTTATAGAATAGAGACATAGTTCTAATAAGTTAAAGCCTGCTTTGTTATCAAATAAGGCTAAAGAATGGAAGAAAGTATATAAATCTCTTTGCCCTTTACCATTTCGGTAATCAGCCGGTGTTATCTTTATTTGGTTATGAAACTTTTTGTGGTAACTTAGACTCGCACTTGCTTTATAATTAAACATACGTCCGCCATGAGCAGCACGATTTCTGAATGCTAATATTAAATCGAGTATTTCTATAAATAAAGCTTTATCTGCTGGTGTTAGTTGAGAGCTAGAAAGACCTGTACAAAGGGAAATAATCTTGTCTTTTTGTGGACCTTTTAGGATTTTAATAAAATTTGTGATATTTCCCAGTGTTGTTTCTTTAAAAAGTATCCATGGAGGTATGTGCTTATGTTTGATTCGATAAGAGTTTAAAGGCTCTACAGGTCTATTGGCTGCGATGTCTTTAAGCATATCCAGAAGAAAATCTCTTTGATATTTTTTGTGTTTATGTTGAAATTTCCCTTTATTGTATTTTTTTCTATCCAGATAATCTGACTCTAAAACACCAAAATCTTCTGCTAGAGTATAAGCTAGAGATGTTCTTAGAGACAACTCTACTTCCAAAGTTGCTTGCATGACCAAATTTCTGATTTGTTTATCAAGATTATAAAGTGACACAAGGTGTTCAAATGTTTCCTTTTCTAAAAATGTTTCAACTTTTTTGGATGAATCAAGTAAAAAAATCTTGTATCCATTTACTATTTCGTAATAACCGTAGTTTCTGAGAGCAAAGTTAGCTGCTTTTCTATCTAAAATAGTTAAGTTTCTATTTTCTAATATTTTAATTTGTTTATTAAAATCGGAAAAAGGTTTCATTTCTTCTCCTATAAAGCACGAAAGAGCCTCAATAATTTATTGAGACTCTTTCGGTAGGATGCATCGGGCATCCGGACCAATTCGTATAAAAACAGTATAGAGTCTTTTTGTGTTTTTGTCAAGTAGAATATATAAAAAGTTATTTCTTTCATATTTTCTGAAGGTAATAGTAAAAAATCTAACTAAATAATTTCTCAAAAACCATTGTGGCTTGGATACGGTCACCACCACCTAGGCCTTTACTGCCACCATTGGCAGTAGTAATAGTGTGTAGTCGATATCCTTTAGCAACTTGTTTATTAATTACATTTTCCAGTTCTGTCAAATTCCCTGATCCAGTACCAAAGAATTTTTCTTTCAAAGTAACTTGAAGGACGACATAGTGTAATCCATTCGAGCCAGAAGCTGTAGAAAACGATGATTCTTGTTTTACGTTGTCAAAAAATCCCATAAGATTTTACTCCTTTTTTTATATTTAACTACCAGTCAATCTATAAAACTCTTCCTGAATCATAACTTCTCCCCAAGTAGTTGAAATTCTATGTCTTTCTGCGAATTGGAGCCAGTTGAAGTCTGATACTTCATACTGCGCGAGTTCTTCAGAGATGAGATGTCGAATCATGAAGAAGTCTGCTTCGTTCTCATATTTGTATAGCAGCCGTTTGTAATTGGCTGGATTGTTGTTTATGTGCCCTAATTCGTGCAGTATGACCTCTTCATGCTCTTCTAGGGATAAATCCCTATTGGCGTAGATAATGCGCTCATCGGGGGAATAGAAGCCTCTACGCTCCCACATGGTCTCTGGGAAGAGATATAGTGTAACTTGGTATTCATCCAGTAGTTCATTTATTTTCAATATCCGATACCCCCAAAGAGAGTTTAATGATCTGTGCAATCTTGTCTACATCATCATCCGATAGAGGTTTGCCATCGAATAGGACGATACGTTCACGAAGATTCGATAAGTCAACCACACGACCGTCTGGAGTAGTGACAGTATCCCCAGCGATATTCGGATTATCCGTCCGGCCGAGTAAGTAATCGGTGGATACATTGAAGTAGTCGGCGATTTCTTGTAATCTGTCTGATTTAGGAGTTTTTTCTTTCAAAGTATAAAGATAATTTATACTATAACCTAAATCTTCAGCGACTTTTTGAAGGCTTATTCCTCGTTTTAGAGCGAGTTCCTTAATTTTTTCAAGTGTTGAAAACATTGTCGTATCACCTTTTATAAGACATGACAAAAAATATTTTATAAAAAAGTATTATTTTATATTGAAAAAATAATACAAAAGTGTAGAATAGTTTTTGTAAGTTGATGAGTTGGTAAAAAACGAAGTTAAAACTTATCTAAAAATAAATAGCTTTGGCGAGCAAGAAAATTGATAGATATATTGTTTTATCAAGGTTTTTAATTATGCTTTCATTTTACACCCTAGTGTAAAAGTTGTCAAATATTTTATAAAATTTCTAACTCATTTTCTTACTTTTGAAGAAAGGAGGGAGGCAGATGCCAAATATGGATGGTGAACGTCAAAAAATCAGAGATTATCTGAAAGAACACAATCTGACGATGGTGAGGCTAGCAGTACAGTATAGCATGACTCGTCAGGATGTGACGAATAAACTGAATGGTAAATTAAAAAATCGACAAGCGAATCAGTTCATCGCTCGTGTGATTGAAGATTTTAAAATTCGGTAAAAAATGAATTGAGTAGAAGGAGCAGAAAGATGAAAGAACTCGAAAGAAAAGCCCTCGATGAGGTGTTGAGGACGGTTAGACTTATAAATCAAAAAGTCGCTGAGGTTAATGAACTTCAAACTCAGCAAGAGCTAGCTATTTCTTATCTGTGGGGAATAATGGATGGTTCTGGACCTGTTTGATCCTCTCTTGAGTCTGTTGAATAAATGACTGATGGTCAAGTTGTGGTTGTTTAAAATCCAAATTATGCGTATGCAAGAGAGAAGAATAAGGCTGTTGCTTTTCTAATAGATCCAGTATCTTGTTTAGCTTTTTGGTCAAATTGTCATTGAGGTCATCAAGAGTAAGGCTTCTTTCGGCACGACTCTCAGGCATTTCAAAGTTTTCGAAACTTTGAATTTTAGCTTTTAAATTCTCTTTAGAATCTTCAATTTTTGCTACGTCTGTATCATAGAAAACGGTACGAGTCGTAATAACATCGAAAGGAAGTCTTTCACCTACTTTTATGATTGGAACGAGAGGAAGTTCAAGAGCTTGTCTGAAACCTAATTCGTAAAATGCGTTTGGATTATGGTCCGTCATATCTGCTACAACCATATGGGCGGTTTTGAGGTAGTTTATAACTGTTTCGTTGATGTTATCAACCGCATTAACGTGGTCGACACGAACAGATCTATAACCTAGTTCTTCACAAACTGGGGCGATAAGATATTTATATACATTGTCAGCTCGCTCTCTGGTAGGTGTTCCAGATTCGCCAATGGCAGTTACAATAAAACAGATCTTTTCAGTCATATTTTCTCTCCAATCGTTTTATTTTGATTATACCATATTTAGAAAGGAGAAAGATATATACCAAGACCGAAACATTGGCCGTATGTTACCAAAAGAAGCACAAGAAGGCCACGATTAAGTAAATTGTCCTTACGCGACAATAAATTGATTTTGGATTCCAAGGAATTAACAGGGGTAAAAATTATGAATTGAAAAGTCTAGAAACAACGACAAAATTTTCTGAATTAAAAATTACTTTACTTGTTAAGTTGGTCTGAAATGACTTTTGAAATGACTTCTACAGAGATGTCTTTTAAAACATTCAATGAAAACGAACCCGCTTTTGAAGCTATGCTCTTGGTCTTATTCCAATTTGTATCTTGTCTAATGTTAGCCAGGAACTCATGTGCTTCTGGAGATAAGTCGATAATAACTGCGGATAAATCAAAAGTGTAAGTTACTTCTCCAATAAAAAATCCTGCGTAGTCTGCTTGACGAATATGATAAAAAACCGTATCTACTCCATATTTATTAAATAAAGGTTCGTCCTTTTCTTCGCTGTAGATCACAACATTATCAAATGTAGATTTTGCTTCGACATCAAGCAATAGGTCACGAATACAATCAGGATTTAATTTCATTAGAATTACCTCGTTTTTGATTTCATTATACCAAATTTAGAAAGGAAAAATATGATTCATCATTATATAACTCATTATGCAAGAAATGGAAAAGATTACGCCGAAGCATGGATTCAAATCAATATTTTTGGAATGTGCTTTTGTTTATGGAAAAAGCGTACAACCATTGAACGATTGTACGCAAACGAAGATTAGACTTTCTTCCAGCCATTGCCTTTAGCTGATGTCGGAGGTAGCCGATCACCTTTTCCAATAGTTGCGGTATGACCATTAGTGACTTTTCCACCACGAGGTCCCACCTCTACATAGTGGCCGGGTTTCTGATTATCTGTTCCAGGTTTTATTGGAGTCTTTGACATAAGACTGCTCCTTTCTATTGAAATTTTTGACTAAAACGGTGAGAGGTCCTAGTCAAAGTTATTATAGCAAATTAGGAGGGATATACATCAGTCTCGAGACTGATATAGGAGGTTGAATGGAAGATAAAATCATTGAACTTGCTGATTACTTCATCGGCGAATCTAAAACGTACAGAGAAGCTAAAATAGCGTGTGAGAAGCTGTTAAAACAAGTTAGCTTTTTAAAATAGGTTAGTATTTTTGGAATTTTTGACCAAATTGTGACCAAAATTTGACCAAATATTTGTTTTGATTTTGATGATTATGAAGTTAAGTAGATCATAGGAGTAAGGCTTTATAGGTATAAGTTATTTATGTTCGCTATGTTAGTTAAATAATTAATTTTTGACTTGTTTATCTCTGTTTAATGTAAATTAGTTGTGAGAAACACCCACATTTTATATACAAATATGTAAAATGTAGGTGTTTCGCCCTTTCGCCTTAGTAGATAAGAAAAGGGAACTGACGGCTGTGGTACAGTCAATGATACTTCTTAGAAGGTAGCTAGAGTGAGATAGTGAGGTCTATGTGTTGTATGGTCGTGTGTGAGAGTAAAATCTTGCTAATGCCTTTGGGTAAGAAAGAGGGGATATTGAGTTATCTTTAAATTTGTGACCTTGGCGCAGGTAGTAAGCTGAAAAACTGAAAGTATGCGAAGATAAGAGCATACATTTTATATTGCTATATTCTATTGAAAAAAGCCTTTTTATTTTGCGAAAAATTAACAATAACTAGATTTTTATAAAACAGGTTTTGTCCTGATAAGAATTGAAAGTATTGTTAGTTTTCACAAGGAAATCTATGGAGTTCCTTTATGTAAATTAACAATATGAGTAGAGGTGTAGAAAAGAGAAAAGAGGAAACAAAATGATTAACGTATCAAAAGCATTGATTTTGTATAGAGAAAGAAACAATAAGTCAGAAGATGATTTAGCAAATTATCTAGGTATTCAAAAGAAAGCGTATAAACGCTATGAAAGTGGTGATCGTGAGCCTAGTATTGATAAACTTTATAAGCTAGCAAAGTATTATAATTGTACGATAGATGATTTTATCAATGTAGATGAAAAATTCACTGTGAAGCGTGAAGAAGTATTGTCTACAAAGGATTTAGACTCACCATCAATTTTCTCATGGACTGATAAAAATGTTGTCTAATTGAAAGAGTTATGAAGAAACTATTCGCTTTTCTGATGATGATAAGACAAAATACGTTCATAAGAGTGAAGTGAAACGATTCTTACTCGACCTAGCAGAGAAGATTTAGTAGTAGGAAAGAGGTGTGTTAAGATCGAAGAGTATGGTTATAAGGAGGGTTTGAGGACATATTCCGAAGAATGGATCATAAAAGAGTATAACCGAATCTATAGTCGATTCTGCTGGAATTTGAAAATCTATGCTCATGTAAAAAATGGTGCTGATGTATATGTATCTTCAAAAAAATGTTGTGATGATTTGTATTATCAGTTGTATGCTGTAGGTCAACTTACACGAAGTTATTACAGTAAAATTATGTCTAAGATTGAAAGAACCTATAATCGTTTTAGAGAAGATGGAGTGATTATTGAATTTTAAAATAATAAAATTTATTTTTAAAGAGATATGATATAATGTATATAACATTTTTAAAAAAAAGGGGATATTTGAATGAAATATAAAAAGTCAATAGCTTTTTTATCAACTGCTATATTGTTGGCATTTAGTAGTGTTGTTCATGCTGATTCTGCAAGACAATCTAAGATTAAAGAATTGGATAATCAAAGAAGTGAACTTGCTAAGAAGAATGGTGTTACTGGCTATCTAGGTGATGGTCGTTGGTATTCACTTGTTGAATCTGAGAATAAGGTTGATACCTTGAAGAAACAAGTTGAAGCCTTGAAAGTGCCATATAGTGAAAAGAATACTATTAAGGTAAGTCCTGCTTATGTTAAAGCATTAAAGGATAATTTTGATGATAGTAAGAGTGAACAAGAACGAGATCAGGCAGAAGAAATTCTGAAAAGTGAAAGTGCGAAGTTAGCTTTACAGAAAAATGACTTTGTAACTGTTGGTTCAGATAAAGCTGAAGTTTATGATCTTGATAATCTTCCAAAAGAAGTATTGATTGAATTGAACTATTTTGCCTTTGATATGATAAATCAAGTAAGAAGGCAAATGGGAACTAAGGAACTAGTTCTTGCTGAATCGTCTATTGATTTTGCTAGTAAACTGTCTGTTAAAATGCAAAAAGCAGATAGAAGTGTAGAGTATTGGCACTATGTAAAAGGAATCAATGAGGTAGCCAGAGAGTATGGGTTGCCTACTTCTACTAAGGAAGATGAAGAAAAAAAATATGGTGCTCAATATTATGAAAATGGCGCAGGTACGACTCAGGGTTTATATGATGTTACAAAAGCACAATTAAAACGTACTATTTATAATGCCATTTTAGATTTTATGTATAATGGTTATGAATACTATCATGCTCAATCCATTGCTGGAGTGAATTGGGGGAAGCCGAATGATGTAGATTATTTTGGTCTTTCAATTTTCTTGTTGAAAGATGGAACTCAAATGAGTTTTATTACTGTTTCGGACAAGCAAATTTCAAAATCAACTAAGAATAATTTTAGTACAAAAACTCCTGTGAATACTACAGAAAGTAACAGAAAATCAACTCTTGGCAAGAAAGAGAAAGAGTTGGAAGTAGAAAAAGGGAAGTTGGAAAAACTAAATATTTCTTATAAAGAATATGAAAAAATCTCTAAAGAAATTGATAAGTTAAACGAAGAAGAAGAAAAAGAAAAGGAGAAAGAACGTAAAGCGAAAGAAGCCTTAAAAGAGAAAAAAGGCTGGATAAGAGAAGGAAACGATTGGTATTTCTATAAGAATAATAGGCCTATAAAAAACACATGGGAAAGTGATTATTGGTTCGGTTCTGACGGAAAAATGGCTACCGATTCATGGGTAGACAATGGTCGCTATTACGTTGACAAGTCAGGAAAATATGTTCAAAATAAAAATCAAAAGTATGGTTGGGTTCAAGAAGGAACAGTATGGTATTTCTATAAGAATAATAGGCCTATAAAAAACACATGGGAAGGTGATTATTGGTTCGGTTCTGATGGAAAAATGGTTACCAATTCATGGGTAGACAATGGTCGATACTATGTTGATGGAACTGGGCGATATGTTCAGAATAAGAAACCTGCTCAGACAAAACCAACTCCATCAAAGGAGAAAAAGGTAGAAAAAAATCCAACTAAGCCTGATCTTGCACCTTCATTTAAGAAGAATGGCTGGATTCAAGAAGGTAAAACGTGGTATTTCTATAAGAATAATCAGCCATTGAAAAATACTTGGCAAGGTTCATATTATTTGAAATCAGATGGGAAGATGGCTGTGAGTGAATGGGTTTATGACTCATATTACAAGTCATGGTACTATCTAAAGTCGAATGGAGTTTATGCGAATAGTGCATGGCAGGGTTCATATTATCTGAAATCTAATGGAAAGATGGCAGAAAGTGAATGGATTTATGATAGTTCTTATCAAGCGTGGTATTATCTAAAATCGAATGGAGTTTATGCGAATAGTGCATGGCAAGGCTCATATTATCTGAAATCTAATGGTAAGATGGCAAAAAGTGAATGGATTTACGATAATTATTATCAAGCATGGTTCTATTTGAAGTCTAATGGTATCTATGCTCGTTCTGAGAGGGTACAAGGCTATTGGGTTGATGATTTAGGTAGATGGAAATAGATTAAGAGTCAGTTTTACTGGCTCTTTTTTTGTAGAAAAGGAGAAAATATGATTGTAGTTGTTTATAAACTCTCTCGTTCACCATCAAGTGATTGAGAGTTTTTAATTTGGTAAAAAGATGTTTTTAGAAAAGGAGAAAAAAATAAATGTCAAAAGGACAAGAATATAAGGCTTATGGTTCAATCTGTAAGATGAAAGTTGGTGGTGCTTGTGGAGTTATCCTTGCACTTGCAATGTTGGGTATGGTAGTTTCTACAGGTTCGGTTTCTGCAGAAACTAAGGCAAACTTATTTATCTTTTGAATTTATTGCTAATTCTAAAATGAAATAGACAAAAACCGCTCAGCAGAGCGGTTTTCGTCTATTCTTGCCTTTTTACAATACCCAGGTACGAATAGCATGGGCTACGCCAGATTCGTCATTTGTTTTGGTAATGTATTTGGCGATTTTTTTGAGTTCTGGATTTCCATTTTCCATAACAACGGGGTTGCCAACGACTTCCAGCATGGCGCGGTCATTTTCTTCGTCCCCGATCGCCATGGTTTCATCTTTGGTCAATCCTAGTTTTTCAGCTAAGTGAGTGATGGCTGAACCCTTGTCTACATTCTTTTTAAGGAGTTCGAGGTAGAAGGGAGCAGATTTGTTAATAGAGTAGCGTTCGTAAAATTCTGCTGGTATCTTTTCAATCGCAGCATCAAGAATTTCTGGTTCATCAATGAACATACATTTGACGATTTCCTTGTCAGCCATTTCTTCGGGAGTACGGTAGAAGATGGGCATGCTGACGAGGGTTGATTCGTGCACCGTGTATTTTCCGATATTGCGATTGGCCGTATAGATACCGTCCTTGGTAATGGCGTGCATATGGACACCGAGCTTGCGACTGATAAATTCCATATCCAGATAATCCTCATAGGTCAAGGATTCGCTGATAATCTCATGACCAGTAGCAGTCTCTTGGACAAGGGCACCGTTGAAGGTTACCACATAGTCACCCTCGTCTCTCAACTGTAAGTCGTCCAGAAGTTTGGCAACGCCTGCGATAGGTCGGCCCGTTGCAATGACGACCTTGACGCCAGCTTGTTTGGCGTCTTGAATGGCAGAAAAGACTTCAGGAGTGATTTCCTTTTTACTGTTAACCAGGGTACCATCGATATCGACGGCGATTAGTTTAATACTCATATAGTTCCTCTATTCGTTCTTATTTGGGGTAAAATGATCGTTCTCAATCAAGTGTAAAAATTGCTGGGTGATGCTTGCGAAGATGCTGTTTTGGTCCAACATTTCTTTTGGGAAATAGAAACGATTATCTCCGTGGCGGCTACCAGCAAGGGATTGGACGATAGGGGACAGGCTAGAGAGTTCTGCCAGTTCACCATTTTTCTGTAGAATCTCAATCTGTGTCCGTGGATTTTCAGATTCGGGACGATAGATGTCATAAGGGAGGTCAAAATTCTTATGAATAGCAGTATAGTAGTCTGGATCAAAACCGATTTCTTCAACCAGTTGTCTCATGCTTGCGAGTTGGTCTTGGTCTTTTTCTGAAAAAGTAATGGATTTAAAGACCTTGCGGTTGACAAAGCGCTGCGACAAGTCGGCTAGTATCTTGTCAGGACTGGTCATCCAGAGCTGGAAGTAGGTATTCATCACGCCATCATCCAGAGCTAGATAATCAGACAAGGTCACATTTTTTTCAAAGAAAGGAAGGAGATGAGGAGAAGTGCGTGCAAAGAAGTCCTTGTCTTCAGGATAGAGTTCCTTGGCGCGTTTGAGAAGATTCTGTAGGAGAACTTCCATAGCCCGAGTTGCTGGGTGGAAATAAACCTGCATATACATCTGGTAGCGACTGAGAACATAGTCTTCGATGGCGTGCATGCCATTGCGCTGAAAGGCGATGCCATTTTCGACTGGGCGAATCACTCGGAGGATCCGTGTCAAGTCAAATTCCCCATAAGATGCTCCTGTAAAATAGGAGTCGCGCAAGAGATAGTCCATGCGGTCTGCATCAATCTGACTAGAAATGAGTTGCACGACCTGCTTGTTAGGATAGGTATGGTCGATGACACTGGATACCTTCTCCGGGAAATCTGGCGCTACTTGTAGCAGGACTTGGTGAATCTCTGTTTCAGGACTTTGGATGATTTCCTGAGTAATGGCCTCATGATCTGTATCAAAGAGATTTTCAAAAGTATGGGAATAGGCACCATGCCCGAGGTCATGAAGGAGCGCAGCGGTCATGGTCAAAAGAGACTCAGCAGGATCCCATTCTTCAGGATATTTTTCTTCAAAAATCTCCGTGATACGTCGTGCAATCTCATAGACCCCCAAACAGTGGGAAAAGCGACTGTGCTCCCCACCATGGAAAGTATAGCTGGAAGTCCCTAGCTGCTTGATACGACGCAAGCGTTGAAATTCTTTGGTATTGATCAAGTCGTATATGACCTGATTATTGACATGGATGTAGTTGTGAACTGGGTCACGGAATACTTTTTCGTTCATATGACCATTATAGCAAAATCCTGCTCTTTTTGGTAAAATAGTAGGACAAGAGACAAGAAAGAGGATTTGATGTGAAGATTCGGATGCGAAATACGATTCAGTTTGATGAACAGTTGGAAGTCGTTGACCAACTCTATGATGTGGAAATGCGTGAAAAGGGCGATTATAGCTATCTGCTTTTCTACAATGAGGAAAAGGAAAAAGTGGTTCTCAAGTTTCATCAAGAAGAACTAGTGATGACCCGTTTCTCGAGTCCCAAGACCATCATGCGTTTTCTAAAGGATAGTGATAGTTTGGCCTATATTCCTACTCCAATGGGGATGCAGGAGTTCATCATTCAGACAAGTCACTACAAACTGGATGGGCAAAAGATTGAGCTAGCCTATCAACTACAAAATCAAGAGGGACACCCTTTTGCCAGCTATCAATTGGAAATTACTTGGGGATAAGAAAAAGGTTGGTGTGAGCCAACCTTATTTGATATAGAGTTCTTGGTTTTTTAGGACAATTTCTCGAACTGTAGCTAACTTCTTGATTTTTTTAAGCTCTTCAGGATGGGTTACGAGAGTGATCACATAGCCCTCTTTGCCCATGCGACCTGTACGTCCTGCACGGTGGGTATAGGTTTCCATATCTCTAGGGACGTCAAAGTTTACGACACATTCTAGACTATCGATATCAATTCCACGAGCCAGAAGGTCTGTTGCAAGAAGAAGAGTTAGTTGCTTGTTCTTAAACTTTTCCAAGATAACTTTTCTAAACTTGACATTGACGTCGCTAGCGAGGGAAACGGCCAAGACATCGCGATACTGTAGTTTTTCCTCTGCACTTCCTAGATCTGACAAGCTGTTAAAGAAGACCAGACCACGGAAATCCTCAACATGAGCCAGTTTCCGTAGCATATCCACACGATGGCGTTGGTCCACCTGCATGTAGAAATGTTGGATGTTGTCCAACTTTTGGTCAGAAAGATCAATGGTGCGCGTGTTTGGTGCAATCTTTTCTTGATCAAACTTGGTCGTCGCACTCATATAGATGAGTTGATGGTCACGAGGTGCGTAGTGAGTGATTTTCTCGACAAAGTGAATCTGAGAATCATCGAGCAATTGGTCGAATTCATCCAGAATGATGGTTTCCACATTCATCATCTTGATTTTTTTCAATTTAATCAACTCAAAGATACGGCCAGGAGTTCCAATCAGAATTTCTGGTCCTTTTTTTAGGCGTTCAATCTGACGTTTCTGACTGGAACCTGATAAGAAGAGCTGAGCAGTCAAGCCGACAGCCTCTGCCCACGTTTTACATACATCAAAAATCTGTCCAGCAAGTTCTGTATTTGGTGCTAGAATCAAGAGTTGCTGGGCTTTTTTCTTTTGTAGTCTGAGAAGACTTGGTAAGAGGTAAGCGAGGGTCTTACCAGTTCCTGTTGGGCTTACTCCCAAGAGGTTTTCTCCAGCAAGTATAGGCTCAAATAGTTGAGTTTGAATGGGGGTGAATTCTTGGAAACCGAGCTGGTCGCTCAGTTCTTGCCATTCAGTCGGTAGTTTAGTTTTCATTTTTCTGCCTCAAATCTAATGCCAGCAGACTGGCGCATGGTATATAATAGGTCATGAACAGAACTTGCATCATCCAGCCAGTTCTGGTAAAGTGTCTGATCTGGTTGCTGGATCATCTGTGCAAACGCAGCAACTTCCTCAGTCATCGTATGAGAAGCCTGTTGGATAGGGAGCTGAACTTGATTTCCTCGGTGGTTGGTAAAAATAGCTGAACGGATATGCTCAATCGTGTTGAGGGTCAAGGTTCCATCTGCTGTATAAATCTCGCAAGGAAGATTGGAAGTGATGTTTTTCCCAGCCTTGATATGAACTTGATAGTCTGGGTAGAAGAGGATACCATCTCCATTTAGGTCAATGCTATTGTCAAGCTGTTGAGCTTGATAAGTCGCGTCTTGAGCCTTTCCAAAAAGGCGAATAGCAGCATAGAGAGGATAAATCCCCAAGTCCATAAGGGCTCCACCAGCAAAACGATCTGAAAAGACATTTGGCGTCTGCCCAGCCAACAAGTCCGGCATCTTGGAAGAATACTTGGCATAGTTGAAATCTGCTCCCCAAATTTGCTTGTCTGCCAAAAAATTCTTGATAGTGGTAAAGGCTTCCTCGTGGTAATTACGAGCTGCCTCAAAGATAAAACAGTGATTTTTCTCAGCTGTCTGTCTCAAATTCAGCCATTCTTGTGGCTGAGTGACAGCTGGCTTTTCAAGAATGACGTGTTTACCTGCAGACAATGCAGCTTTTGCCTGAGCAAAATGCAAGGAGTTTGGACTGGCGATATAAACTACATCAAAGCAGCTCTTGAAGAAGTCCTCCAATTGTTCAAAGAGTTGGATATCCTGATAGCGAGAAGCAAAGGTTGCTGCGGTTTCTAGTTTTCTAGAGTAGACAGCGACCAGTTGGTATTGGCCACTGGCATGGGCTGCCTCTATGAAGTGATGGCTGATAGCGCCTGTTCCGATGACACCTAGTTTAAGCATAGATACTCCTTTTCCGACTTTAAATCCTTCCTTCATTATAACATAGAAAAGAAAGACTATCCAACAGATGGTAAAAATTTTCAAATGGACTACGCATTTCTTGGAGAAAGTGGTACAATATTGAAATGAGTAAATGAAACTGAAATGGGAGGGATAATGAGATTATTACCAATAAGAAAAATATCTCGTCAGTCTAAAAGACTAGCGCTTTTTTTGACTTTTTGTGCAGGATATGTCGATGCTTATACTTTTATCGTGCGAGGGAACACCCTTGTGGCTGGACAAACTGGGAATGTGGTTTTTCTTTCTGTAGGACTCATTCAGCAGAATGTCTCGGATGCCAGTGTCAAAGTAATGACCTTGCTTTCCTTTATGATGGGTGTCTTTTTACTAACATTGTATAAAGAAAAATTACGAATAGTTAAAAAGCCGATTTTGTCCTTGATTCCACTCGCGGTCTTATCCATAATCATTGGCTTTGTACCGAAAACGGTTGATAATATCTACCTAGTCCCACCTTTAGCCTTTTGTATGGGACTGGTGACAACAGCCTTTGGAGAGGTTTCGGGTATCGCCTATAATAATGCCTTTATGACAGGGAATATCAAACGAACCATGTTGGCTTTTGGGGATTATTTCCGAACCAAGCATACGCCCTTTCTGCGTGAAGCCCTGATTTTCGTTAGCCTACTTACCAGCTTTGTTCTTGGAGTTGTCTTTTCAGCTTACTTGACGATTTTCTATCATGAAAAGACGATTCTAGGTGTTCCTGTGATGATGAGCATCTTTTACCTCAGTATGGTTTTTGCTTCTTGGAGGAAAAAAGGGAAAGAAAAAGCTTAATTTTGATTGATTTCGCTTGTAAGAAAAAAGAAGATATGCTATACTTGAAGAGTTGACTATGCACAGTCCTGTGCAACCGCACGAACATCGTTGCTCGACGTATACAAAATATAAACTTTGTTATACTTAGAGCTCTTCTAAGTGGTTCGTCCCACGATGCTAGGCGAGTCTTCACAAAATACGGGGAAACCCAAAAAATCATAGGAGGTGCATAATGAGCACATACGCAATTATCAAAACTGGCGGAAAACAAGTTAAAGTTGAAGTTGGTCAAGCAGTTTACGTTGAAAAATTGAACGTTGAAGCTGGTCAAGAAGTTACTTTTAACGAAGTTGTTCTTGTTGGTGGTGAAAACACTGTTGTCGGAACTCCACTTGTTGCTGGAGCTACTGTAGTTGGAACTGTTGAAAAACAAGGAAAACAAAAGAAAGTTGTTACTTACAAGTACAAACCTAAAAAAGGTAGCCACCGTAAACAAGGTCACCGTCAACCATATACAAAAGTTGTCATCAACGCAATCAACGCTTAATTTTAAGGAGAACACATGATACAGGCAGTCTTTGAGAGAGCCGAAGATGGCGAGCTGAGGAGTGCGGAAATTACTGGACACGCCGAGAGTGGCGAATACGGCTTAGATGTCGTGTGTGCATCGGTTTCTACGCTTGCCATTAACTTTATCAATTCTATTGAGAAATTTGCAGGCTATGAACCAATCCTAGAATTAAACGAAGATGAAGGTGGCTATCTGATGGTGGAAATACCAAAAGATCTTCCTTCTCACCAGAGAGAAATGACGCAGTTATTCTTCGAATCATTTTTCTTGGGTATGGCAAACTTATCGGAGAACTCGTCTGAGTTCGTCCAAACCAGAGTTATCACAGAAAACTAACACGGAGGAAAACATTATGTTAAAAATGACTCTTAACAACTTGCAACTTTTCGCCCACAAAAAGGGTGGAGGTTCTACATCAAACGGACGTGATTCACAAGCGAAACGTCTTGGAGCTAAAGCAGCTGACGGACAAACTGTAACAGGTGGATCAATTCTTTACCGTCAACGTGGTACACACATCTATCCAGGTGTAAACGTTGGACGTGGTGGAGACGATACTTTGTTCGCTAAAGTTGAAGGCGTAGTACGCTTTGAACGTAAAGGTCGCGATAAGAAACAAGTTTCTGTTTACCCAATCGCAAAATAAAAAGGTCCAGTGAACCTTTTTATCCCGAGCCTTGAAATGAAAAGGCGAGGAAGCTAGAAGTAGCATTAAATAAGGCTTTCCGAGTTTTCGGAGAGCCTGTTTTTTTGTTTTGATACCCACGCTGATACCCATCTTTTTTAAGTCTTGTATAGTTGGATTTTATGATGGATATTCTTTTCCCTTTGTGGAAAACTTCTGATTTATGGTATAATAAACAGATAGAGAAGTTGGGGGTAGAAGATGAATATTCAACAATTACGCTATGTTGTGGCTATTGCCAACAGTGGTACTTTCCGTGAAGCTGCTGAAAAGATGTATGTCAGTCAGCCCAGTCTGTCAATTTCTGTTCGTGATTTGGAAAAAGAGCTGGGCTTTAAGATTTTCCGTCGGACGAGTTCGGGAACTTTCTTGACCCGTCGTGGTATGGAATTTTACGAAAAAGCGCAGGAATTGGTCAAAGGGTTTGATGTTTTTCAAAATCAGTATGCCAATCCTGAGGAAGAAAAGGATGAATTTTCCATTGCCAGTCAGCACTATGACTTCTTGCCACCAACGATTACGGCTTTTTCAGAGCGCTATCCTGACTACAAAAACTTCCGTATTTTTGAGTCTACTACAGTTCAAATCCTTGATGAAGTAGCTCAGGGGCACAGTGAGATTGGGATTATCTACCTCAACAATCAAAATCAAAAGGGAATCATGCAACGGGTTGAAAAGCTTGGTTTAGAAGTTATTGAACTAATTCCTTTCCAGACTCACATTTATCTCCGTGAAGGGCATCCTTTAGCACAGAAAGAGGAATTGGTCATGGGGGATTTAGCAGATTTACCAACGGTTCGTTTTACTCAGGAAAAGGATGAGTACCTTTACTATTCAGAGAACTTTGTCGACACCAGCGCAAGCTCCCAGATGTTCAATGTGACCGACCGTGCTACTTTGAATGGTATTTTGGAGCGGACGGATGCTTATGCGACTGGATCTGGATTTTTAGATAGCGACAGTGTTAATGGGATTACAGTCATTCGTCTCAAGGATAATCTAGATAACCGCATGGTCTATGTCAAACGGGAAGAAGTTGAGCTTAGTCAAGCTGGGACTCTTTTCGTTGAGGTTATGCAAGAATATTTTGATCAAAAGAGGAAATCATGAAAAAAAGAGGAATAGTGGCAGTGATTGTACTGCTCTTAATTGCACTGGATCAGTGGGTTAAAGCCTATGTCGTCCAACAGATACCTTTGGGAGAGGTTCGGTCTTGGATACCCAATCTTGTTAGCTTGACCTACCTGCAGAATAGAGGAGCAGCCTTCTCTATGTTACAAGACCAGCAGTGGTTTTTTGCCATCATAACCTTGCTTGTCATGGCAGGTGCCATATGGTATCTACATAAGCACATGGAGGATTCTCTCTGGATGGTTTTTGGACTGACTTTGATAATCGCGGGAGGTCTTGGCAACTTTATTGACAGAATAAGTCAAGGTTTTGTGGTGGATATGTTCCACCTAGACTTTATTAACTTTGCGATTTTCAATGTGGCTGACAGCTATTTGACAGTTGGTGTCATTGTTTTATTGATTGCAATGCTTAAAGAGGAAGTAAATGGAAATAAAAATTGAAAGAGGCGGACTCCGTTTAGACAAGGCCCTGTCGGACCTGACAGAATTGTCACGCAGTCTCGCTAATGAACAAATCAAGGCTGGACAAGTTTTGGTCAACGGCCAAGCCAAGAAAGCTAAATACACTGTCCAAGAGGGGGATGTCGTAACTTACCATGTTCCAGAGCCAGAAGTTTTGGAGTATGTGGCTGAGGACCTTCCTCTGGAAATTATCTACCAAGATGAGGACGTCGCCGTTGTCAACAAACCTCAAGGTATGGTGGTTCATCCCAGCGCAGGTCATACTAGTGGAACCTTGGTCAATGCCCTCATGTACCATATCAAGGACTTGTCAGGTATCAATGGGGTTCTTCGCCCAGGAATCGTTCACCGCATTGACAAGGACACGTCTGGTCTCCTCATGATTGCTAAAAATGATGAGGCCCACTTAGCACTTGCCCAAGAGCTAAAAGATAAGAAGTCACTACGCAAATACTGGGCGATTGTTCATGGCAATCTGCCAAATGATCGTGGTGTCATTGAAGCACCGATTGGTCGGAGCGAAAAAGACCGTAAGAAACAGGCTGTAACTGCTAAAGGGAAGCCAGCTGTGACTCGTTTTCAGGTCTTGGAACGCTTTGGAGACTATAGTTTGTTAGAGTTGCAACTGGAAACAGGGCGTACCCACCAAATCCGTGTCCATATGGCTTATATCGGTCATCCAGTCGCTGGTGACGAGGTCTATGGTCCACGCAAAACCTTGAAAGGACATGGGCAATTCCTCCATGCTAAAACTCTAGGTTTTACCCATCCGAGAACAGGTGAAACCTTGGAATTCACAGCAGATATTCCAGAGATTTTTAAAGAAACGCTGGAAAGGTTGCGTAAAACTGAGAATAGATAAAAGAGTTGAGATTGCTGTCTCAACCTTTTTCATTTCAAGTCTTTTCTATTTTAAAACATTCATGTTATAATGGATAAATATGAAGAATCGGAGTGAGAATATGAAGTACAAACGAATCGTCTTTAAGGTGGGGACTTCGTCCTTGACAAATGAAGACGGGAGTTTATCAAGAAGTAAAGTAAAGGCAATTACCCAACAATTAGCTATGTTGCATGAAGCTGGACATGAGTTGATTTTGGTTTCATCTGGTGCAGTAGCGGCAGGGTTTGGAGCTTTGGGCTTTAAAAAACGTCCGACCAAGATTGCAGATAAGCAGGCTTCGGCTGCAGTAGGACAAGGTTTGCTACTAGAAGAATACACAACCAACCTCCTCATGCGTCAAATAGTCTCTGCGCAAATTTTGCTGACACAAGATGATTTTGTAGATAAACGTCGTTATAAGAATGCCCACCAGGCCTTGTCTGTATTGCTTCATCGTGGTGCCATTCCTATCATCAACGAGAATGACAGTGTCGTTATTGATGAGCTCAAGGTTGGGGACAATGATACCTTGAGTGCTCAGGTAGCGGCTATGGTTCAAGCAGACCTTTTGGTTCTCTTGACGGATGTAGACGGTCTCTATACTGGAAATCCCAACTCAGATCCAAGAGCTAAACGTCTTGAGAGAATCGAGACTATCAATCGTGAGATTATTGATATGGCTGGTGGAGCAGGTTCGTCTAATGGTACAGGTGGGATGTTGACTAAGATCAAGGCGGCCACGATTGCGACGGAGTCGGGGGTGCCGGTCTATATTTGCTCGTCCCTGAAATCAGATGCCCTGATTGAGGCGGCGGAGGAGACCAAGGATGGTTCCTTCTTTGTTGCGCAAGAGAAAGGCCTTCGTACTCAGAAACAATGGCTAGCCTTCTATGCTCAAAGTCAGGGAACGATTTGGGTCGATGGTGGAGCTGCTGAGGCACTTTCAAAAAACGGGAAAAGTCTCCTTTTATCAGGTGTGGTAGAAGTGGAAGGCAACTTCTCTTACCATGATATTGTCACAGTAGCAGATAAAGAAACAGGTCAATCTCTTGGAAAGGGACGTGTCCAATTTGGCGTCTCAGCCCTAGAAGATATGCTCCGTTCTCAAAAAGCTAAGGGAGTCTTAATTCACCGTGATGACTGGATTTCCATCACTCCTGAAATCCAGCTACTCTTTACAGAATTTTAGAGGTGAGCGATGGTAAGGATACAAGAACAATTTGAGCAAGTACAGGCTGTTAAAAAGTCGATCAACACAGCCAGTGAAGCAGTGAAAAACCAAGCCTTGCTAGCTATGGCTGATCACTTATTAGCAGCTAGTGAGGAAATTTTAGCGGCCAATGCTCTTGATATGGCAGCAGCCAAGGGGAAAATTTCAGATGTCATGCTGGATCGTCTTTATTTGGATGCGGGACGTATAGAAGCGATGGCAAGAGGGATTCGTGAAGTGGTTACTTTACCAGATCCCATCGGTGAAGTCCTAGAAACAAGTCATCTTGAAAATGGCTTGCTTATTACCAAGAAACGTGTGGCTATGGGGGTTATCGGTATTATCTATGAAAGCCGTCCAAATGTGACGTCTGACGCGGCTGCCTTGGCTCTTAAGAGTGGTAATGCAGTCGTTCTTCGTAGTGGCAAGGATGCCTATCAAACTGCCCATGCTATTGTCACAGCCTTGAAGAAGGGCTTGGAGACGACTACCATTCATCCAGAGGTGATTCAACTAGTAGAAGATACTAGCCGTGAAAGCAGCTATGCCATGATGAAGGCCAAGGGTTATCTAGATCTTCTCATTCCTCGTGGAGGAGCTGGCTTGATCAATGCCGTGGTTGAAAATGCTATCGTACCTGTTATCGAGACAGGAACTGGAATTGTCCATGTCTATGTGGACAAGGATGCCGATGAAGACAAGGCTCTGTCTATCATCAACAATGCTAAAACCAGTCGTCCTTCTGTCTGCAATGCTATGGAGGTTTTGCTGGTTCATGAAGACAAGGCAGCGGATTTCCTTCCTCGTTTGGAGCAAATGCTGATTGCGGATCGAAAAGAAGCTGGACTGGAACCGATTCAATTCCGCTTGGATGAGAAAGCAAGTCAGTTTGTTTCAGGTCGAGCGGCTGAGGCCCAAGACTTTGACACTGAGTTTTTAGACTATGTCCTAGCGGTTAAGGTCGTGAGCAGTTTAGAAGAAGCGGTTGCGCATATTGAAGCTCACAGTACCCATCATTCGGACGCCATTGTGACAGAAAATGCTGAATCTGCGGCTTACTTTACAAATCAAGTGGACTCTGCAGCGGTTTATGTCAATGCTTCAACACGTTTCACTGATGGAGGCCAGTTTGGTCTTGGCTGTGAGATGGGGATTTCGACTCAGAAACTGCACGCACGTGGTCCAATGGGTTTGAAGGAATTAACTAGCTACAAGTATGTGGTTACTGGTGACGGACAGATAAGGGAGTAAGAGATGAAGATTGGATTTATCGGTTTGGGAAATATGGGAGCTAGCTTGGCCAAGGCTGTCTTGCAGGCCAAGACGGGTGCTCAGATTCTCCTTGCCAATCGTAGTCAAGCAAAAGTAGATGTTTTCATTGCCAACTTTGGTGGTCAGGCTTCCAGCAATGACGAAATCTTCGCAGAAGCAGATGTGATTTTTCTAGGAGTTAAGCCTGCTCAGTTTTCTGAACTGCTTTCTCAATATCAGACCATTCTTGAAAAGAGAGAGAGTCTTCTTTTAATTTCCATGGCGGCTGGATTGACCTTGGAAAAACTGGATGGACTTCTTCCAAGTCACCACCGCATCATTCGCATCATGCCTAATACACCAGTTGCTATCGGCCAAGGAGTGATTAGTTATGCCATGTCAGCAAACTGTCGTGCCGAGGAAAGTGAACTCTTTTGTCAATTATTGGCCAAGGCCGGTCTCTTGGTTGAGCTGGGAGATGGCTTAATCGATGCTGCGACAGGTCTTGCAGGTTGTGGGCCGGCCTTTGTCTATCTTTTTATCGAGGCTTTGGCAGATGCGGGTGTACAGACAGGATTGCCAAGAGAAATGGCCTTGAAAATGGCAGCTCAAACAGTAGTCGGCGCT
This sequence comes from Streptococcus sp. Z556, assembly GCF_053010225.1. Taxonomy (NCBI): domain Bacteria; kingdom Bacillati; phylum Bacillota; class Bacilli; order Lactobacillales; family Streptococcaceae; genus Streptococcus; species Streptococcus sp. Z556. The sequence goes on from NZ_JBRKNU010000001.1 coordinate 387,748, forward strand.
GGACAAATGGTCCTCGAAAGTCAACAACATCCTGGAGTATTGAAAGACCAAGTTTGCAGTCCAGGAGGTTCGACTATCGCGGGTGTAGCAAGTTTGGAAGAACATGCCTTTAGAGGCACAGTCATGGACGCAGTTCATCAAGCTTATAAACGAACACAAGAACTAGGTAATTAAGAGGTTGGATAACTCCCAACCTCTTTTATGGTCGATTGAATAGAGAAGAAACAAAAAGATTGTCACAAAAACCTATTTTTTTGATAGAATAGAAAGTAGAAAAAAAGAAATGAGTTAGACATGTCAAAAGGATTTTTAGTCTCTCTTGAGGGACCAGAGGGAGCAGGAAAGACCAGTGTTTTAGAGGCTCTACTCCCCATTTTAGAGGAAAAAGGAGTAGAGGTACTGACGACCCGTGAGCCAGGTGGAGTCTTGATTGGGGAGAAGATTCGTCAAGTGATTTTGGACCCAAGTCATACTCAGATGGATTCTAAAACAGAGCTTCTTCTCTATATCGCAAGTCGCAGACAGCACTTGGTGGAAAAAGTTCTCCCTGCTCTTGAAGCTGGTAAGTTGGTCATTATGGACCGCTTCATCGATAGTTCCGTTGCTTATCAGGGATTTGGCCGTGGCTTGGATATTGATGCCATTGATTGGCTCAATCACTTTGCGACAGATGGCCTCAAACCTGATTTGACACTTTATTTTGACATCGAGGTGGAAGAAGGACTGGCTCGCATTGCTGCCAATAGTGATCGCGAGGTCAATCGTTTGGACATGGAAGGTTTGGACTTGCACAAGAAAGTCCGTCAAGGTTACCTTTCTCTTCTGGACAAAGAAGGAAATCGCATTGTCAAGATTGATGCGAGTCTTCCTTTGGAGCAAGTTGTGGAAACGACCAAGGCTGTCTTGTTTGACAGAATGGGCTTGGATAAATGAAACAAGAACAACTAAAAGCTTGGCAGCCAGACCAGTTTGACCGTTTTGTCCGTATCCTAGAACAAGACCAGCTCAATCACGCCTATCTCTTTTCAGGTTTCTTTGGAAGTTTGGAAATGGCGCAATTTTTGGCTAAAAGTCTTTTCTGTACGGATAAAGTAGGCGTTTTACCATGTGAGAACTGCCGAAACTGCAAGCTGATTGAACAGGAAGAATTTCCCGATGTTACCTTGATTAAGCCAGTCAATCAGGTCATCAAGACAGAACGCATTCGGGAATTGGTGGGCCAGTTTTCCCAAACAGGGATTGAAAGCCAGCAGCAGGTTTTTATTATCGAGCAGGTGGAGAAAATGCATCCCAACGCAGCTAACTCTCTGCTCAAGGTCATCGAAGAACCCCAGAGTGAAGTTTACATTTTCTTCTTAACTAGTGATGAGGAAAAAATTTTACCGACCATCCGTAGTCGGACCCAGATTTTCCATTTTAAAAAGCAAGAAGAAAAGCTCATCCATCAATTAGAACAAGCAGGTCTGGTCAAGAAAAAAGCGACTCTCTTAGCCCAGTTTTGTCAATCGCGTGCTGAAGCTGAAAAGTTGGTCAATCAAGCTAGTTTTTGGACCTTGGTGGATGAGAGCGAACGACTGCTGACTTGGTTATTAGCTAAGAAAAAAGAGAGTTATTTGCAGGTGGCTAAATTAGCTAGTCTGGCAGATGACAAGGAAAAACAAGATCAGGTTTTGCGAATCCTCGAAGTACTCTGTGGTCAGGAACTCTTGCAAGCAAGGATTCGACAGATTTTACAAGATTTACTAGAAGCTAGAAAAATGTGGCAGGCTAATGTCAGCTTTCAAAATGCCATGGAATATCTGGTCTTGAAAGAAATATAAACTCAAAATGAAGGATAAAGAAAGGAAAGGGCTGTTTTATGGACAAAAAAGAATTATTTGACGCGCTAGACGATTTTTCTCAACAGTTATTGGTGACCTTGGCCGATGTGGAAGCCATTAAGAAAAATCTCAAGAGCCTGGTAGAGGAAAATACAGCTCTTCGCTTGGAAAATAGTAAGTTGCGTGAACGCTTAGGCGAGGTGGAAGCAGATACCCCCGTCAAGGCCAAGCATGTTCGTGAAAGTGTCCGTCGAATCTATAAAGACGGGTTTCACGTATGTAATGATTTTTATGGACAACGCCGAGAGCAGGACGAGGAATGTATGTTCTGTGACGAGTTGTTGTACAGGGAGTAGGCATGCAGATTCAAAAAAGTTTTAAGGGGCAAACTCCCTATGGCAAGCTTTACTTAGTAGCAACGCCGATTGGCAATCTAGACGATATGTCCTTTCGTGCCATTCAGACCTTGAAAGAAGTGGACTGGATTGCAGCTGAGGACACGCGCAATACAGGACTTTTGCTCAAGCATTTTGACATTTCCACCAAGCAGATTAGTTTTCACGAGCACAATGCCAAGGAAAAGATTCCTGACTTGATTAGTTTTCTGAAAGCAGGACAAAGTATTGCTCAGGTCTCCGACGCGGGTCTGCCTAGTATCTCAGATCCAGGGCATGATTTGGTTAAGGTAGCTATTGAGGAAGAAATTGCAGTAGTGACAGTTCCAGGTGCCTCTGCAGGAATTTCTGCCTTGATTGCCAGTGGCCTAGCACCACAGCCACATATCTTTTACGGTTTCTTACCGAGAAAGTCTGGCCAGCAAAAGCAATTTTTCGACTTAAAAAAAGATTACCCAGAAACTCAGATTTTCTATGAATCACCCCATCGTGTAGCGGATACGCTAGAAAATATGCTAGCAGTATACGGCGATCGCTCGGTGGTCTTGGTCAGAGAATTGACCAAAATCTATGAAGAATACCAACGAGGAAAGATTTCAGAGCTACTAGAAAGTATTGCTGAAACGCCACTCAAGGGTGAATGCCTTCTCATCGTTGAAGGCGCCAGTCAGGATGTGGAGGAAAAGGACGAGGAGGACTTGTTTTCAGAAATCCAAGCTCGTATCCAAGATGGCATGAAGAAAAATCAAGCCATTAAGGAAGTTGCGAAACTCTACCAGTGGAATAAAAGCCATCTCTACGCTGCCTACCACGATTGGGAAGAAAATCAAGAAAATGACTAAACAGGGAAGTTTGCCTTCTTCCCTTTTTTTGTTATACTAGTAAAAGAAAATTTAGAAAGATTTGTGGGTGTCAAACAGTCTAGTAGCTTGTTTTGATATGAACTTAGGTTCCACCCAAAGAGGTATTAGTGTCATGTCTCAATCTTATATCAATGTTATCGGAGCAGGTTTGGCAGGGTCTGAAGCAGCTTACCAAATCGCAGAACGTGGTATTCCAGTTAAACTCTATGAAATGCGTGGTGTCAAGTCAACACCCCAACACAAAACAGACAATTTTGCTGAATTGGTTTGTTCCAATTCCTTACGTGGGGATGCTTTGACAAATGCTGTCGGTCTTCTCAAGGAAGAAATGCGTCGCTTGGGTTCTGTTATCTTGGAATCTGCTGAAGCTACACGTGTTCCTGCGGGCGGTGCCCTTGCGGTGGACCGTGACGGTTTCTCCCAAATGGTGACTGAGAAAGTGGCCAACCACCCCTTGATTGAGGTGGTTCGTGATGAAATTACAGAATTGCCGACCGATGTTATTACAGTTGTCGCTACTGGTCCTTTAACCAGCGATGCCCTAGCTGAAAAGATTCATGCCCTTAATGACGGCGATGGTTTCTATTTCTACGACGCGGCGGCGCCGATTATCGATGTCAACACCATTGATATGAGCAAGGTCTATCTCAAGTCTCGTTATGACAAGGGAGAGGCGGCCTACCTCAATGCTCCAATGACCAAGCAAGAGTTTATGGATTTCCATGAAGCCTTGGTCAATGCGGAAGAAGCACCGCTCAATTCCTTTGAAAAAGAAAAGTACTTTGAAGGTTGTATGCCTATCGAAGTCATGGCTAAGCGTGGCATTAAAACCATGCTTTATGGTCCGATGAAGCCAGTCGGTTTGGAGTATCCAGACGACTACACAGGACCTCGTGATGGCGAATTTAAAACTCCTTATGCAGTTGTTCAACTTCGTCAGGACAATGCGGCTGGTAGCCTCTACAATATCGTTGGTTTCCAAACCCACCTCAAATGGGGGGAGCAAAAGCGTGTTTTCCAAATGATTCCAGGTCTTGAAAATGCTGAGTTTGTCCGTTATGGGGTCATGCACCGCAATTCTTACATGGATTCACCAAATCTTCTCGAGCAGACTTACCGTTCTAAGAAACAACCCAATCTTTTCTTTGCTGGTCAAATGACGGGTGTAGAAGGCTATGTTGAGTCAGCAGCTTCAGGCTTGGTTGCAGGTATTAACGCGGCTCGACTCTTCAAGGGTGAAAGTGAAGCTATCTTCCCAGAGACCACAGCGATCGGAAGTCTAGCTCATTACATCACTCACGCTGATAGCAAACATTTCCAACCAATGAATGTCAATTTTGGGATTATCAAGGAATTGGATGGCGAGCGTATCCGTGATAAGAAGGCTCGTTATGAAAAAATTGCAGAGCGTGCTCTTACCGACTTAGAGGAATTTTTAACGGTTTAATTTTTTTGAAAGAATTGCTCATGGCACTATAAAAATCTTAGAAATTGTGATAAAATAGGTAGGATAAAAAAAGGAGAGTAAAAATGGCGAATCCCAAGTATAAACGTATTTTAATCAAGTTATCAGGTGAAGCCCTTGCCGGTGAACGTGGCGTAGGGATTGATATCCAAACAGTTCAAACAATCGCAAAAGAGATTCAAGAAGTTCATAGCTTAGGTATCGAAATTGCCCTTGTTATTGGTGGAGGAAATCTCTGGCGTGGGGAACCTGCTGCAGAAGCAGGAATGGACCGTGTTCAGGCAGATTACACTGGAATGCTTGGGACCGTGATGAATGCTCTTGTGATGGCAGATTCATTGCAGCAAGTTGGCGTCGATACGCGTGTGCAAACTGCCATTGCCATGCAACAAGTGGCAGAACCTTACGTACGTGGACGTGCCCTTCGCCACCTTGAAAAAGGCCGTATCGTTATCTTTGGTGCTGGGATTGGTTCACCTTACTTCTCAACAGATACAACAGCAGCCCTTCGTGCAGCTGAAATCGAAGCGGATGCCATCCTTATGGCTAAAAATGGGGTCGATGGTGTTTACAATGCCGATCCTAAGAAAGACAAGACAGCTGTTAAGTTTGAAGAATTGACTCATCGTGACGTTATCAACAAAGGTCTTCGTATCATGGACTCAACAGCTTCCACGCTCTCTATGGACAACGACATTGACTTGGTTGTCTTCAACATGAACCAACCAGGCAACATCAAACGTGTCGTATTTGGTGAAAATATCGGAACAACAGTTTCAAACAATATTGAAGAAAAGGAATAAGAAAATTATGGCTAATGCAATTGTAGAAAAAGCTAAAGAGAGAATGACCCAGTCTCACCAATCACTTGCTCGTGAATTCGGTGGTATCCGCGCCGGTCGTGCCAACGCAAGCTTACTAGACCGTATCCACGTAGAATACTATGGAGTCGAAACTCCTCTTAACCAAATCGCTTCAATTACCATACCAGAAGCGCGTGTCTTGTTGGTAACACCATTTGACAAGTCTTCATTGAAGGACATCGAACGTGCCTTGAACGCTTCTGACCTTGGTATCACCCCAGCTAATGATGGTTCTGTGATCCGCTTGGTTATCCCAGCTCTTACAGAAGAGACTCGTCGTGACCTTGCCAAAGAAGTGAAGAAGGTCGGTGAAAATGCTAAAGTAGCTGTCCGCAATATCCGCCGCGACGCTATGGACGAAGCTAAAAAACAAGAAAAAGCAAAAGAAATCACTGAAGACGAATTGAAGACTCTTGAAAAAGATATTCAAAAAGTAACAGACGACGCTGTGAAACACATCGACGACATGACTGCCAATAAAGAAAAAGAAATCTTGGAAGTCTAAAAATAAACAGAAAAACTCAGTTGGCATTGCTGGCTGAGTTTTATTCGAAAGAAGGAAATATGAATACAAATCTTGCAAGTTTTATCGTTGGACTCATCATCGATGAAAATGACCGTTTTTACTTTGTACAAAAGGATGGTCAGACCTACGCCCTTGCCAAGGAAGAAGGCCAACATACAGTAGGGGATACGGTCAAAGGTTTTGCCTACACGGATATGAAGCAAAAACTCCGTCTGACAACCTTAGAAGTGACTGCCACTCAGGACCAATTTGGCTGGGGAACCGTAACAGAAGTTCGTAAGGACTTGGGTGTCTTTGTCGATACCGGTCTACCTGACAAGGAAATCGTTGTGTCACTTGATATTCTCCCTGAGCTCAAGGAACTCTGGCCTAAGAAGGGTGATAAACTTTACATCCGCCTTGAAGTGGACAAGAAAGACCGAATCTGGGGACTCTTGGCGTATCAGGAAGACTTCCAACGTCTGGCTCGTCCTGCTTACAACAACATGCAGAACCAAAACTGGCCGGCCATTGTTTACCGTCTCAAGCTGTCAGGGACCTTTGTCTATCTGCCAGAGAATAACATGCTTGGTTTCATTCACCCAAGTGAGCGCTACGCAGAGCCACGTTTGGGGCAAGTGTTAGATGCGCGGGTCATCGGTTTCCGTGAAGTGGATCGTACCTTGAACCTCTCCCTCAAACCACGTTCCTTTGAAATGTTGGAAAATGATGCTCAGATGATTTTGACCTACTTGGAAATCAATGGCGGTTTCATGACTTTAAATGATAAGTCGTCTCCTGAGGATATCAAGGCAACCTTTGGTATCTCTAAAGGTCAGTTCAAGAAAGCACTCGGTGGCTTGATGAAGGCTGGCAAAATCAAGCAAGACCAGTTTGGTACAGAGTTGATTTAAACCTTATAGACATGATAAAGAAACTTGAAGAAATGAGTTTAGAGGAACTCTGGTAACTTTTTCCTATTTTTCTAGTAGAGCACAAGTCAGAGTGGAAAGACTGGTATGAATCGGAAAAAACAAGTCTGAAAAAAATATTGGGTGCAAATGTTATTCAAAGAATAGAACATATCGGTAGCACTGCTATCCCTAATATTTGGGCCAAAAATATCGTTGATATTCTGCTAGAAGTAGGTAGAATAGAGAATTTAGCAAGAGTTAGGGATTTATTGGTGAAGAATGGTTGGCTAGTGATGTCGGAGAGTCCTAACAGGATTTTGCTAAATAAAGGATATACAGAGCAGGGATTTGCTGAGAAAGTTTTTCATTTACATTTGCGAATGACGGGAGATCATGACGAGATTTATTTTAGAGATTATCTCTGCCAGCACCCAGATATTGCCCAAGCGTATCAGGAATTAAAACTCAGTTTGTGGAAACAATTTGAACACAACCGAGACGCCTATACAGATGCGAAAACAGATTTTATAAACCACTACGTTTCAGAGGCTAAGTCCAGTAATTTTCAAGAATCAGAAAAGTGTCATCAAAAAACTCTTGATAGGAGAAAGAATTGAGAAAATCATTTTACACTTGGCTCATGACCGAGCGCAATCCTAAAAGTAATAGCCCCAAAGCCATCTTGGCAGATCTCGCTTTTGAGGAGTCAGCTTTTCCAAAACACACGGATGATTTTGATGAGGTGAGTCGCTTTTTGGAGGAGCATGCCAGCTTCTCTTTTAACCTAGGAGACTTTGACGCCATCTGGCAAGAATACTTAGAACACTAGAGACAATGAGATGAGGCTAGTATTTTATTGTTCTCTTTGCTATAATAAAAAGAAATAAACGGATTAGAGAGGTTCTTTATTTGAAGGAACATTCAATAGACATTCAACTAAGTCATCCAGATGACCTGTTTCATCTTTTTGGATCCAACGAGCGCCATCTTCGTTTGATGGAAGAAGAGCTCGGTGTGGTGATTCATGCTCGTACGGAAATTGTCCAGGTTATCGGAGAAGAGTCTGCCTGTGAGGAAGCCCGTCAGGTTATCCAAGCCTTGATGGTCTTGGTGAATCGGGGGATGACGGTTGGCACGCCAGATGTGGTGACTGCGATTAGCATGGTCAAAAATGATGAAATCGACAAGTTTGTCGCCCTTTACGAAGAAGAAATTATCAAAGACAATACAGGGAAGCCTATTCGTGTCAAAACCTTGGGTCAAAAGCTTTATGTGGACAGTGTCAAACAGCATGATGTGACCTTTGGAATCGGACCTGCAGGGACAGGGAAGACCTTTCTTGCAGTGACCTTGGCAGTAACTGCCCTTAAACGTGGGCAAGTCAAGCGGATTATCCTCACTCGTCCAGCAGTGGAAGCAGGTGAGAGTCTAGGATTTCTTCCAGGTGATCTTAAGGAGAAGGTCGATCCTTATCTTCGACCAGTTTATGATGCCTTGTATCAGATTCTCGGCAAAGACCAAACGACCCGTCTCATGGAGCGTGAAATTATCGAAATCGCGCCCCTTGCCTACATGCGTGGGCGGACCTTGGATGATGCCTTTGTCATTTTAGATGAGGCACAAAATACGACCATCATGCAGATGAAGATGTTCTTGACTCGTTTAGGATTTAATTCGAAGATGATTGTCAATGGAGATATCAGCCAGATTGACCTACCACGTAATGTTAAGTCTGGTTTGATTGATGCTCAAGAAAAGCTCAAGAACATTCACCAAATCGACTTTGTTCATTTTTCAGCCAAGGATGTGGTTCGCCATCCAGTTGTCGCTCAGATTATCCGAGCTTATGAACCGGCTCCAGTTAAGGTTGAAGAAAAGAATCAAGAAACAGAATAGCAAAAGAGCAGTTCAGATTTGAACTGCTTTTTTAATGAGTGTCTAGCTTTAAACAAGTTCGTCGATTGACGTGTGATCTTTATCGAGGCCTTGAGCAACTGGGAGGCTGGTCAAGTAACCTTTATAAGTGGTCACACCTTGACGCAAGCCCTCATCTTCAGCAATTGCTTGTGCGAATCCTTTGCCAGCCAATGCTTCGATATAAGGAAGAGTGACATTGGTTAGGGCGATGGTTGAAGTACGTGCAACCGCACCAGGGATATTGGCAACGGCATAGTGGAGAACACCGTATTTTTCATAGACAGGTTCATCGTGCGTTGTCACACGGTCAGCTGTCTCGATAACGCCACCTTGATCAACGGCAACGTCAACGATGACTGAGCCAGGACGCATTTGTTTGACCATCTCATCTGTCACCAATTTCGGTGCTTTGGCCCCAGGGATGAGAACTGCACCAATCACCACATCAGCATCTCTCACACTTGCTTCGATGTTGAATGAATTAGACATAAGAGTTTGGATTTGGTTTCCAAAGACTTCTTCTAGAACTGAGAGACGCTTCGCACTGATATCTAAAATAGTCACTTGAGCACCAAGACCAAGGGCGATGCGGGCAGCATGTGTACCGACGACACCACCACCGATGATGGTTACTTTTCCTTTTGGAACACCTGGTACACCACCTAGTAGGACACCAGAACCACCAGCTTGCTTAGTAAGGAAGTGAGCTCCGATTTGAACAGCCATACGACCTGCAACCTCACTCATAGGAACGAGGAGCGGTAGTTGTCCTTGATTGTCACGAACAGTTTCATAGGCAATTCCTGTTGTTTTGGCTGCTAACATAGCTTCTGCTAATTCTGGCGCAGCGGCCATGTGCAAGTAAGTGAAGAGGAGAAGATCGTCGCGCAAGTATCCATATTCAGAAGCTAGTGGTTCTTTTACTTTCACGACCAACTCGGCAGCCCAGGCTTCAGCAGCAGTAGCGACAATCTCAGCTCCTTGCTTTTGATAGTCCGCATCAGTAAATCCTGAACCGAGACCAGCATTTGTTTCGATGAGGACACGATGTCCACGACTGACTAAACTGTGGACGCCAGCAGGAGTGAGGGCAACACGGTTTTCATTATTTTTAATTTCTTTTGGGATTCCGATTAACATAGAGATAACCTACCTTTCAATTGACGGGATTGTTTTAGTTGTCACATTTCAGTTCATAAATCAAAAATGTGATGGTTTTATTGTATATGAAACCGCTTCAAAAATCAAGAAAAACTTGTCATCCAAATTTATTTATGCTAGACTAGTGAGAATCAAGCTCCAATGGAGGAAAAAGCATGGAATCAATATTTGTGAAATTTGCCCAGTATCCATCTATAGAAACGGAGCGTTTATTGCTCCGACCTGTAACCTTGGACGATGCGGAAGCTATGTTTGAGTATGCCTCAGACAGAGAAAATACACGCTACACTTTTCCAACAAATCAAAGCTTAGAAGAAACCAAGAACAACATAGCTCAGTTTTACTTGGCTAGTCCCTTGGGACGGTGGGGAATCGAACTAAAAAGCAATGGTCAGTTTATTGGTACCATTGACTTGCACAAGATCGATACTGTTCTTAAGAAGGCAGCCATTGGCTACATTATCAATAAAAAATATTGGAATCAAGGATTGACGACAGAAGCCAATCGTGCCGTGATTGAACTGGCTTTTGAGCAGATTGGAATGAACAAGTTGACTGCTCTTCACGATAAAGACAATCCTGCATCAGGCAAGGTCATGGAGAAATCAGATATGCGCTTTTCCCACGAAGAACCTTATGCTAGAATGGATAATAAAGAACCAGGTCGAATGATCACAAGAGTTCATTATGTCTTGACCAAGGAAGACTATTTTGCAAATAAATAAGCAGTTGAAAAGAAATTTTCGACTGTTTTTTTCTTTCTCTTGCGAATAACTTAAGAGAGGAGAAAATATGGAAGCAATTATCGAGAAAATCAAAGAGTATAAAATCATTTTCATTTGTGCTGGTTTGGGTTTGGCCTTGGGCGGATTTTTCCTACTAAAGCCAACTTCACAAACATCTGTGAAAGAAACAAATTTGCAGGCTGAAGTCGCAGCTGTTTCAAAGGATTCATCATCTGAAAAGGAAATCAAGAAGGAAGAAAAGGAAGAATCTCCTGAACAAGATCTAATCACAGTAGATGTCAAAGGTGCTGTTAAATCACCAGGGATTTATGATTTGCCAGTAGGTAGTCGGGTTCATGATGCCGTTCAGAAGGCAGGTGGCTTGACAGAGGAGGCAGATAGCAAATCGCTCAATCTCGCTCAGAAAGTCAGTGACGAGGCTCTTGTCTATGTTCCAACTAAGGGAGAAGAAGCGGCTAGTCAGCAGGCTGCCTCTGGAACGACTCCTTCGACAAGTAAAGAAAAGAAGATCAACCTTAATAAAGCTAGTCTGGAAGAACTAAAACAGGTCAAAGGCTTGGGAGGAAAGCGAGCCCAGGATATTATCGACCATCGTGAGGCAAATGGCAAATTCAAGTCGGTAGATGAACTCAAGAAAGTATCTGGCATTGGCGCTAAGACCATAGAAAAGCTAAAAGATTATGTCACAGTGGATTAAGAATTTCCCTATTCCCCTAATCTATCTGAGCTTTTTGTTGCTTTGGCTTTACTATGCTATTTTCTCAGCATCTTATCTTGCTTTGTTGGGCTTCGTTTTTTTGCTCATCTGTCTCTTTTTCCAATTTCCTTGGAAATCGGCTGGTAAAGTTCTAGCTATTTGTGGAGTCTTTGGCTTTTGGTTTCTGTTTCAAAACTGGCAACAGACACAAGCTGGTCAAGACTTAGTTGCGTCTGTAGAGAAGGTGAGAATTTTACCAGATACTATTAAGGTTAATGGAGATAGTCTATCTTTTCGGGGCAAGACTGAAGGCCTCACCTTCCAAGTTTACTATAAACTCCAGTCCGAGGAGGAGAAAGAGCAATTTCAAGCCTTGACAGAGCTCTATGAGATAGAACTAGAAGGAAAACTTTCGGAACCAGAAGGCCAGAGAAATTTTGGTGGCTTTGACTACCAAGCCTATCTGAAAACTCAGGGGATTTACCAAACTTTGACTATCAAGAGTATCCAGTCAATGAAAAAGATTAGCAGTTGGGATATAGGAGAAAATCTGTCCTGTTTACGTCGAAAGGCTGTAGTTTGGATCAAGACGCACTTTCCAGATCCTATGCGCAACTATATGACAGGTCTTCTTTTCGGACATCTGGATACCGACTTTGAAGAGATGAATGAGCTTTATTCCAGTCTTGGTATTATCCATCTCTTTGCCTTGTCAGGTATGCAGGTTGGCTTCTTTATGGATGGTTTTAAGAAACTCCTCTTACGATTGGGCTTGACTCAAGAAAAGTTGAAGTGGCTGACCTATCCTTTTTCCCTTATCTATGCAGGTCTGACAGGATTCTCAGCTTCGGTCATTCGCAGTCTCTTGCAAAAGTTACTGGCCCAACATGGTGTTAAGGGTTTGGATAATTTTGCCTTAACGGTTCTTGTCCTCTTTATCATCACGCCCAACTTTTTCCTAACGGCAGGAGGTGTCTTGTCCTGCGCCTACGTTTTTATCTTGACTATGACAAGCAAAGAAGGGGAGGGGCTCAAGGCTGTTACCAGAGAAAGTCTGGTCATTTCCTTGGGAATATTGCCCATTCTATCCTTCTATTTTTCAGAATTTCAGCCTTGGTCAATCCTTTTGACCTTTGTCTTTTCCTTCTTGTTTGACTTGGTTTTCTTACCGCTGTTGTCTATCTTATTCGTTCTGTCTTTTGTTTACCCAGTCACTCAGCTTAACCTTGTCTTTGAATGGTTGGAGAGCATCATTCGTTTGGTATCGCAGATGGCAAGTAGGCCCTTGGTCTTTGGCCAACCCAACGCATGGCTTTTGATTCTTCTCTTAGTTTCATTGGCCTTGGTCTATGACTTTAGGAAAAATATCAAAAGACTAGCAGGGTTCAGCCTCTTTATCGTGGGACTCTTTTTCTTAACCAAACACCCGCTGGAAAATGAAATCACCATGCTGGATGTAGGGCAGGGAGAAAGCATTTTTCTACGGGATGTAACTGGTAAAACCATTCTTATAGATGTGAGTGGTAAAGCAGAAACCGACAAGAAAATCCAAGCTTGGCAAGAAAAGTCGACAACCAGCAATGCCCAGCGAAACTTGATTCCCTATCTTAAAAGTCGAGGAGTAGATAAGATTGATCAGATGGTTTTGACCAATACAGACAAGGAGCATGTTGGAGATTTGCTGGAGGTGACCAAGGCTTTCCATGTCGGTGAGATTTTAGTATCAAAAGGAAGTTTGACACAGAAGGAATTTGTAGCAGAACTAGAAGCAAGTCAAACCAAGGTACGCAGTGTGACAGCAGGGGAGAATTTACCGATTTTTGGCAGTTACTTAGAAGTCCTATCTCCAAGGAAGATTGAAGATGAGGATCGTGATGGTTCCCTGGTTCTTTATGGAAAACTTTTGGATAGGCACTTTCTCTTCACAGGAAATTTGAAAGAGAAGGGAGAGAAAGAACTTTTAAAGCAATACCCTACCTTAGAGGTGGATATATTGAAGGCAGGTCAACATGGTTCAAAGACTTCATCTAGTCAAGCTTTTTTAGAGAAGCTCAAACCGCACATTACTCTCATTTCAGTTGGAAAGAGCAATCGTGCCAAACTTCCCCATCAGGAAATCTTGGCACGACTAGAAAGCATCAATAGTAAAATTTACCGAACTGACCAGAACGGAGCTACTCGCTTTAAAGGTTGGAAGAGTTGGCGAATGGAAACAGTGCGATAAAATAGATAAACTTTTTCGAAAAATTGACTTTTTATCTTGACAAGGAATAGAAAACTTGGTATCATATAAAAGTTGAGAAAAGCAGAAGTGAGAGCTTCTCGCCTTGTGACATCAAGTTGCCTGGCCCTACGGATGAAAAGTTTCTAAGAAACGCTATCATAACGTGCGGGCTTGTATCATTACGAGTCCGCTATTGTTTTTCTCTAATAATAAAAAAGAGGTGAAAACCATAGCAAAGCAAGACTTATTCATCAATGATGAAATTCGTGTACGTGAAGTTCGCTTGATCGGTCTTGAGGGAGAACAGCTAGGCATCAAGCCACTCAGCGAAGCGCAAGCATTAGCTGATAGTGCAAATGTTGACTTAGTATTGATTCAACCCCAAGCAAAACCACCTGTTGCTAAAATTATGGACTACGGTAAGTTCAAATTTGAGTATCAGAAAAAGCAAAAAGAACAACGTAAAAAACAAAGTGTTGTTACTGTGAAAGAAGTTCGTCTGAGTCCAACTATTGACAAGGGTGACTTTGACACAAAACTTCGCAATGCACGCAAGTTCCTTGAAAAAGGAAATAAAGTTAAGGTATCTATTCGCTTTAAAGGGCGTATGATCACCCATAAAGAGATTGGTGCAAAAGTTTTAGCCGAGTTTGCTGAAGCAACACAAGATATTGCAATCATCGAACAACGAGCTAAGATGGATGGACGCCAAATGTTCATGCAGTTGGCGCCAGCAACTGACAAAAAATAATTGTCAGAAAGTTAAATAAAGGAGAAAAAATCATGCCAAAACAAAAAACACACCGCGCATCAGCTAAACGTTTCAAACGTACAGGTTCTGGTGGACTTAAACGTTTCCGTGCTTACACTTCTCACCGTTTCCACGGAAAAACTAAGAAACAACGTCGTCATCTTCGTAAAGCATCTATGGTGCATTCAGGAGATTTCAAACGTATCAAAGCAATGCTTACTCGCTTGAAATAATAGCCTAACAGTAAGTAAACAATTCTAGGAAATATTTGGAGGAAATAAAACATGGCACGTGTTAAAGGTGGCGTTGTATCACGCAAACGTCGTAAACGTATTCTTAAATTAGCAAAAGGTTACTATGGAGCTAAACACATCTTGTTCCGTACTGCAAAAGAACAAGTAATGAACTCTTACTACTATGCATACCGTGACCGTCGTCAGAAAAAACGTGACTTCCGTAAATTGTGGATCACTCGTATCAATGCGGCAGCTCGTTTGAACGGACTTTCATACTCACAATTGATGCATGGTTTGAAATTGGCTGAAATCGAAGTTAACCGTAAAATGCTTGCTGACTTGGCTGTTAATGATGCAGCAGCTTTCACAGCTCTTGCAGATGCAGCTAAAGCAAAACTTGGTAAATAATGACAAACTGTTTCATTCTTACTCTCGTGGTTTTTACCGCAAGAGTAGGGTGAAACTTTTTTATTTTCCTTAAACGATTTTCTATTTTAAAGAGTAAATAACAGATTTTTTCAAAGAAAATAGGATATTTCTTGTATAATAGGAATATCTAAAAAAGATTTGGAGTTAGAAGAAGATGATAGTAGGTATTGATTTAGGAACGACTAATTCTTTAGTAGGGGTTTATCAAGATGGCCAGGTTAAGCTGATTCCCAATGCTTTTGGTGAGTATTTGACTCCTTCTGTTGTGGCTTTAGATGACAATGATGAGATTATAGTTGGAAAAATTGCCAAGGAACGCTTGGTGACACACCCAAATAAGACGGTTTCACAGTTTAAGCGTTTTATGGGGACCAAACATGAGTTGACGCTAGGAAATCGAGCATATAAGGCTGAAGAATTAAGCTCCTTTATCATTCGAAAGTTGGTAGATGATGCAGAGACCTATCTTGGAGAAAAGGTCGAGGAAGTGATTGTCAGTGTACCAGCCTATTTCAACGATGCTCAACGCTATGCGACCAAACTAGCAGGGAAATTTGCAGGCGTTCAGATTGATCGGATTATCAATGAACCCTCTGCAGCGGCTCTTGCTAAAAGATCTATGGTAAACCAAGAAGATCAATCTTTTATTGTGGTCGATTTTGGCGGTGGGACTCTTGATATTTCAGTTGTAGAGCTTTTTGATAACATTGTCGAAATCGTGTCGATCGCAGGGGATAATCGTTTGGGAGGAGAAGACTTTACTGCGGCTATTGCTGAGGAATTTTTAGTTTCCAATCAATTAACCAAGGATACGATTTCCCGAGAATTTTATAGCAAAATTCTGGTACAGGCTGAAAAGACAAAACTAGAACTCAATGATAAAGAAGAAGTGAAGATGACGGTTCTGGACCAAGAACAGGAATACACTTTAGACTTGAGCTACCAACGCTTTTATGAGCTTTGTCAACCTCTGCTAGCCCGTGTTAAGGCCGTTTTGGATCGTGCCTTGATAGATGCACGCTATAGCTATGTATCATCAGATAACTTTGTTCTTGTTGGGGGGACTTCGAAACTCCGCTTGGTTCAGGACTTTTTATCCTACTGTATCAATCAAATGGTTCAGGTATCGGATGATCCTGATCGGATGATTGCGAGAGGTTGTGCCCTTTTAGCAGGAATAAAAGAACGGAAGGGTGAGATACGAGATTTATTACTGTCTGATATTTGTCCTTTTACACTGGGGATAGAGATAGTTGGCGACCGCTTTTCTCCGATTATTGAGCGAAATTCCACCCTACCTGCTTCACGCATTGAGCAGTATTATACAGCTGAATTGGGACAGAGCCAAGTCAAGATAAAGGTCTATCAAGGTGAGATGATGAAGGCTTCACAAAACCTCTTCTTAGGTGAATTAGAAGTTCCCGTACCTGTGAATACTCGCGAAAAAGAAAGTTTAACAGTTCGTTTTACCTATGATTTAAATGGAATTTTGGATGTAGAAGTCAAAATTGATTCCACACAGGAAGTCTTTAGTCATGTTATTCTCCAAGAGAGCATTACCCTTACAGAAAAGGAAATCAAGGTTAAGCAAGCAGAATTGTCTCGCTATAAGATCAATGCTCAAGAAACAGAGGTTTACCGATTCTTGATGGAGAAAGCAAATCGTCTTTACAGTATGCTTTTAGGAAGAAGAAGAGAAGAACTGATGGCATCAACTAGACAATTTGAAGAAGAAGTAAAGCAAGCTTCTATGTACCACCTACCTAAACTTTATCAATCATTTTCAAACTACCTAGAGTTCCTAGAGCGAGGACTGTAGAAGAGGAGACGATATGAATATATGGGAAACTTTAGGGATAGAGCCAACAACTGACGTCAAGCTTATTAGAAGACGTTATGCTGATCTGGTCCGCCTCTATCACCCAGAAGACCAACCAGAAATTTACCAAGAAATTGTTGAAGCATACCAAGAGGCCTTGACTTATGCGAGGTCTAGAAAAGCGAGACTAGAAAATAGTCTAAGAAAAGCGAATGACTCTCAAGAAGCTGCTGAACTTGAAGAAGAGGCAAATGGAAAGCCTAACTCTAGTCTCAACTTTGAAAATTTGACTGAAGAAACGAAAACTGAGAACGAAGAGTCTGAAAGATCTAGTCTTGATTTCAGTGATTATCAGCAATCAACTGATAAAACCAGCGATTCTTTTAACTTTGAAACTTTTAAAGCAGAAGAGGATGAGCCAAAGTCCACCCTTGACTTTAGTAGTTATAATGAAGCAGCCTATTTAATTCGAAATGCGATTGAAAGTATTGTTAAAAATGATGATTACAGTCCAGAAGAACAAGAGCATCTATGGCGTCAGTTCTTTCATCAGTATCAGTATGATATGGACATTGTTCAATCCGTTTTAGAGGAAATGGATGTTTATATTTTTAACAAACCGGAGCAATTCTCTATCCTCATTCCCTTGCTGGAAGACTATGTACCTGACTTTCGATACTGGGGATATTACTATAAACTCAAGTACTGGCAAGTTAAAAGAGATATAGCAGAAGAGGAAGGAAGTTCGCTTGAAAGCGCACAAGAAGCTACTGAGCAATTCTCTTATTCCTATCAACTTTGCCAAGAAATTCTTCAAGATTCTAACAAAGCAAATCAATTAAGCTCTTGGATCGAGTTTTTCAAGCACCCCTTTTTGGCCTTTATGGTCTTGGATCAAGTAAATCAGAATCGTCAAATAATCAAGAGTGTGCCTGTTTTAACCTATATCCTTGAAAAAAACCGACAAGTCATGTATGAAGAGGATTATCCACTCTTGGATGACTTGGCTGATTACTTAGAGCAATTAAAAGAAGAATTTGGAGAAAACGTTGACTTTAGTCACTACGCTCTAGATAATCCAGATGAAGTTGAGGCAGCCTTTTATGAGCTGCTCTATGCTCGCTATCAAGACGAATACAAGCTTTTACGTGATTGGCAATATCTTTTTGAAACAATTAAAGATCACACGTTCCTACTTTATCTGTTAGAAAAAGTGGACGTCTATCCTTTAACCAATGGAAAAGTGTTAGCCCTCGTTCTCCAATTTGTAGAGCGTTACAGTGATGAGGCAGCAAATCCATATCTGAAAAAGCTTCATTTCTGGAAGAGTGTCCAGTCTTATCCTTCAGTGGTAGAGGAGTACGCACTAGATAAAAAAGAAAATTTTGACTACTGGTACAATGAAGGTTATCTCTATATTGACAAGCTCACCAAGAGTGATGAAGATATCAATGATTGGGAGAAGTGGAAAAGCTACTTTAAAGGAAGACCACGCATTCTAACTGTTTTGCTTCAACAGATCTATAAGGAGTACCATCGATTTACAGATGGCGAGCTCCTGAGATATGTTTTAACTCCTTTTCCGACTTCTAAAATGGCTAGCCAAATGATGACGGAGGAGACAGACCAGAAACTAGAAGAGATGACAGCCTATGCCTATGAACTTTGTCATCCAAAGGCCAAGTTATCTTATTTAAATTGGAAAAAAAGACAGGTCTTCAAAAATAAGTTTCTACAGATACTCTTTAGCCTCTTTACGATTGTGAGTCTGATACTCAGTGTTCTAGAGGAACCTGGTTATAATTCTTGGGTCTATGCTGGTATGTTGTCTCTCTTTTACGTCTATATGCTAAAACTAAGGCAAACACCAATTGAGGAAGGAGTGACAGCTAGGGGTTCAAAACGAAAATTCTACCACAGTCCCCATCCATGGTTCCTATTCATCTTGTTATTGCTCCTCGTCACTCCATTCTTACCGTTTGGTCTTATTGGGGCCCTTATTTTCATTACATTTTTCTGTCTCATCGATGGTTTCCAGGTGAGTCAAGGGCTGAAGTGGGATTATTCTTTGGATAAGCTGATTTCTGTCGGTATCTTTCTTTCTGCTGGCTTCTTATCCGCTTTGGTAAATCGAAACCAGATCATTTCCGGAGTTGCAATGATGTACTTCCATATTTTTGCAATCCTTGTGATTTGCTTGTCATTTACAAGATTTAGTCCCGGGTTTCCACCATCATTGAAAAAAATTCTCCTTCCAGCAATCTTGGGTATCCTACTCTTTCAATTATTGCCTTTCGTTCATAGCCGCTTAAACATCTTTAATCCAAATATCCTAAGAAATGAAACTCTGACCATAACAGTTGTTCTCTTGTTAAATGGAATTGCCTTGTCTTATTTTACAAAGGAACAAGGCTTCATGATTGGTGTAAAGAAGGTCTTTATGATTTATGGATTGCAGATCTTTATTTTCCTAAGAAGACTGTTCCGAATCCTATTCGCACTTATCCCTGATTTTAGCAAAGTTTATTTTGAAAAAGACCTGTTAATTTTGAATAGCGAATTTGCTTTCTACTTCCTCGAGGGACTCTTTTTCCTTATCCTGCTTTTCCTTATTGACAATATACGCAAGGAAAATCGGAAAAATTCTGCATAGAATGAAAGAGCAGAAAAGAGGACTCTAGTTCAAGTTTCTAGTAAATTTTTCTGAATAAAGGTATAATGGAACTATTCAAATGAAAGAGGTAATGAAAATGGCTTCAAAAATGCTACACACTTGCTTGCGAGTAGAAAATCTTGAAAAATCAATCGCATTCTATCAAGATGCTTTTGGTTTTAAAGAATTGCGTCGCAAGGATTTCCCAGATCATGCTTTCACCATTGTCTATCTAGGACTGGACGGTGATGACTACGAGTTGGAATTGACCTATAACTATGACCACGGCCCTTATGTGGTAGGAGACGGCTTTGCCCATATTGCCCTCAGTACACCTGACCTTGAGGCACTTCATCAAGAACATAGCAACAAAGGCTATGAGGTTACAGAGCCAAAAGGCCTACCTGGAAACCCACCAAACTATTACTTTGTCAAGGATCCTGATGGTTACAAGGTCGAAGTGATTCGTGAAAAATAATCCAGTACAGTCAAGTAGAATGTTCGTTTTCTACTTGACTTTTTTACTTTGAAAGAGTATACTAATACAAATTTAACCTTTAAGGGGAGTCCAGAGAGACTCACAAGGTGTCAGATAAAAGTGATAGGGAACTCTCTGTGGAGACTTTTTAGGTGTGCGCATGAATTCTGTCTTATCTCGACTGAGACCTTGCAATAGCAAGGTCTTTTCTTTATCTGGTCCCCTTAAAATTTAAGGAGGAAAAGTCATGAATCCCACATGTAAGAAGCGTATGGGTGCTATTCGTTTGGAAAGCATGAAAGTGGTTACACAGGAGGAAATTGCGCCAGCAATCTTTGAATTAGTCCTAGAAGGGGAAATGGTTGAAGCCATGCGAGCAGGCCAATTTCTCCATCTGCGCGTGCCTGACGATGCCCATCTCTTACGTCGCCCTATTTCAATCTCATCTATTGACAAGGCAAACAAGCAGTGTCGCCTCATTTATCGGATTGAAGGTGCTGGGACAGCTATTTTTTCAACATTAAGTCAGGGAGATACTCTTGATGTAATGGGACCTCAGGGGAATGGTTTTGACTTGTCTGATTTAGACAATCAGAGTCAAGTTCTCCTCGTTGGTGGGGGGATTGGTGTTCCACCTTTGCTCGAAGTAGCCAAGGAATTGCATGCGCGGGGGGTGAAACTAGTAACAGTTCTTGGTTTTGCTAATAAGGATGCTGTCATACTCGAAAAGGAATTGGCCCAATATGGTCAGGTCTTTGTTACGACAGATGATGGTTCTTATGGTATCAAGGGAAATGTGTCAGTCGTCATTAATGACTTAGACAGTCAATTTGATGCTGTTTACTCATGTGGAGCTCCAGGAATGATGAAGTACATCAATCAAAGGTTTTATGACCACCCAAGAGCCTATCTATCTCTAGAATCTCGTATGGCTTGCGGGATGGGGGCCTGCTATGCCTGCGTTCTAAAAGTGCCAGATAGTGAGACTGTCAGTCAACGCGTCTGTGAAGATGGCCCTGTTTTCCGTACAGGAACAGTTGTATTATAAGGAGAAAGTCATGACTAACAAACGTTTACAAGTTTCTCTACCGGGCTTGGACTTGAAAAACCCCATCATACCAGCATCAGGCTGTTTTGGTTTTGGCCAAGAGTATGCCAAGTACTATGATTTAGACCTTTTAGGCTCTATTATGATCAAGGCGACAACACTTGAACCCCGTTTTGGCAATCCAACTCCTAGAGTAGCAGAGACGCCTGCTGGTATGCTCAATGCAATCGGCTTGCAAAATCCAGGTTTAGAAGCTGTTTTAGCTGAAAAGTTGCCTTGGCTGGAAAGAGAGTATCCTACGCTTCCCATCATCGCCAATGTAGCAGGCTTTTCAAAACAAGAGTACGCTGCCGTTTCTCGAGGAATTTCTAAGGCTGCAAATGTAAAAGCTATCGAGCTCAATATCTCTTGTCCTAATGTGGATCACGGCAATCACGGACTTTTGATTGGGCAAGATCCGGATCTAGCTTATGAAGTAGTAAAAGCAGCTGTGGAAGCCTCTGATGTGCCAGTTTATGTTAAGTTAACTCCTAGTGTAACGGATGTTGTCACTATTGCTAAAGCCGCAGAAGATGCAGGAGCAAGTGGGTTAACCATGATCAATACTCTTGTCGGTATGCGCTTTGACCTCAAAACTAGAAAACCAATCTTAGCCAATGGAACGGGTGGGATGTCAGGCCCAGCAGTTTTCCCAGTAGCCCTCAAACTCATCCGACAAGTAGCTCAAACAACAGACCTTCCCATCATTGGAATGGGGGGAGTGGATTCTGCTGAAGCTGCGCTAGAAATGTATCTGGCTGGTGCCTCTGCCATCGGAGTTGGAACAGCCAACTTTACCAATCCTTATGCCTGTCCTGATATCATCGAAAATCTGCCAAAAGTCATGGACAAATATGGCATTAGCAGTTTAGAAGAACTCCGTCAGGAAGTCAAAGCCAGTCTGAGATAAGCTAGGTCTTCCTTATCGTCAACAAGAAATAGAATCTTCATCAATTTGTAATATTTCCGTCTATTAACTATGTTACAATAGGGATTAGAAAACGTTATTGGAGCATTTAAATGAAACGATGGAAAGTGGCCCTAGTAAGTGCTAGCTTATTGGGGTGTTTTTTTACTGTAGTGGAGACAGCAAAAGCAGAAGAGGGAACTTGGCAAGGAAAGACCTACCTCAAAGCAGATGGGAAACCAGCAACCAAGCAATGGCTTTTTGACCAAACGCATCAGAACTGGTTTTATCTTAAAGAAGATGGTCAACGTGTGGAAAACGGTTGGTTGACTATTGCTGGTAAGGACTACTACTTTGATGCTAATGGAATCTTGGCTACAAATACTTGGGTCAACCAATATTATGTTAATGCTAATGGTGCCAAGGTTAAGGACCAGTGGCTTTTTGACCAAGAAGGACAGAGCTGGCTTTACCTCAAGGCTGATGGTCAGAGAGCTAAAAACGAGTGGATTAGTCAAGGACAGGAAAAATATTACTTTAAAGAAGATGGCAAGATGGCCAAAGATGAGTGGATCACTCAAGGTAAAGACCAGTACTATGTCAATTCTCAAGGGAAAATTTTAAAAAATACCTGGCTTGGTTCTCACTACCTATCTGATAAAGGAAATAAGGTCAAACAGTCCTGGATCTATGATGCTAATTATAGCAGTTGGTTCTACCTGAAAGCGGATGGCAACTACGCAGAAAACGGTTGGCAAACAGTTAAAGGGAAAGATTATTACTTCAAACAGGGTGGTTATCTGGCTACAAATACCTGGCTTGGAAAATCTTATGTAACTTCAAGTGGCCATAAGGCGAAAACAAGCTGGATTTTTGATAAAAATTACGAATCATGGTTCTATCTCAATGCCGAAGGCGACTATGTAGAAAAAGGCTGGCAAACAATTGATGGAAAAGATTACCATTTCAAATCAGGTGGCTATCTTTCTACAGAAAGTTGGATTGACCGCTTCTATGTTGCTAAGAGTGGTGCCAAACTAAAATCAGAGTGGTTCTTTGATAAAAATTACCAGTCTTGGTTCTACCTGAAAGAGGACGGAACCTATGCTGAAAAAGGTTGGAAAACCATTAAAGGCAAGGATTACCATTTCAAATCAGGCGGCTACCTTTCTACAGAAACTTGGATTGACCGCAGTTATGTGACGACCAGCGGAGCAAAAGCAGGAAAGGGCTGGCTCTTTGATAAGAAATATAACTCTTGGTTCTATATTAAGGCTGATGGAAATTACGCCAATAAAGAATGGCTCTGGGATAATGGCTACTATTATCTAAAATCAGGCGGCTACATGGCCACAAGTGAGTGGGTTTGGTACAAGAATAATTGGTTCTACCTCAAGTCGAATGGGAAGATGGCAGAAAAAGAGCTGATTTATGATTCAGTTAACCAAGCTTGGTACTATCTCAAATCAGGTGGCTATATGGCACAAAATGAAACTGTAGATGGTCATACCTTGGATGCCTCAGGTAAATGGCATGTTGCGGATAAAACCAAGTATTATAAGGTAAAACCTATCACAGCTTATGTCTATAGTGCATCTGGAGAAATTTTGAGTTACATTAACCAAGGAAGCATCGTTTCACTGGACAGCTCGACCCGTAAAGGAGGCAGACTTGCAGTTTCGATTTCTGGCTTGTCTGGCTATATGAATCAAAGTGATTTGACAGCAGTGGATGAAGGAAGCGAGTTTATCCCACATTATACTAGTGATGGGAAATTCCTCTACCATGAACTCTCTCCTTATACGAGTATCAAAGTAGCTCCACACACATCTGCTATGGTTATTGGTAAGAAGTACTACTCAACTGATGGAGAGCATTTTGATGGCTTTACCATTAAAAATCCTTTCCTCTATAAAAACTTGAGAGAGCCAAGTAATTATAGTGCAGCTGAGTTGGATAAACTGTATTCGATGATGAACTTGCAGGATAGTCCTCTTGCGGGTAAAGGAGCAACTTTCAAAGAAGCTGAGGAACGCTACGGTGTCAATGCCCTTTACTTGATGGCGCATAGCGCTCTTGAAAGTGCGTGGGGACGCAGTCAAATTGCCAGAGATAAGAACAACTTCTTTGGTATTGCTGCTTATGATACTAGCCCATATCTCTCAGCCAAAAGCTTTGATAATGTGGACAAAGGAATCCTCGGAGCGGCCAAGTGGATTCGTGAGAATTACATTGACTATGGCAGAGACCACCTTGGAAATAAAGCAACCGGAATGAATGTTCGCTATGCTTCAGATCCATACTGGGGTGAGAAAATAGCCAGCATCATGATGACCATCAATAGTAGACTTGGTTGGAAAGACTAATCAAAAAAATCAACGGTAACTACTGCAAAGTGGTTATCGTTTTTTTAATAGACAATGAGTTGATTGAATAGCTTTACAAACTTGAAATTTATCAGACAATATATTAAAATATAAAAGAAATTATTTATAATTCAAGGAGTTTAAAATGAAGAAATCAATGATTGTCGGGCTTATCATTTTTATCGCTTTAGGATTAGCAACAGGATACTATTTCTTATCCTATGCGCCTCATCAAGCTGCTGTAACTAAGTTTGAAGATGTAGTAAAAGATTTAAATGAAAAAAATAAAGAAGTTGAAGATCAAATAGCTGAGGCTGAAAAGATTATTGATAATGATGAAGAACCTCTTGATTCTAAGACATTGGAAGAATTGAAATCAACTATAAAGGATAGCAAAGATTCACTTCGTAAAATACCAGATATTGAAAAACAAACTGAGCAAATTGAAAAGCAAATTGAAGAATTAAGTCAACCATTAGATTATAGTGAAACAAAAAAGAATTTATCTGACAAACAGACTCATTATCAAAATAGCATTCTTCAATTAAAACAAATTACAAATCCTTCAAATTCTTTTATTGAAGAAAGGCTTAAAGAAATTGAATCAATTACTGGAGTACAATCTGTTACGGAGGATAATGACCCTAATAAAAAATTGAATAAACAAGGTGGGTATACAGCGTCTGTATATTTTGTTGACAATCAAGTGACTGAATCTGTAGAAGGCTCAGATATTGTTCAGAAAGGCAATGATGTTGGAGGAAATATAGAGGTTTATAAGACAAAAGAAGATGCAGAAAAACGCAATACTTATATCAGTGCTTTTGATGGAACTGCTTTAAATCCAGGATCACACTATGTTTATGGAACTGTATTAATTCGCACTTCTCACCATTTAACAGGAACGCAACAGAAAGAACTGACCGAGAAAATCTACAATAAACTAATTGAACTGAATAATTAAATAATTGGATAGCTATTTGTTTTATTGAAGTAAGATACAGTCAAAAAGCCGTTGGAAAACGGTTTTTTGTTATAATTAAACTAAGAATTTAGAATTAAAGGAGAACATCATGACTTTTGAAGAAATCCTGCCTGGATTAAAGGCCAAGAAAAAATATGTACGAATTGGTTGGGGAGGGGCTGAAAACTATGTGCAACTCTTTGACACTATCGAGCAAAACGGGGTTGCACTTGAAGTGACGCCTTATTTCCTCATCAACGTGTCAGGAGAAGGGGAAGGTTTTTCCATGTGGAGTCCGACACCTTGTGATGTTTTGGCGACGGATTGGGTAGAAGTGCATGACTAGACGTGTATTGATTACGGGAGTGAGTTCAGGTATTGGACTGGCTCAAGCTCGACTCTTTTTAGAGAATGGCTATCAAGTTTATGGAGTTGACCAAGATGAAAATCCACTCTTGGAGGGTGATTTTCACTTTTTACAGAGAGATTTGACCTTAGACTTGAAACCTGTTTTTGACTGGTGCCCTCAGGTGGATATTTTGTGCAATACTGCAGGAGTCTTGGATGATTACAAACCGCTTTTGGAACAATCAACCCAGGAAATTCAAGAGATTTTTGAAATCAACTACGTGACTCCTGTTGAGTTGACTCGCTATTATTTGACGCAAATGCTAGAGAATAAAAAAGGGACCATTATCAATATGTGTTCGATTGCTTCTAGTCTAGCGGGTGGAGGTGGACACGCTTATACATCGTCTAAGCATGCCTTGGCTGGATTTACCAAGCAGTTGGCTCTAGACTATGCGGAAGCTGGAATTCAGGTCTTTGGGATTGCTCCAGGTGCTGTCAAGACGAGCATGACTGCTGCCGACTTTGAACCCGGTGGCTTAGCTGACTGGGTGGCTAGTGAAACGCCAATCAAGCGCTGGATTGAGCCAAAGGAAGTGGCAGATCTTACACTTTTTCTAGCAAGCGGAAAAGCAAGCGCCATGCAGGGGCAAATCTTGACGATTGATGGTGGCTGGTCTTTGAAGTAGGAGGATCTGATGGAAATCAAAAAACACTTTGGAGTCTATGCTGTTTGCTTTGAAAACGGGAAGTTACTCTGCATTGAAAAAACGAGAGGCCCTTATCAACATCGTTATGATCTACCTGGTGGTAGTCAGCAATTTGGAGAAGGACTGACGGAAACGCTGATTAGAGAAGTTATGGAAGAGACAGGATTTACTGTTAGAAGTTACTCCAATCCTCGAATCTACGATGTTTTCGTCAGGGAAGAGTTAACAAATTTTACTGTTCACCATATCATGGCATTTTATGATATTGAGATAAACAAGAAGGAAGCTCAAGTTACGATTTCGGAAGCTGTGTCTGATGGTGCGAATGATTCACTCGGATATGTTTGGATGGATATTCAAGAGATCAAAGAAGAAAATGCATCGCCATTAGTCTTGAAGGTTAAGTCTGAATTATTAGGATTTCCAGAACTGGACAAGACCTTGTATATGAATTGGAAGGTGAATGATGAGAAACCAACTTGCCCTTAGTGGAGAACAAATTGCTGAAAAAGTTTACCCACAACTATTTCATCATGTTGGCATGATTCGTGGGGAATACTTACTGAGAGAGCTCAATCAAAACATTCTATTAGCATGTTGTCAGCAATTTGTAAAAGATTATCTAGACACCATTTGCTCCTTGTACTCAGATGAAGAGGTTTGGTATCGTTTTTCAGAGTTAACAAATACAGAAGCTAATTGTTTAGAGGGGACTAAAGAGCATTTTGATGAAAATCATCCCTTGTTTGGTTATAGAGGAACTAGGCGCTTGCTGGCGTGTCCTGATGAATTTCAGGCTGAAGCACATGTCGTTACAGAAGTTTATCAAACCAATCCCAATCTGTCTGTTATCTTTCCTTTTGTCAATGATGCTAAGCAGTTAAAGCAAGCTATAAGGGTATTACGTCAGCATGGTTTTACTGGGAAAGTCGGCACAATGATTGAATTACCTTCAGCTTATTTTGACTTGGACAGGATACTGGAAACGGGTATTTCAAAGATTATAGTTGGAATGAATGATTTGACTTCTTTTGTTTTTGCGACTGTGAGAAACAGTCAATGGCATGATATGGAAAGTCCAATAATGTTAGATATGCTAAGACAGATGCTGGATAAAGCAAGGATGAAAAAGATTGACTTTGCTGTAGCAGGCTATCTGAATCTTTCTTTCATAGAAAAAATGAATCAGATGGGTATCAAGTGTATTATCCACTACAGTTCTATTCCAGAGATTTTTGGTTTAGAGATTGATCATCCAGACCACCTCAAACGTGTAAAAGAAGTAAGTAAAAAATTACAAAGGAGCAACCCATGACACCGCAAGAAATGTGGAATGCATACAAGAAAATCAATCCCTCGATCGGAGATGAGATTGATGCTTGGGCTTTTGGAGTGGAAGCCGATCTCTTGGCAGATTTGGTTTTAAAAGGTGAAAAGACGGCAACTGCATCAGCCTATGATCTTTATGCAGTTGATAACGAACCCCTTCCGCGAGAAGGAACTTTTGATATCATTTTAGATGGCCAAGATCGGGCTGTCTGCATTGTCGAAATTACAAAGGTTTCTGTCGAATCCTTTAATCAAGTTTCTGCTGAACATGCCTTTAAGGAAGCGGAAGGTGACAAATCCCTAGCCTATTGGCGTCAGGTTCATGAGGACTGTTTCGCCGAGTGGCTGAGAGAGGCAGGACTAACTTTTACGTCTGACAGCAAGGTTGTTTTAGAAGAATTTCGTAAAGTCTACCCACTGTAGACTGCTAGAAGAAAGAAAGTTTTGGAAATCACCGTCCAATCCTTTTTTCTTAAGCAAAACATGATATAATAAGTTTGTTTGAAGAAGAGTAAAACTCTTAAACTTAGAATAGGAGAAAACTATGCAAGCAGTTGAACATTTTATTACGCAATTTGTTCCTGAACATTATGATTTATTCTTAGACTTGAGTCGTGAGACCAAGACCTTTTCTGGGAAGGTGACCATCACTGGTCAAGCCAAGAGTGACCGTATTTCCCTTCACCAAAAGGACTTGGAAATCGCTTCTGTAGAAGTTGCGGGTCAAGCTCGTCCATTTACAGTTGATTATGAAAATGAAGCCCTGCATATCGAATTGGCTGAGGCTGGTCAAGTTGAATTAGTCATTGCTTTTTCAGGAAAAATAACAGACAACATGACAGGGATTTACCCTTCTTACTACACAGTGGATGGTGTCAAGAAGGAAGTCTTGTCTACTCAGTTCGAGAGCCACTTTGCGCGTGAAGCCTTCCCATGTGTGGATGAGCCAGAAGCCAAAGCAACCTTTGATCTCGCTCTACGTTTTGATCAGGCAGAAGGTGAAGTTGCCTTGTCAAACATGCCTGAGATTGATGTGGAAAACCGCAAGGAAACAGGTATCTGGAAGTTCGAGACAACACCTCGCATGTCTTCTTACTTGTTGGCTTTTGTAGCAGGTGATTTGCAAGGGGTGACCGCTAAAACTAAAAACGGTACCCTTGTAGGTGTCTACTCAACAAAAGCTCACCCACTATCTAACCTTGATTTCTCACTGGACATCGCCGTTCGCTCAATCGAGTTTTACGAAGATTACTACGGAGTTAAGTACCCAATCCCTCAATCTCTGCATATCGCCCTCCCTGACTTCTCAGCGGGTGCAATGGAAAACTGGGGTCTGGTAACCTACCGTGAAGTTTACTTGGTTGTGGATGAGAACTCAACCTTTGCTAGCCGTCAACAAGTTGCCCTAGTTGTAGCACATGAGTTGGCTCACCAATGGTTTGGTAACCTCGTTACTATGAAATGGTGGGATGACCTCTGGCTTAATGAAAGCTTCGCCAACATGATGGAATACGTCTGTGTCGACGCCATCGAGCCAAGTTGGAATATCTTTGAAGACTTCCAAACAGGTGGTGTGCCGGGAGCACTTAAACGTGATGCGACTGATGGCGTTCAGTCTGTCCACGTCGAAGTTAAACACCCAGACGAAATCAATACCCTCTTTGACGGAGCTATCGTCTATGCCAAAGGAAGCCGTCTCATGCACATGCTTCGTCGTTGGCTAGGTGATGCTGATTTTGCTAAAGGTTTGCATGCTTACTTTGAAAAGCACCAATATGGAAATACCATTGGTCGTGACCTATGGAATGCCCTTGGACAAGCATCAGGGCGTGATGTCGCAGCCTTCATGGATTCTTGGTTGGAACAACCTGGTTATCCAGTTCTCACTGTCAAAGTTGAAAATGATGTCTTAAAGATTTCACAAAAACAATTCTTCATCGGTGAGCACGAAGACAAGAACCGTCTCTGGGTTGTACCACTGAATAGCAACTGGAAAGGCTTGCCAGATACACTCGAAACTGAAAGTATCGAAATCTCTGGCTACGCCGCTCTTCTTGCTGAAAATGAAGGAGCTCTTCGTCTCAACACTGAAAATACTGCCCACTATATTACCGACTATCAAGGAGACTTGTTAGAAGCTGTTCTTGCTGAGCTAGAGACACTTGATAACACAAGCAAACTGCAAATTGTTCAAGAACGTCGTTTGTTGGCTGAGGCAGGTCATATTTCTTATGCAGACTTGCTCCCAGTCCTTGATAAACTTGCTAAGGAAGAGTCTTACCTTGTGGTTTCAGCTGTTTCTCAAGTGATTTCTGCCCTTGAACGCTTTATTGATGAAGGAACAGAAACTGAGAAAGCCTTTAACCGTCTGGTTGCTAAATTGGCTCGTCATAACTATGCCCGTCTTGGTTTTGAAGCCAAAGATGGTGAATCGGATGAAGACGAATTGGTTCGTCAGTTGGCTGTTTCTATGATGATTCGCTCAAATGATGCAGAAGCTAGTCAAGTCGCTAGCCAAATCTTTGCAACTCACAAGGAAAATCTTGCAGGACTTCCAGCAGCCATCCGTGCACAAGTTCTCATCAATGAGATGAAACACCATGAGACAAAGGACTTGGTCGCAACTTATCTGGACCTCTACACTCATGCCACAGATGCTGTTTTCAAACGCCAGTTGGCAGCTGCTCTAGCCTACAGTACAGATGCTGACAATATCCAAACCTTGATTAGTTCATGGAAGGACAAATTTGTGGTGAAACCACAAGACCTTTCTTCATGGTACCTCCAATTCCTAGGACACCAAGCTACCCAAGAAACTATTTGGGTTTGGGCGCGTGAAAACTGGGATTGGATCAAGGCAGCTCTTGGTGGCGACATGAGCTTTGACAGCTTTGTCATCTTCCCATCACACATCTTTAAAACTGAGCAACGCTTGGCAGAGTACAAGGAATTCTTTGAGCCACAACTCTCTGACCTTGCTCTTAGCCGTAACATTCGTATGGGTATCAAAGATATCGCAGCGCGTGTTGACTTGATTAAGCGTGAGAAAGCAGCAGTAGAAACTGTTGTAGCTCAATATGGCAAGGCTTAATTCGTTCAAAATGTAAACAAAAACTCAACTTTCTATCTGAAAAGAAGAGAGAGTTGAGTTTTTTTTAAGGCAATTTTGGTATAATAATCATAACAAGGAGGAGTTTCTGATGATAAAAATCTTATTAGTAGAAGATGACCTGGGTCTGTCAAACTCAGTATTTGACTTTTTGGATGATTTTGCAGATGTCATGCAGGTTTTTGATGGAGAAGAAGGTCTCTACGAAGCTGAAAGTGGCGTCTATGACTTGATTTTGCTTGACCTGATGTTGCCTGAAAAAAATGGCTTCCAAGTCTTGAAAGAGTTGCGAGAAAAAGGAATTACGACACCAGTCCTTATCATGACTGCTAAGGAAAGTTTGGATGACAAGGGACATGGTTTTGAGTTGGGAGCGGATGACTACCTCACCAAACCTTTCTACCTAGAAGAACTCAAAATGCGGATCCAAGCACTTCTCAAACGTTCAGGTAAGTTTAACGAAAATACCTTGACCTATGGGGATGTTGTCGTCAACCTTTCAACGAATGAAGTGAAAGTGGAAGATACTCCTGTGGAACTGCTCGGAAAAGAGTTTGAGTTATTGGTTTACTTCCTTCAAAATCAAAATGTCATTCTTCCCAAGACACAGATTTTTGACCGTCTATGGGGATTTGATAGCGATACGACGATTTCCGTTGTAGAAGTCTATGTCTCAAAAGTTCGTAAGAAATTGAAGGGGACAGCCTTTGCTGAAAATCTTCAAACCTTGCGTAGTGTCGGGTATATTTTAAAAGATGTTCAATAAACTAAAAAAAACATGGTATGCGGATGATTTCAGCTATTTCATTCGAAACTTCGGAGTGTTCACCTTGATTTTCTCTGCTATGACCTTGATTATCCTTCAGGTCATGCACTCCAGTCTCTACACTTCTGTAGATGAAAAACTCCAAGCCCTTAGTAGTAGTCCACAAGCTGTCATCCAGTTAGCCCTTAATCGGGCAACTGAGGAAGTCAAGGATATTCAAACAGCAACAGCGGATGCCAGCAAGGCTGAAATCAAGCCCAATGTTAGCTCCAATACGGAAGTTTTGCTTTTTGACAAGGATTTTAACCAACTCTTACTGGGTAATCGCTTTTTAGGCTTGGATAAGATCAAGCTGGACAAGAAAGAGTTGAATCATATTCGGCAAATCCAAGTTGTCAATAGCTACGGTCAGGAAGAAACCTATCGAATGGTCTTGATGGAAACCAACTCTTCCACCGTATCAAGTAATGTCAAATATGCGGCGGTTCTAATCAATACCAGCCAGCTTGAGCAAATCAGCCAAAATCACGAGCATTTAATTGTTGTAGTGATGGCTAGTTTCTGGCTCCTGTCTTTAATTGCCAGTGTTTACCTGGCACGTGTCAGTGTCAAACCCTTGCTGGAAAGCATGCAAAAGCAGAAGTCCTTTGTTGAAAATGCGAGTCACGAACTGAGAACGCCTCTGGCCGTTTTACAAAATCGTTTAGAGAATCTTTTTCGAAAACCAGAGGCAACAATCATGGAATCAAGCGAAAGTATTGCTTCCAGTCTTGAAGAGGTTCGCAACATGCGTTTCCTTACGACCAATCTTCTCAACCTTGCACGTCGAGATGATGGAATCAAACCAGAAATAGCAGAAGTTTCTCCACAATTCTTTAAAACAACCTTTGCCAACTATGAGTTGATTGCTTATGAAAATGATCGTGTTTTCAACTATGAAAATCGAATTTACCGTCCATTCATGACCGATCAGTTGCTCTTAAAACAACTCATGACTATCTTGTTTGATAATGCCATCAAGTATACTGAAGAAGATGGGGAAATTGAGTTTGTAGTTCATGCTACAGATCGCCACCTCTATCTTACAGTGACGGATAATGGAATTGGAATCTCAGCTGCCGATAAGAAGAAAATCTTTGACCGTTTTTATCGTGTAGACAAGGCAAGAACCCGTCAGAAAGGTGGTTTCGGCCTGGGACTATCTTTGGCCAAGCAAATCGTAGATGCCTTACGAGGAACGATTACCGTAAAAGATAACAAACCTAGAGGAACAATTTTTGAAGTTAAGATTGCCATCCAATCTCCTTCAAAACGAAAGAATAAATAAAAAAGACAGTTATAGAACTGTCTTTTTAGATAACTAGAAAAGAGGTTGGTAGTAGTACCAACCTTTATTTTGAAAGTTTTCGTTTCATTATCTTTCTTTGAAGTTGTAAAAGTGCGAAGCTTGTTGCCATAGCAGCGATAAATGATAAAGCTGTATTAAATTTTAAGGCTAAAAAGATAAAGCTAAAAAGCACCATAAAAATACAAAAACAAGCGATATTTACAAAAAATAAAATCTCTTTTAGGTTAGGGCCGACTGGGGCTTCTGGTGTATAATCTTGATAAAGTGGAGTTTGATTTGATTCGGGAGCTTGTTCAAACTCATAAGCTTCTAGTTTTCTTGCGGACATGATTCTCTCCTTAACAGTACATAACTATTTTATCATTTTTTATGCAGAGAATTATTACAGAATTGTTACAAAACTACTAAAGTCTCTTATCAACTTCTAAGTCACTCTTCTTGACACCTACTAGGGAAAGTGATAGCATGGATGTTACACTTAAAACAGATGACCTAACCTTCTCTATTATAAATATACTGAGAAAGGAAAGGATAACTTATATAAATTGATAGCAAGCTGAGGCTTTTTCCTAAGATGATTTGTTGAGTTGCTACCTGGATACTTTTGTAGAGTATTGGTAGGAGTTGTTTTGAATGGATGATAAGACAGCGATTCTGTCTATTGGACTGGGTGGTTTTTTGCTACCTCTGGGGAAAGTAAAAGGAGATAAGCATGTATCTTGCTATCAAAGAAATAGTACGAAACAAACTTCGATATAGTTTGATTCTAACTACCATTTTTCTTATCGCTTTTATGGTCTTTTTTATGACCAGTCTAGCTCTTGGTCTTGTGCGAAACAACCGAGCAGCTATTGATAATTGGCAAGCAACGGGTGTTGTTTTATCCGACTACGCAAATGATAATTTGACAGCATCTTTTATTCCTGAAAAGGACTACAAGGATAAGAGTTCTGAAGAGGCTGCTCCATTGGGCTATATGTTCGCTGTGACCAATCTAGTCGATGGTAGTGAAAAGGTCAATGTTTCCATTTTTGCTCAAGACTGGGACGCTTTTATCTCACCTAGTTTGACGGAGGGTCGTTATCCTGAAGGAGATGATGAGGTTGTCGTGGATCAGTCTTTTGAGAACTATGGGATGAAGCTAGGCGATGCCATTCAGCTCAATGGAAGCGATTCAAGTTACAAGATCGTAGGCTTGACTCAAGGAAATAAGTTTTTCACCGAGCCTGTTGTCTTTACGAGTCTGACAACTTATTGGACCTTACAAGGGACCTTGAAAGCCAATCGATCCATCTCTGCCTTGGTATTGAAAAATGATATAGAAGTGGCTGGAGACGGACTGAAACAGATTTCCATTCCAAAAATGATTTCGAAAATCCCTGGGTACACACCACAGGTTAATGTATTTTCAGGGATGATTCTTGCTATGATTGTCATCACAGGCTTGATTGTGGGTATTTTTGTTTATATCATTACCATCCAAAAACTAGGTCTTTATGGAATAATGCGGGCTCAAGGGATACAGATCAAAACCATTGTATGGTCTCTTTTCTGTCAAATCTTCCTCCTAGCTGGTATGGGGATTGCTTTAGCCTTGCTGGCAATCGGAGGAGTGATTTTAGTCTTACCAGCTACCTTCTTTTTCTACCCAAGTTGGATAGCCTACTCTGTCCTAAGTTTGGTAATTTGCTTGATGGCCCTTCTAGGTGGTGTCATTTCACTTCCACGCTTGTTAAAGGTGGACCCGATTACTGCGATTGCAGAGTGATAAGGAGAATAGTATGACAGCATTGATTGAAATGACTCAAGTGACAAAAACCTATGGGGAAGGAAAGATGAAAGTCGTAGCCCTGCATGAGACGAATTTTCAGCTAAATGCGGGAGAGTTCGTAGCTATCGTTGGACCTTCAGGTTCTGGAAAGACGACCTTTCTAACAACTCTAGGACAACTTCAGGAAGCATCGAGTGGAAAGATTTTGGTAAAGGGGAAAGAAACAGGCAGTTTGACAGAGAAGGAAAAAACAGATCTCCGTTTTAGAGAGTTTGGCTTCATTCTCCAGGCTTCAAACTTAATTCCTTTTCTAACGGTCAAGGAACAGCTGGATTTGATTGACAGACTGGATAAGGGGAAAAATAGTAAAAGTGACCGAAAAGAGCTCTTTGAGTTGTTGGATTTGGAAAAAGTAAAAGATCATTATCCAAAGGCTTTATCAGGTGGCGAACGTCAACGTGCCGCGATAGCTAGAGCGCTTTATAATAATCCAAGTATCGTACTTGCAGACGAACCGACAGCAAGTCTAGACACTGAGCGTGCTTACCAAGTAACGGAGATGTTGGCTGCCATTGCCCACGAACAAGGTAGAGGAGTTGTCATGATTACACATGATACACGCCTTCTTGATAAGGTTGACCGTATTTATGTTATGAATGATGGACACCTAGTAGAAAAAACACATGCATAAAAAAGAAAGTGGACGGTACTAGTTACTGTTCATTTTTTTGATTGGCAAAGATAGAAATCAGTTTAACTTTTTGTGAAACTCCCAGTACCCATAGCTGATTTTTGAGAAATGTGGTATAATTTTTCTTATGGAAAAGATTATCATTACAGCAACTGCTGAAAGTATTGAACAAGTTGAACAGTTACTCGAAGCCGACGTAGACCGTATCTATGTCGGTGAGAAAGATTTTGGCCTCCGTCTGCCAACGATTTTTAGTCATGACCAATTGCGTGAGATTGCTAAGTTGGTTCATGAAGCAGGCAAGGAATTGATTGTCGCGGTTAATGCCCTCATGCATCAAGATATGATGGACCGTATCAAGCCCTTCCTAGACTTCTTGGAAGAAATCAAGACAGACTATATCACTGTTGGAGATGCAGGTGTCTTTTACGTGGTCAATCGTGATGGCTATTCCTTCAAGACCATCTACGATGCTTCAACCATGGTGACTAGCAGTCGTCAGATTAACTTCTGGGGACAAAAGGCAGGAGCTTCTGAGGCGGTTTTGGCGCGTGAAATTCCATCTGCTGAGCTCTTCAAGATGCCAGAGATTTTGGAAATTCCTGCTGAAGTATTGGTTTACGGGGCTAGTGTCATTCACCATTCTAAGCGTCCGCTCTTACAAAACTACTATAACTTTACGCATATTGATGATGAAAAGACACGTAAACGTGACCTCTTCTTGGCAGAACCAAGTGACCCAGAGAGCCATTATTCCATCTTTGAAGATAATCATGGTACCCATATCTTTGCTAACAATGACCTTGATTTGATGACTAAATTGACAGAATTGGTGGAGCATGGTTTCACTCACTGGAAGCTAGAGGGTCTCTACACACCTGGTCAGAATTTTGTAGAAATTGCCAAACTCTTTATTCAAGCGCGTGGCTTGATCCAAGAGGGCAACTTTAGCCATGACCAAGCCTTCTTGTTAGATGAGGAAGTGCGCAAGTTACACCCTAAAAACCGTTTTCTCGATACTGGATTCTATGATTACGATCCTGATATGGTTAAATAGGACACCAAAACCCGAAATAAAAATGTTCGGGTTTTTCCAGTGTATACATGAAATAAAAACGGATACATGTTATAATAAAAATAGCTCTTTAATGGAGGTGTTTAAGTGGAGAATCTGAAGAAAATGGCAGGTATCAAGGCTGCTGAGTTTGTCAAGGATGGCATGGTAGTCGGACTTGGAACGGGCTCTACTGCCTACTATTTCGTAGAAGAAATCGGTCGTCGGATTAAGGAAGAAGGTTTGCAGATTACTGCTGTAACGACTTCCAGTGTGACCAGTAAACAGGCTGAAGGTCTTAACATCCCGCTCAAGTCGATTGATCAAGTAGACTTTGTCGATGTGACGGTTGACGGGGCGGATGAAGTAGATAGCCAGTTCAACGGGATCAAAGGCGGTGGTGGGGCCCTTCTCATGGAGAAGGTTGTCGCAACGCCCTCAAAAGAATACATTTGGGTGGTAGATGAAAGCAAACTGGTAGAGAAACTAGGTGCTTTTAAATTGCCTGTAGAAGTAGTTCAGTATGGCTCAGAACAGGTCTTTCGTCGGTTTGAGCGAGCTGGCTATAAACCAAGTTTCCGTGGAAAAGATGGCCAACGTTTTGTGACCGATATGCAGAACTTTATCATTGACCTAGCCTTGGATGTCATTGAGGATCCAATTGCCTTTGGGCAAGAATTGGACCATGTCGTTGGTGTCGTAGAGCATGGCTTGTTCAACCAAATGGTGGATAAGGTCATCGTTGCTGGACGAGACGGTGTTCATATTTTAACTTCAACAAAAGCAAACTAATCAACATAATAAGGAGATACACTATGTCAAAATTTAATCGGATTCACTTGGTGGTACTGGATTCCGTGGGAATCGGTGCTGCACCAGATGCCAATAACTTTGTCAATGCAGGGGTTCCAGACGGTGCTTCTGACACACTGGGACACATTTCAAAAACAGTTGGTTTGAATGTGCCAAACATGGCCAAAATCGGTCTAGGAAATATTCCACGTGAAACTCCTCTAAAGACTGTACCAGCTGAAAGCAATCCAACAGGTTATGCAACAAAATTGGAAGAAGTATCTCTTGGTAAGGATACTATGACTGGACACTGGGAAATCATGGGACTCAACATTACCGAGCCTTTCGATACTTTCTGGAACGGATTCCCAGAAGAAATCTTGACAAAGATCGAAGAATTTTCAGGACGTAAGGTCATTCGTGAAGCCAACAAACCTTACTCAGGAACAGCTGTTATCGATGACTTTGGACCACGTCAAATGGAAACTGGCGAGTTGATTATCTATACTTCAGCTGACCCTGTTTTGCAAATTGCTGCCCACGAAGACATCATTCCTTTAGATGAATTGTATCGTATTTGTGAATATGTTCGTTCGATTACCCTTGAGCGTCCTGCCCTTCTAGGTCGTATCATTGCCCGTCCTTATGTGGGTGAGCCAGGTAACTTCACTCGTACAGCAAATCGTCGTGACTTGGCCGTTTCTCCATTTGCACCAACTGTTTTGGATAAATTGAATGAGGCTGGTATCGATACTTACGCTGTTGGAAAAATCAATGATATTTTTAACGGTGCTGGTATCAATCATGACATGGGCCACAACAAGTCAAACAGCCACGGAATTGATACACTATTGAAGACTATGGGACTTGCTGAGTTTGAAAAAGGATTCTCCTTCACAAACTTAGTTGACTTTGATGCCCTTTATGGCCACCGCCGCAATGCTCATGGTTACCGTGATTGCTTGCATGAGTTTGATGAACGCTTGCCTGAAATTATCGCAGCCATGAGAGAGAATGACCTTCTCTTGATTACTGCGGACCATGGAAATGACCCAACCTATGCAGGAACTGACCACACTCGTGAATATATTCCACTGTTGGCCTATAGCCCTTCCTTTAAAGGAAATGGTCTCATTCCTGTCGGACATTTTGCAGATATCTCAGCGACAGTTGCGGAAAACTTTGGTGTTGAAACTGCTATGATTGGGAAAAGTTTCTTAGATAAATTGGTGTAAGATGAAACGCTATGCTTTACTGGTAAGGGGCATTAATGTCGGTGGGAAAAATAAGGTTGTCATGGCGCAACTTCGTCAAGAACTGACAGAGTTGGGACTGGAAAAGGTTGAGACCTACATCAACAGTGGCAATATTTTCTTTACTTCTACAGCTCCCAAAGCCCAATTGGTTGAAAAGTTAGAGGCTTTCTTTGCAGTCCATTATCCATTTATTCAGAGCTTTTCCTTACTGAGTCAGGAAGATTATGAAGCAGAGCTGGAGAATCTGCCAGATTGGTGGACCAAAGACCTGGCTCGAAAAGATGTGCTCTTCTACACGGAGAGCTTGGATGTGGATCAAGTGATCGAGAAAGTGAACAGTTTGGAACTGGTAGATGAAGTGGTTCATTTTGGAAGAGTTGGGATTTTCTGGGGGAAATTCTCTGAAGAATCCTACTATGCAACTGCCTATCATAAGTACTTGCTCAAGATGCCTTTCTACCGCCAAATCACCATTCGCAATGCTAAAACTTTTGACAAAATCGGTCAAATGCTAAAAAAATAATAAAGGAGACACAATGGCGTTTTTAAATAAGATCAAGGAAACAGCTGCCTTCCTGAAAGACAAGGGAATCCAAGCACCTGAGTTCGGTCTAATCCTTGGATCAGGACTTGGAGAATTGGCAGAAGAAATCGAAAATCCAGTTGTAGTAGACTATGCAGATATTCCAAACTGGGGCCGTTCCACAGTAGTCGGACACGCTGGTAAATTGGTATATGGTGAACTTGCAGGTCGCAAGGTCTTGGCTCTTCAAGGGCGTTTCCATTTCTACGAAGGAAATCCTCTTGAAGTTGTGACTTTCCCTGTACGTGTCATGAAAGTCCTCGGATGTGAAGGTGTCATTGTTACCAATGCAGCTGGAGGTATTGGATTTGGTCCTGGTACCTTGATGGCTATCTCAGACCATATCAATATGACGGGACAAAACCCATTGATGGGTGAAAACTTGGATGACTTTGGTCCACGTTTCCCGGATATGTCTAAAGCCTATACTCCAGAATATCGTGCTACTGCCCATGAAGTGGCTAAAAAACTTGGTATCAAGCTTGATGAAGGTGTCTATATTGGTGTAACAGGTCCGACTTATGAAACCCCAGCAGAGATTCGTGCCTATAAGACATTGGGAGCAGATGCAGTTGGTATGTCTACTGTTCCTGAAGTTATTGTTGCAGCTCACTCAGGTTTGAAAGTTCTCGGTATTTCATGTATCACTAACCATGCTGCTGGTTTCCAAGAAGAACTCAACCACGAAGAAGTTGTAGAAGTGACTGAACGTGTCAAAGGCGACTTCAAAGGCTTGCTTAAAGCGATTATTGCAGAATTGTAATCAGAAAAGACTTATAAAAGGCACTGACCAGAGGTTAAATGTCTAAGTACAAAGTATAACATTTTGAATAAAGAAAGGTAGAGCGTGTGTTTAAATTTGAACACGATCGGAAAGCCTTTCATAACAATAAAAGGAAGGATGAGTAAACCGTATTTACTGAACTGAATACGGACTGCTCTCCTCTAAATCAAAATTAAGAAAGAAAGGAATTGAACCCACCCTAAAAGCAGTGGGAAAAAGACAGTTGGTCTAGCGAGCATCGCTCACTGCACCCAACTCCTATTTTCCCTTTGCTTTTTGACGGGTTTGGTATCTTTCTAAATATCAAATATAAATTAAAGAAAGGATGGGCTCCTTGTATTCACTGAACTGAATACGGGCGGCGAACTGTGTAAAAAAGATAAATTGTCTAACATCTGCGATGCTTCGTCAGTTTCCTATTTTTACTTTGTTCTCTGTCGCTATCCTAAATATACAATAAAGAAAGGTAGAGTGAGGTGTTCTAATTTGAACACGAGCGGAAAACTCGGAAAATAGATAATCTGATTGAGAAATCAGGATTTCTCGTCAGATTCCTAATTTTCAGTCGTTTTCTTGTCGCTCTTTGTATCATAAATTATGTCTATCCATATTGCTGCTCAGCAGGGTGAAATTGCTGATAAAATTCTTCTTCCAGGGGATCCTCTTCGTGCTAAGTTTATTGCGGAGAACTTCCTTGAAGATGCTGTTTGTTTTAACGAAGTGCGTAACATGTTTGGTTACACTGGTACTTACAAGGGTCACCGTGTATCTGTCATGGGAACTGGGATGGGGATGCCTTCAATCTCTATCTATGCCCGTGAATTGATTGTAGACTACGGAGTGAAAAAATTGATCCGTGTCGGAACTGCTGGTTCCTTGAATGAGGATGTTCACGTTCGTGAATTGGTCTTGGCGCAAGCAGCTGCGACTAACTCAAACATCATCCGCAACGACTGGCCACAGTATGATTTTCCACAAATCGCTAGCTTTGATTTACTAGATAAGGCCTACCATATCGCCAAAGAACACGGTATGACTACCCACGTTGGGAATGTTTTGTCATCAGATGTCTTTTACTCAAACTACTTTGAAAAGAACATTGAGCTTGGTAAATGGGGAGTCAAGGCTGTGGAAATGGAAGCAGCAGCTCTTTACTATCTTGCCGCCCAACACCACGTCGATGCACTTGCTATCATGACCATTTCTGATAGCTTGGTCAATCCAGATGAAGACACCACTGCAGAAGAACGCCAAAACACCTTCACCGATATGATGAAGGTCGGCTTGGAAACCTTGATTGCAGAGTAATCAGAGAATAGCTTTTCAATTACATTAGTTACAAGAACTGTTGTAAGTGATTTATTTTCAATATCTTAGAAATGATAAAGAAAGAGTTGAAAATCCAACTATTGATTTTCAACTTTTTTAGAACCCAGCTTAAGGAGAAATGTGATGGATAAAATTGAACAATTACAAGACTTGATAGATCAAAGCCAACGGATTGTTTTCTTTGGAGGGGCAGGAGTGTCAACCGAGTCTAATATCCCAGATTTTCGTAGTTCAGATGGTGTTTATAGTCATCAGTTAGGCCGTCATTTTACGGCAGAGCAACTCGTTTCTCGGACCATGTTTGAGCGCTATCCAGAAGATTTTTTTGACTTCTATAAAAAATACCTGATTTATCCAGAAGCCAAGCCTAATGCTGCTCACGCTTATCTAGCTGCTTTGGAAAAGACAGGTAAGCTAAAGGCTGTTGTGACACAAAATATCGATAGTCTTCATGAAATGGCTGGCTCCCAAAAAGTCTTTAAATTGCATGGGAGTGCGGA
The DNA here is from genome assembly GCF_053010225.1 of Streptococcus sp. Z556. Classification (NCBI taxonomy): domain Bacteria; kingdom Bacillati; phylum Bacillota; class Bacilli; order Lactobacillales; family Streptococcaceae; genus Streptococcus; species Streptococcus sp. Z556. Next base: position 429,378 of record NZ_JBRKNU010000001.1, read on the forward strand.
CCGGAATTACTGCCTAGGTTGTCAACGTTTCTATGACTTAACTGCTTTTCTTGCCCTCGAGGGACCGGTTCCCCACTGCTTAGACTGTGGCAAGGTGGTCAAGCCTGACGTGACCTTGTATGAAGAATCACTTGACATGGATGTTTTTAGCCAAGCTGCACAAGCTATTCGGCAAGCTGACTTGCTAATAATTGGTGGGACTTCCTTGGTTGTTTATCCTGCAGCTAGCCTAGTAAACTATTTTTCTGGAACAAATCTGGTCCTTATCAATAAAACCAGTATTCCACAAGATAGCCAAGCTACATTGGTCATTGAAGGCAAGATTGGGGAAGTCTTTTCGAAATTGAGACAATAAAAGAATTTTAGAAGATAGCAACAAAATCTTGTTACTTGAAAGAGAAAACTATCTCATTTACTGACCACTATCTCGCTCTTTGAGAGTTATTAAAAACTGGCTGGAAAAATCAAAACACCTTCACCGATATGATGAAGGTCGGCTTGGAAAACTTGATTGCAGACTAAAATCTAATAAAAAATCCTGATTTCAAGTGAAATCAGGATTTTTTCATGGATGCGATTTTTTCTGGGTCTGGTGTAACGCGAAGGGTCTTTTGTCCAGTGTAGGTTACAAAGCCAGGTTTTCCACCTGTTGGTTTGTTGAGTTTTTTCACTTCAATCATATCTACTTGCACGAGATTTGACAAGCGCCCTTTGGAGAAGTAGGCAGCTAGCTCCGCTGCATCTGTCTTAACTTCGTCAGAAGGGTCAAGATTTCCTGAGATGACGACGTGGCTTCCAGGGATGTCCTTGGCATGGAACCAGAGTTCTTCTTTGCGGGCCATTTTAAAGGTTAGCTCTTCATTTTGCAGGTTATTGCGTCCGACATAAATGATGGTTTTGCCATCGCTTGCTAGATACTGTTCTGGTTTTTTGCGTTTCTGGATTTTTTCGCGTTGGCGTCTTCTAATGAAGCCTGTTTGAATCAATTCTTCACGGATTTCAGCGATTTCTTCCAGTCCAGCTTGGTTGAGAACAGTCTCCACACTTTCCAGATAGAGAATGGTTGCCTTGGTTTCTTCAATCAGTTCAGTCAGGTATTTGACAGCTTCTTTAAGTTTCTGGTAACGTTTAAAATAGCGCTGGGCATTCTGACTGGGAGTCAAGGCCTTATCAAGCGCAATCGTAATAGGCTGGTTGGTGTAGTAGTTGTCCAAGACAACCTGATCTTGGTCATTGGGTACTTGGTGGAGGAAGGTTGTCAGCAACTCTCCTTTTTGGCGAAACTCCTCAGCGTTGTCTGTCGCCAATAATTCTTTTTCTTGTTTTCTGAGTTTGTGGCGATTTTTCTGAAGCTCGTTTTCAACGCGGCGAATGAGTTCGCTGGCTTGCTGTTTGACACGATCGCGCTCTGCCTTGTCTTTGTAGTAGGTATCCAGAAGATCAGAAAGATTGGCAAAAGGTTCTCCTACACTATTTTCGAAGGGAATTGGACTGAAAGAAGACTCTGTTAGGTAAGGCTTGGTTTCTTGTCCGAAAAAGTGACGGAAGGTAGAAAGTTTATCACGAACCAGGAGTCTTTCCAGTTCTTTTGCCGTATCTCGCCCCAAACCTTGAAAGAGACTTTGAAGATTTTTTGCAGTTAGTTCTTGAGTTTGTAAGATTTCAAATAGTTTTTCATCCTTGATAGTAAAAGGGTTGTGGGATTCGGTACTTGGTGGAGCGATATAGGTCGATCCGGGGAGCAAGGTGCGGTAGCTATTTTGTGAAAAGCCGACATGTTTGATGACTTCGAGAATTTTGTGGCTGCTCTTATCAACTAGAAGGATATTGCTGTGTTTGCCCATGATCTCTATAATCAGAGTCGCCTGGATATGATCTCCAATCTCGTTTTTATTGGAAACTGTGATTTCTACGATGCGGTCATTTTCGATTTGCTCGATGGACTCAATTACGGCACCTTGTAAATACTTTCTCAAAACCATGATAAAGGTAGAAGGTTGGGCTGGATTTTCAAAGGTCGTTTGGGTCAGCTGAATGCGTCCAAAAACGGGATGAGCAGAAAGGAGCAGGCGATGACTTTGGCGATTGCTGCGGATTTGCAAGACCAATTCTTGTTCAAAAGGTTGATTGATTTTCTGGATGCGACCATTGACTAACTCTCTTCGCAATTCCTCAATCATGTGGTGTAAAAAAAATCCGTCAAATGACATCGTTCTCTCCTTGTGATTGTATTCCATAGTATTATATCAAAAAGGTAGAATAAAATCATAGAAATATGGTATAATAAAGCCAAGTAAAGAGAATCGAGAAGTACATGTATATTGAAATGGTAGATGAAACTGGTCAAGTTTCACAAGAAATCTTGCAACAAACCCAAGAGATTTTGGAATTTGCTGCCCAAAAAATAGGAAAAGAAGACAAGGAGATGGCAGTCACTTTTGTGACCAACGAGCGTAGCCACGAACTCAATCTCGAGTACCGTGATACGGATCGTCCGACAGATGTCATTAGCCTTGAGTATAAACCAGAGTTGGACATCTCCTTTGACGAAGAGGATTTGTTTGAAAATCCTGAATTGGCAGAGATGATGTCTGAGTTTGATGCCTATATTGGGGAACTGTTCATCTCTATCGATAAAGCGCATGAGCAGGCTGAGGAATATGGCCACAGCTTTGAGCGCGAGATGGGCTTCTTGGCGGTACACGGCTTTTTACATATCAACGGCTACGATCACTACACTCCGGAAGAAGAAGCGGAGATGTTCGGTTTACAAGAAGAAATTTTAACAGCCTATGGACTCACAAGACAATAAACGAAAATGGAAAAATCGTGACCTTGTATCCAGTTTAGAATTTGCCCTGACAGGCATTCTGACTGCTATCAAGGAAGAACGCAATATGCGAAAGCATGCAGTGACGGCTCTAGTAGTCATCCTTGCAGGTTTTGTTTTTCAGGTGTCACGAATCGAATGGCTCTTTCTCCTAATGAGCATTTTCTTGGTAGTAGCCTTTGAAATTATTAACTCTGCCATTGAAAATGTGGTGGATCTAGCCAGTCACTATCACTTTTCTATGTTGGCAAAAAAAGCCAAGGACATGGCAGCTGGTGCTGTGCTTGTGGTTTCCCTTCTTGCCGCAGTGATTGGTGCACTTATCTTTCTCCCACGCATTTGGGATTTACTATTTTAAAGATTAAGAGGAAATTATGACATTTAAATCAGGCTTTGTAGCCATTTTAGGACGTCCCAATGTTGGGAAGTCAACCTTTTTAAATCACGTTATGGGGCAAAAAATTGCTATCATGAGTGACAAGGCGCAAACAACGCGCAATAAAATCATGGGGATTTACACCACGGATAAGGAGCAGATTGTCTTTATCGACACGCCAGGGATTCACAAGCCTAAGACGGCTCTTGGAGATTTTATGGTGGAATCTGCCTACAGTACCCTTCGTGAAGTGGATACCGTTCTTTTCATGGTGCCAGCTGATGAGCCACGTGGTAAGGGGGACGATATGATTATCGAACGCCTGAAAGCTGCCAAGGTTCCAGTTATTTTGGTGGTGAACAAGATTGACAAGGTTCATCCAGACCAACTTCTGGCTCAGATTGATGACTTCCGTAACCAGATGGACTTTAAGGAAATTGTCCCTATCTCAGCCCTTCAAGGAAATAACGTTTCTCGTCTAATTGACATCCTCAGTGAAAATCTTGAGGAAGGTTTCCAGTATTTCCCAGCTGATCAAATCACAGACCACCCAGAGCGTTTCTTGGTTTCAGAGATGATTCGTGAGAAAGTCTTGCACCTAACTCGTGAAGAGATTCCTCACTCAGTTGCAGTGGTAGTTGACTCCATGAAGCGTGACGAAGAGACAGACAAGGTTCATATCCGTGCAACCATCATGGTCGAGCGTGATAGTCAAAAAGGTATCATCATCGGTAAAGGTGGCGCCATGCTTAAGAAGATTGGGACCATGGCCCGTCGTGATATCGAACTCATGCTAGGGGATAAGGTTTTCCTAGAAACTTGGGTCAAGGTCAAGAAAAACTGGCGTGATAAAAAGCTAGATTTGGCTGACTTTGGCTATAATGAAAAAGAATACTAAGTAGAGGTGGGCTCATGCCTGCTTCTTGTTTTTACAGAAGGAGGATTTATGCCTGAATTACCTGAGGTTGAAACGGTTCGTCGTGGCTTAGAAAAATTGATTTTGGGAAAGAAGATTTCGAGTGTAGAGATTACTTATCCTAAGATGATCAAGACGGATTTGGACGAGTTTCGAAAGGAAGTGCCTGGTCAAGTAATTGAGTCCATGGGGCGCCGTGGCAAATATCTACTTTTTTACCTAACAGACAAAGTCTTGATTTCGCATCTACGGATGGAGGGCAAGTATTTTTACTATCCAGACCAGGTTCCTGAACGCAAGCACGCCCATGTTTTCTTTCATTTTGAGGATGGTGGCACTCTTGTTTATGAGGACGTACGCAAGTTTGGTACCATGGAACTGTTGGCACCCGACCTATTGGATGCCTACTTTGTTTCTAAAAAAATAGGACCTGAGCCAAAAGAGCAGGACTTTGATTTGCAGGTCTTTCAAGCTGCCCTCTCCAAGTCTAAAAAGCCTATCAAATCCCACCTTCTAGACCAAACCTTGGTCGCTGGTCTTGGAAATATCTATGTGGATGAGGTTCTCTGGCGAGCTCAGGTTCATCCAGCTAGATCTTCCCAGACTTTGACAGCAGAGGAAGCGTCAGCTATTCATGACCAGACCATTGCTGTTTTGGGACAGGCAGTCGAAAAGGGTGGTTCCACCATTAGAACCTATACCAATGCCTTTGGGGAAGATGGAACCATGCAGGATTTTCATCAGGTCTATGATAAGACTGGTCAAGCATGTTCACGCTGTGGCACCATCATTGAGAAATTCCAGCTCGGTGGAAGGGGAACTCATTTTTGTCCTCAGTGTCAAAGGAGGGACTGATGGGGAAAATCATTGGAATCACAGGTGGCATTGCTTCGGGTAAGTCAACTGTGACAAATTTTTTGAGACAGAAAGGTTTTCAAGTGGTGGATGCCGACGCAGTCGTCCATGATCTACAAAAACCTGGGGGTCGCCTTTATCAGGTCTTAGTCCAGCATTTTGGTCAGGAAATTATCTTAGAAAATGGAGAACTCAATCGCCCTCTCCTAGCTAGTCTTATCTTTTCAAATCCTGAAGAGCGGGAATGGTCTAAGCAAACACAAGGAGAGATCATTCGTGAGGAACTGGCAGCATTGCGAGATCAGCTAGCTCAGACAGAAGCAATTTTTTTCATGGATATTCCCCTGCTTTTTGAACAGGGATATGCCAACTGGTTTGATGAAACGTGGCTGGTCTATGTGGACTATGATATCCAATTAGAACGTTTCATGAAACGGGATCATCTTTCTAAGGAAGTAGCAGAGTCCCGTCTTTCCGCCCAGTGGTCTTTAGAAGAAAAGAAAAAACTAGCGAGTCGTATATTAGATAATAATGGCAGTCGTGATCAGCTTGTAAGTCAAGTAGTCAAGTTACTTGAAGGAGGCGATAGCTGTGCAAGAGATTAGTTGGAAAGATAATCTTCGTGTCGCCTGGTTTGGTAGCTTTCTAACGGGAGCCAGTATATCCTTAGTCGTCCCTTTTATGCCTATCTTTGTGGAGCAGTTGGGAATCGAGCAGGATCAAGTTGCTTTCTATGCTGGATTAGCCATCTCATTTTCAGCTGTTTCAGCAGCTTTAGTTTCTCCCATCTGGGGCATTCTTGCTGACAAGTACGGTCGAAAACCCATGATGATTCGAGCAGGCCTTGCCATGACCATCACCATGGGAGGTTTGGCCTTCGTGCCGAATATCTATTGGCTAATCTTTCTTAGATTACTAAATGGTGTATTTACAGGTTTCGTTCCAAATGCGACGGCTTTAATAGCCAGTCAAGTTCCTAAGGATAAGTCTGGCTATGCTTTGGGGACTTTATCAACGGGAGTAGTAGCTGGAACCCTAACGGGCCCCTTTGTTGGGGGCTTAGTTGCTGAAATTTTTGGTATTCGAAATGTTTTTCTGTTGATTGGTGCCTTCTTTTTTTTAGCTGCACTCTTAACCATTTTCTTTATCAAGGAGGATTTTCAGCCAATAGCTAAGGAGAAAGCAATACCAACAAAAGAATTGCTCGGTTCAATCAAGCACTCTCATCTTTTGATTAGTTTATTTTTGACGAGCTTTGTCATTCAATTTTCAGCTCAATCCATTGGTCCCATTCTAGCTCTCTATGTGCGGGACTTAGGGCAGTCCGAAAATCTCCTATTTGTCTCAGGCTTGATTGTATCTAGTATGGGATTTTCTAGTATGATGAGCGCTGGAGTGATGGGAAAGCTTGGTGATAAGCTAGGGAATCATCGACTTCTGATTCTGGCTCAGATGTATTCAGTCATCATCTACCTTCTTTGTGCCCATGCGACCAGCCCCCTTCAACTTGGCTTGTATCGTTTTCTCTTTGGTTTAGGAACGGGCGCTCTGATACCAGGTATCAATGCCTTGCTTAGTAAAATGACTCCAAAATCAGGTATTTCAAGGATTTTCGCCTTCAACCAAGTCTTTTTTTACCTCGGTGGAGTGATTGGACCTATGGCGGGATCCGCAGTTGCAGGATATTTGGGCTATCATGCTGTCTTTTATGCGACAGCAGCCTGTGTAGCTTTCAGTTGTTTATGTAACATAGTGCAATTTAGATCATTATTAAAAGTAAAGGAAATCTAGTGCGAGTAAAAATCAATCTCAAGTGCTCCTCTTGTGGCAGCATGAATTATCTAACCAGTAAGAACTCCAAAACCCATCCAGACAAGATTGAGGTGTTAAAATATTGTCCAAAGGAAAGAAAAGTAACTTTACATCTTGAATCTAAGTAGAATTTATGGTAAAATAATAGGGATTTTAAGGAGTTTGATATGTATAACCTATTATTAACCATTTTATTAGTATTATCTGTTGTGATTGTGATTGCGATTTTCATGCAACCAACCAAGAACCAATCCAGTAATGTATTTGATGCCAGCTCAGGTGATTTGTTTGAACGTAGTAAAGCGCGTGGTTTTGAAGCTGTGATGCAACGTTTGACAGGTATTTTAGTCTTTTTCTGGCTAGCCATTGCCTTAGCATTGACGGTATTATCAAGTAGATAAGAAATGGGCGAGACTAGGTCTTAGCCTATTTTTATTTTTAACGACACTTACAAAGTTATCAATCAAAAAAATTATAAAAATCTAGAAAGAAAACATGAAAGATAAAATTAAAGAATATTTGCAAGAGAAGGGGCGAGTGACGGTAAATGACCTAGCTCAGGCTCTCGGAAAGGATGGATCCAAGGATTTCCGTGAGTTGGTTAAGACCCTGTCTCTCATGGAAAGAAAACACCAGATTCGTTTTGAAGATGATGGCAGCCTCACCTTGGACCAGAAGAAGAAACATGAAATCACCCTCAAAGGGATTTTTCATGCCCATAAAAATGGTTTTGGTTTTGTTAGTCTAGAAGGCGAAGAGGACGACCTTTTTGTAGGAAAAAACGATGTCAACTATGCCATTGATGGCGATACCGTTGAGGTGGTCATCAAGAAAGTTGCTGATCGTAACAAGGGAACAGCTGCCGAAGCTAAGATTATCGATATCCTAGAACACAGTTTGACAACCGTTGTCGGGCAAATCGTTCTGGATCAGGAAAAACCCAAGTATGCGGGCTACATCCGTTCAAAAAATCAGAAAATCAGCCAACCAATCTATGTTAAGAAACCAGCCCTCAAACTTGAAGGGACAGAGGTTCTCAAGGTCTTTATCGACAAATACCCAAGTAGAAAACACGATTTCTTTGTCGCTAGTGTACTGGATGTAGTTGGACACTCGACAGATGCTGGGATTGATGTCTTGGAAGTTTTAGAGTCTATGGATATTGTCTCTGAATTTCCAGAGGCTGTTCTCAAGGAGGCAGAAAGTGTACCAGATACTCCGTCTCAAAAGGATATGGAAGGGCGTCTTGATTTAAGAGATGAGCTTACCTTTACCATTGACGGAGCGGATGCCAAGGACTTGGACGATGCAGTTCACATCAAGCCTTTGAAAAATGGCAATATGGAACTCGGAGTTCACATCGCGGATGTTTCCTACTATGTGACGGAGGGCTCTGCCCTTGACAAGGAAGCCCTTAACCGCGCAACTTCTGTCTATGTGACAGACCGTGTAGTACCTATGCTACCAGAACGCCTTTCAAACGGCATTTGCTCTCTTAATCCACAAGTTGACCGCCTGACCCAGTCTGCCATTATGGAAATTGATAAACATGGTTGTGTAGTCAACTACACCATTACCCAAACGGTTATCAAGACTAGTTTTCGTATGACCTATAGCGCTGTCAATGACATCCTAGCTGGCGATGAGGAAAAGAGACAAGAGTTTAAGAAAATTGTTCCTAGTATCGAGCTCATGGTCAAGCTTCATGAAAGGCTAGAAAACATGCGTGAGAAACGTGGAGCTCTCGATTTTGATACCAGTGAAGCTAAGATTTTGGTGGATAAAAAAGGCAAGCCTGTGGATATCGTTCTTCGTCAGCGTGGTGTTGCTGAGCGGATGATTGAGTCCTTCATGTTGATAGCCAACGAAACGGTTGCCGAGCACTATAGCAAACTGGACCTACCTTTTATCTATCGGATTCACGAGGAGCCCAAGGCTGAAAAAGTTCAGAAGTTTATTGATTACGCTTCGAGCTTTGGATTGCGAATTTATGGAACTGCTAGCGAGATTAGCCAGGAGGCCCTTCAAGACATCATGCGTGCTGTTGAGGGAGAACCCTATGCGGATGTATTATCCATGATGCTTCTCCGTTCCATGCAACAAGCTCGCTATTCTGAGCACAATCACGGACACTATGGCCTTGCTGCTAACTATTACACTCACTTTACCAGCCCCATTCGCCGTTATCCAGATCTTCTAGTCCACCGCATGATTCGGGACTATGGACGTTCTAAGGAAATAGCCGAGCATTTTGAACAAGTGATTCCAGAGATTGCAATCCAGTCTTCCAACCGTGAACGCCGTGCCATCGAGGCGGAGCGTGAAGTCGAAGCCATGAAAAAAGCTGAGTACATGGAAGAATATGTGGGCGAAGAGTATGATGCGGTAGTATCCAGCATTGTCAAGTTCGGTCTCTTTGTTGAATTGCCAAATACAGTCGAAGGCTTGATTCACATTACCAATTTGCCTGAATTTTATCATTTCAATGAGCGGGATTTGACTCTCCGTGGGGAGAAATCAGGTATTACCTTCCGTGTGGGACAGCAGATTCGTATTCGTGTAGAAAGAGCCGATAAGATGACAGGAGAGATTGACTTCTCTTTCGTACCTAGTGAGTTTGATGTCATTGAAAAAGGCTTGAAACAAGCTGGTCGCAGAGACAGGGGTCGTGGTTCAAGTCGTCGTTCAGACAAGAAGGAAGACAAGAGAAAATCAGGACGCTCAAATGATAAGCAAAAGCATTCACAAAAAGATAGAAAGAAAAAAGGCAAGAAACCTTTTTACAAGGAAGTAGCTAAGAAAGGAGCCAAGCATGGCAAAGGGCGAGGGAAAGGTCGTCGCACAAAATAAAAAGGCGCACCACGACTATACAATCGTAGATACGCTAGAGGCAGGAATGGTCCTGACAGGAACGGAGATCAAGAGCGTTCGAGCTGCTCGAATCAATCTCAAGGACGGCTTTGCTCAAGTAAAAAATGGGGAAGTCTGGCTGAGCAACGTTCATATCGCTCCTTACGAAGAGGGCAATATCTGGAACCAAGAACCAGAACGCCGTCGCAAACTCCTACTCCATAAGAAGCAAATTCAAAAATTGGAACAAGAGACCAAAGGGACAGGAATGACCCTAGTTCCTCTCAAAGTCTATCTCAAAGATGGCTATGCCAAACTCCTTTTAGGCCTTGCCAAAGGGAAACATGACTATGACAAACGGGAGTCGATCAAGCGACGTGAACAAAACCGCGACATCGCGCGTGTGATGAAAGCTGTCAACCAGCGTTAAGAAGAGGAAGTAAAATGGAAAAATTAATTGCCTATAAACGGATGCCCTTGTGGAATAAACAGACCATGCCTGAAGCTGTTCAGCAAAAGCACAATACTAAAGTCGGCACTTGGGGAAAAATTACTGTCTTGAAGGGGGCAATCAAGTTTATTGAGTTGACTGAAGATGGTGAGGTTCTAGCTGAGCACCTCTTTGAGGCAGGAGCTGACAATCCCATGGCGCAACCGCAAGCCTGGCACCGAGTAGAGGCCGCAACAGACGATGTAGAATGGTACTTGGAATTTTATTGTAAACCTGAGGATTATTTCCCTAAGAAATACAATACTAATCCTGTTCATTCAGAGGTTCTAGAAGCTATGCAGACGGTGAAACCTGGAAGAGTCTTGGATTTGGGTTGTGGTCAAGGCCGTAACTCTCTCTTTCTTGCACAGAATGGTTTTGATGTGACAGCTGTGGATCAAAATGAATTGTCCCTTGAAATCTTGCAAAGCATCGTAGAACAAGAGGATCTAGACATGCCTGTCGGACTTTATGATATCAATTCAGCCAGCATTAGCCAAGACTATGATTTCATCGTATCGACAGTTGTTCTCATGTTTCTTCAAGCGGATCGTATTCCAGCTATTATCCAAAATATGCAGGAACACACCACGGTCGGTGGCTATAACCTTATCGTCTGTGCCATGGATACAGAGGATTATCCTTGCTCAGTCAACTTCCCATTCACCTTTAAAGAAGGGGAGTTGGCGAACTACTACAAGGATTGGGAATTGGTCAAGTATAATGAAAATCCAGGACATCTGCACCGTCGTGATGAAAATGGCAATCGCATTCAACTCCGATTTGCGACCATGTTAGCCAAGAAAATCAAGTAAATCAAATCTTTACAAACGAATAGAAACCACTTTGCAAGGTTTCTGTTCGTTTTTATTTGTGGCAGCAGAATGGGACAAACTTAATTTTATGCTATACTAGAAGTAGGAAATGTGAGCAGTAGAACTATATTGCTGACACTCTCAGCGCAAGAAAGTCTTTATGATGGAGGTGGTCGAATGACAAGTCTTTTGGTGGAATTGTATGATCGGCATGTATTGGAAAAGAATGTCTACCAAGCCTTCGTCAGTGATTGTGACGAGATTCTCTTCCTTTCTTTGACGAAAATAAGCAATGAAGAGAAAGTCTCTCTCCGTCAGTTTATCATGGAAGAGGTGCCTCATATTCAACGAGTGACCTATCGTCAGTTATCTTTAGAACAACTAGCGGACCAGTTAGATTATTGCTTAGCAGGCTATGACCAGGTTCTTCTTGATGTTTTTGGTGGTGATTCGCTACTAGCCTTATCCCTCTATCAATACGGCTTGGATCGCCACCTCCCCATTGTTGCCATGGATGTCGAACGAGGAAAACAATACAAGTGGGTAGCCGGTCAGTTAGAAAAAGAAGACTTGGACATTCCAACCCTAAGCATCCAACAGCTGATAGCCTTACGTGGTGGAAAAATGCTCAAATCAAAACGCCCTATCCACTCAGCTCAGCAAATTGCGGCTATTAAAAAACTAGCCAGCTCTGCCATTGCCAATCCCGCCCACTGGTACCAAGTAACCCAATTTTTCTCTCTAGCTAAGACCAATGACCTCCATGCGGAAACCGAAAAAATACTGGAAAACAACGGCAAGTATTACCTCTATCCAGAATCCCTGATCCCCTTACTAGTAGAAGCGGGGATGCTTCGTATTGAAGGCGAGGACAAGGAGCGAGTAAGCTACAGCTTTCCAAGTCAAGAAGCTCAAGTCTTTTGCCGCAACAAGGGACATATTTTAGAGGTATATCTCTATCTCTTGGCGCTCGAATCTCAGCTGTTTGATGAATGCATGATAGGTGGTGAGATTGATTGGAATGGCATCTTTCCAGAGGCAGACAATGTTCAAAATGAGATTGATGTCATTCTGAGAAAGGGGCGCTCGATTACCTTTATCTCCTGCAAGATGACAGATTTATCAGTTGAAGCCATCAATGAGCTAGAAGTCTATGCCAATCATTTTGCTGGGGAGAGTTGCCTCAAGTTGATTGTTTGTACGGGGAAAATCAATCCTGTTTATGCCAATCGTTGTCAGGAATACGGTGTCCTCGTCATTAGAAGCGAGCAGATTCCCAATCTCATTCCCATGCTGAAAAAATACTCTAAGAGGTTTAAAAGGTAAAAAAGCAATACGAAAGACTGGAATTCCAGTCTTTTTTACTTCTTTTTCGAATAAATGAGAAAAGGAGGTAGACCATGTTCGTTGCTAGAGATGCCAATGGAAATTTGGTAAATGCACTCGAAAAAGACGTAACAAAGCAGCCCTACACTTGTCCAGCCTGTGGGGGCGGACTACGATTACGCCAAGGACCGAGTATTCGAACGCACTTTGCCCATGAAAGGTTAAGAGATTGTATTGCCATTTTTGAAAATGAAAGTTCAGAACACTTGGGCAACAAAGAGGCTCTCTATCACTGGGCCAAGAAGGACAATCAGGTCGCCTTAGAATACAGTCTGCCCGAGATCCAGCAGGTTGCGGATGTTCTCGTCAATGAGAAACTAGCTCTGGAGGTTCAGTGTAGCCCCTTGTCTCAAAAGCTTTTAGGTCATAGAAGTCAAGGCTACCGTAGACAGGGCTATCAGGTTATCTGGCTACTGGGAGAAAAACTCTGGTTAAAGGAGCGATTAACACAACTTCAAAGGGGATTTCTCTATTTTAGTCAAAATATGGGATTCTATGTTTGGGAACTGGATCTCAAAAGGAAAATTTTGAGACTCAAATATCTTTTGCATCAGGACCTACGTGGCAAGCTTCATTTTCAGGTCAAAGAATTTCCCTATGGCCAAGGAAATCTATTGGAAATTCTACGATTTCCTTATCAGAAACAAAAACTGCCTTGTTTTGCAGTTGTGCAAGATTCCACTATTTGTCACTATATTCGTCAGCAGTTGTACTACCAAACGCCTTACTGGATGAAAAAGCAGGAGGAGGCTTATCAACGAGGAGACAATCTATTAAACCATCAAGTGGACGACTGGTATCCCCAGGTCAGACCGATAGAGTCAGGTGATTTTTTGCAGATTGAAACGGATTTGACTAGCTATTATAGAAATTTTCAAGCTTACTATCAAAAAAAACCGAAAAATAATTGCCAAAAGCTCTATCCACCAGCCTTTTATCACTTATATTTCTCAAAAAATGTGGTAAAATAGAAAGGATGGAGGAATCTTATGGTATTACAACGACATGAAATAAATGAAAAAGATACATGGGATCTTTCAACAATCTACCCAACAGACCAGGCTTGGGAAGAAGCCTTGAAAGATTTAACTGAAAAAGTACAAACAGCATCTCAGTATGAGGGACATCTCTTGGACAGCGCAGACAGTTTGCTTGAGATCACAGAATTCTCACTTGACTTGGAACGCCAAGTTGAAAAGCTTTATGTCTATGCGCATATGAAAAATGACCAGGACACGCGTGAAGCCAAGTATCAAGAGTACTATGCTAAGGCAATGACCCTATACAGTCAGTTAGAACAAGCCTTTTCATTCTATGAACCTGAGTTTATGGAGATTAGTGAGGAGCAGTATGCGGCCTTCCTAGAAGCTCAACCAAAACTCCAAGTTTATAAGCACTTTTTTGACAAGCTCTTGCAAAAGAAAGACCATGTTCTTTCGCAACGTGAGGAAGAATTGCTTGCTGGAGCAGGAGAGATCTTTGGCGCTGCTAGTGAAACTTTCGCTATTTTGGACAATGCGGATATTAGCTTCCCATATGTGCTTGATGACGAAGGCAAGGAAGTGCAACTCTCACACGGTACTTACATCCGTTTGATGGAGTCTAAAAACCGTGAAGTGCGTCGTGGTGCCTATGAAGCCCTTTATGCGACTTACGAGCAATTCCAACACACTTATGCCAAGACCTTGCAGACAAATGTTAAGGTGCAAAACTACCGTGCCAAAGTTCGCAACTATAAGAGTGCTCGCCATGCAGCCCTCGCAGCAAACTTTGTTCCAGAAAGTGTCTATGACAATCTAGTAGCAGCAGTTCGCAAGCATTTGCCACTCTTGCATCGTTACCTCGAACTTCGTTCTAAAATCTTGGGGATTTCAGATCTCAAGATGTATGATGTCTACACACCGCTATCTTCAGTAGAATACAGCTTTACCTACGAAGAAGCCTTGAAGAAAGCAGAAGAAGCCTTGGCAGTCTTGGGTGAGGATTACTTGAGCCGTGTCAAACGTGCCTTTAGCGAGCGTTGGATTGATGTCTATGAAAATCAAGGCAAGCGTTCAGGTGCCTATTCTGGTGGTTCCTATGACACCAATGCCTTTATGCTTCTCAACTGGCAGGACAATCTAGATAATCTCTTTACCCTTGTCCATGAAACAGGTCACAGTATGCATTCAAGCTATACTCGTGAAACTCAGCCTTATGTTTACGGAGATTACTCTATCTTCTTGGCTGAGATTGCCTCAACGACCAATGAAAATATCTTGACAGAGAAATTGTTGGAAGAAGTAGAAGACGATGCAACACGCTTTGCTATCCTTAATAACTTCTTGGACGGTTTCCGTGGAACAGTCTTCCGTCAGACTCAATTCGCTGAGTTTGAACATGCCATTCACCAAGCAGATCAAAATGGAGAAGTCTTGATAAGTGATTTCCTCAATAAACTCTACGCGGACTTGAACCAAGAGTACTACGGACTCAACAAGGAAGACAATCCTCAGATCCAATACGAGTGGGCGCGCATTCCTCACTTCTACTATAACTACTATGTTTATCAGTATTCAACTGGTTTTGCAGCTGCTTCAGCCTTAGCTGAAAAGATTGTCCATGGTAGTCAAGAAGATCGTGACCGCTATATCGACTACCTCAAGGCTGGTAAGTCTGACTATCCGCTCAATGTCATGAGAAAAGCTGGTGTTGATATGGAGAAGGAAGACTATCTTAACGATGCCTTTGCAGTCTTTGAACGTCGCTTGAACGAGTTTGAAGCCCTTGTTGAAAAATTGGGACTAGCTTAAGATGGTAGAGTCTTATAGTAAAAATGCCAATCACAATATGCGTCGGCCCGTCGTCAAGGAAGAAATCGTTGAACTCATGCGCCAGCGTCAAAAGCAGGTGACAGGCTCCCTGAAAGAATTGGAGACCTTCGCTCGCAAGGAAAACATTCCCATTATTCCCCATGAAACGGTTGCGTATTTCCGTTTTCTCATGGAGACCATACAGCCCAAGAACATTTTGGAAATTGGGACGGCTATCGGTTTTTCAGCACTTTTGATGGCAGAACATGCGCCAGATGCCAAGATTACAACGATTGATCGAAATCCAGAAATGATAGGCTTTGCCAAGGAAAACTTTGCCCAGTTTGACAGTCGTCAGCAAATTACCCTCTTAGAGGGAGATGCAGTCGATGTTTTATCTAGTCTGACAGAAACTTATGATTTTGTCTTTATGGACTCGGCCAAGTCCAAGTATATCGTCTTTCTACCTGAAATCCTTAAACATTTGGAAGTCGGTGGAGTGGTGGTCTTGGATGATATTTTCCAAGGAGGAGATGTTGCCAAGGACATCATGGAAGTCCGCCGTGGTCAACGAACCATTTACCGAGGTTTGCAAAGACTTTTCGACGCAACGTTAGATAATCCAGATTTAACAGCAACTTTAGTTCCACTTGGGGATGGCATTCTCATGTTACGAAAGAATGTAGCAGATGTTCAACTTCCTGAGAGTGAATGATTTTCAGAAAAATTTAAGAAAATATAGTAAAATAGATAAGGTAACACTTACCGTAAAAGGAGTAAAAATGAAGAAAAAACTTATGGCAGGAGCCATCACACTTTTATCAGTAGCAACACTTGCAGCTTGTTCAAACAGTTCTGAAGGAAAAGATTTGATCAGCATGAAGGGCGATGTGATTACAGAGCATCAATTCTTTGAAGAAGTAAAGAACAATCCAACCGCACAACAAGTCTTGCTCAATATGACAATCCAAAAAGTATTTGAACAACAATATGGATCAGAGGTAACGGATAAAGATGTAGATGACGCCGTTGCTGAAGAACAAAAGAAATACGGCGACAGCTACAACAGCGTGCTTCAACGTGCAGGTATGACACCTGAGACTCGTAAAGCTCAAATCCGTACTAGCAAATTGGTTGAATTGGCTGTTAAGAAGGCCGCTGAGAGCGAATTGACAGACGAAGCCTACCAAAAGGCTTTTGAGGCTTATACACCAGACGTAACTGCTCAAATCATCCGTATGGACAATGAAGATAAGGCAAAAGAAGTGCTTGAAAAAGCTAAAGCAGAAGGTGCAGATTTTGCTCAGTTGGCAAAAGACAACTCTAACGATGATAAGACAAAAGAAAATGGTGGCGAAATCACTTTTGACTCTGCTTCTACAGAACTTCCAGAACAAGTCAAGAAAGCAGCCTTTGCCTTGGATGTGAACGGAGTTTCTGATGTGATTACAGCTACTGGAACACAAGCCTACAGCAGTCAGTTCTACATCATCAAAGTAACGAAGAAAACAGAAAAATCTTCTAATATAGAGGATTACAAAGAAAAATTGAAGACCATCATCTTGACTCAAAAACAAAATGATTCATCCTTTGTTCAAGGAATCATTGGTAAAGAATTGCAAGCAGCAAACATCAAGGTTAAAGACCAAGCCTTCCAAAATATCTTCACCCAATACATCGGTGGTGGTGACTCAAGCTCAAGCAGCAGCTCTTCATCTAACTAAGAACTTAAAATACAAATCTCAAAAGAGGTTTGTATTTTTTATGCTTGAAACTAGAAAATGAGTAAAATTCGAAGGATTAAAGGATAAGAGTTTTTTTCTTTCTGAAAAAATGGTATAATAGCAATCAAAACTAGAAAATAAAACGGAATTGGGAACAGAAGCTTCTGTTCCTATTAGAGTGGTGAAATATGAAAATTAGTAAAAGGCACCTACTAAACTATTCCATTTTGATTCCTTACTTCCTTTTATCGATTTTGGGGCTGATTGTGGTATACTCGACAACGAGTGCAACCTTGATCGAAGAAGGGAAAAGTGCCTTTCAATTGGTACGAAACCAGGGGATCTTCTGGATAGCTAGTTTGATTCTGATTGCCTTAATCTATAAATTAAAATTAGGTTTCCTAAGAAACGGACGTCTCATTTTTATCGTGATGATTGTGGAGATGGTTCTTTTAGCTCTGGCGCGACTGGTCGGAACACCTATCAATGGAGCATACGGATGGATTTCTGTAGGACCTGTAACGATTCAGCCTGCGGAGTACCTTAAGATTATCATCATCTGGTACCTGGCACATCGATTTTCAAAACAACAAGATGAGATTGCGGTTTATGACTTCCAGGTTTTGACACAGAATCAGTGGCTGCCTCGAGCTTTTAACGACTGGCGTTTTGTTCTGCTGGTTCTGATTGGTAGCTTGGGAATTTTCCCAGACTTGGGAAATGCGACCATCTTGGTCTTGGTGGCGCTCATCATGTATACCGTTAGCGGCATTGCCTATCGTTGGTTCTCGACCATTCTGGCTCTCTTGGCAGGAAGCTCAATGTTAGTCTTGTCTGTCATTCGCTTTGTAGGGGTTGAAAAGTTCTCTCAAATTCCTGTATTTGGTTACGTTGCTAAACGTTTCAGTGCTTTCTTTAATCCCTTTAATGACTTGGCGGGGGCAGGACACCAGCTCGCAAATTCCTACTATGCCATGGTAAATGGAGGCTGGTTCGGACTGGGACTGGGAAATTCTATTGAGAAGCGTGGTTATCTGCCAGAAGCCCATACGGATTTTGTCTTTTCGATTGTCATCGAAGAGTTTGGATTCGTTGGAGCCAGTATGATTTTAGCTCTGGTCTTCTTCTTGATTTTGCGAATTATCTTAGTCGGAATTCGAGCTAAGGATCCCTTTAACTCTATGTTCGCTATCGGTGTCGGAGGCATGATCCTTGTTCAGGTCTTTGTCAATATAGGTGGGATTTCTGGTTTGATTCCTTCTACAGGGGTAACCTTCCCCTTCCTTTCACAAGGTGGGAATAGCCTTCTGGTCTTATCCGTAGCCATAGCTTTTGTTTTAAATATCGATGCCAGCGAAAAACGTGCCAAACTTATCAGAGAATTTAAAGGTCAAACTTCTGAAAACCTATAAGGATCATATGGAAAGGAAAGTTTATGTCTCTTCAAAAATTAGAAAACTATAGTAATAAAGCAGTCGTCCAAGAAGAAGTCTTGATTCTGACTGAGCTATTAGAAGATATCACAAAAAATATGCTGGCGCCAGAAACCTTTGAAAAGATTATCCAGTTGAAGGAATTATCAACTAGCGAGAATTATCAAGGGCTCAATGACCTAGTGACCAGTCTTTCGAATGAAGAAATGATTTACATTTCACGCTATTTCTCTATCCTTCCACTTTTGATTAATATCTCTGAGGATGTGGATTTGGCCTATGAAATCAATCACCAAAACAATGTGGACCAAGACTATCTAGGGAAACTATCTACAACGATTAAGATGGTAGCTGAAAAAGAAAATGCAGCTGAAATTTTAGAAAAGTTAAATGTCGTTCCTGTCTTGACCGCCCATCCAACGCAAGTCCAACGTAAGAGTATGTTGGATTTGACCAATCACATCCATAATCTTTTGCGTAAGTACCGTGATGTAAAACTAGGCTTGATTAACAAAGAAAAATGGCACACGGATCTCCGTCGTTATATTGAGATTATCATGCAAACGGACATGATTCGTGAGAAGAAATTGAAAGTAACCAACGAAATCACCAACGTGATGGAGTACTACCAAAGTTCTTTCCTGAATGCTGTTCCCCGTTTGACGGCTGAGTATAAGAAACTAGCTAAAGAACAAGGCATCGAGCTCCAACATCCAAAACCGATTACCATGGGAATGTGGATTGGAGGAGACCGTGATGGCAATCCTTTCGTAACTGCTGAAACCCTCAACAAATCAGCCTTGACACAGTGTGAAGTCATCATGAATTACTACGATGAGAAGATTTATAACCTCTATCGTGAATTCTCACTCTCAACCAGTATTGTGAATGTCAGCGACAAGGTTCGTGAGATGGCGCTGAAGTCACAAGATAACTCGATTTATCGTGAAAAAGAACTCTATCGTCGTGCTCTTTTTGATATCCAAGCTAAGATGCAGGCAACCAAGGCTTATCTCATTGAAGACAAGGAACTTCAGCCTAGATATGCCACTGCAGATGAATTCTATCAAGATTTGTTGGCGATTCGCGATTCTCTCCTTGAGAACAAAGGGGAATACCTGATTTCTGGAGAATTTGTCGAATTGATGCAAGCTGTCGAAATCTTTGGCTTCTACCTTGCCTCTATCGACATGCGCCAAGATTCCAGTGTTCATGAAGCCTGTG
The DNA here is from genome assembly GCF_053010225.1 of Streptococcus sp. Z556. NCBI lineage: Bacteria > Bacillati > Bacillota > Bacilli > Lactobacillales > Streptococcaceae > Streptococcus > Streptococcus sp. Z556. Next base: position 448,881 of record NZ_JBRKNU010000001.1, read on the forward strand.
TAGCTGAATTGCTAGCATCTGCTGGTATCAACGATCACTATAGCGATCTATCTGAAGATGAAAAATGTAGCCTCCTCTTAAAAGAGTTGGAAGAAGACCCTCGTATCCTCTCAGCGACTCATGCTGAAAAGTCAGAACTGCTTGAAAAAGAACTATCTATCTTTAAAGCTGCGCGTAAGTTGAAGGATAAACTGGGTGAAAACGTCATTCGTCAAACCATCATTTCGCACGCAACAAGTGTATCCGATATGCTCGAACTAGCCATTATGCTTAAGGAAGTCGGCTTGGTGGATGCTCAAAAAGCTCGTGTTCAGATTGTTCCCCTCTTTGAAACCATCGAAGACTTGGATCATTCGGAAGAAACCATGAGAAAATATTTCTCTCTTCCTTTGGCTAAAAAATGGATTGCATCAAAAGATAACTATCAGGAAATCATGCTCGGTTACTCTGATAGTAACAAGGACGGTGGCTATCTGTCATCGTGTTGGACCCTCTATAAAGCCCAACAACAACTGACTGCTATTGGGGATGAATTTGGCGTTAAAGTCACTTTCTTCCATGGTCGTGGTGGTACTGTAGGTCGTGGTGGTGGACCAACTTATGAAGCTATTACATCCCAACCACTCAAGTCTATCAAGGACCGTATCCGTCTGACTGAGCAAGGAGAAGTGATTGGAAACAAATACGGTAACAAAGATGCTGCTTATTACAACCTTGAGATGTTGGTTTCTGCAGCCATTAACCGTATGATTACCAAGAAGAAGAGTGATACCAACACATCAAACCGTTACGAAGCTATTATGGATCAAGTAGTGGACCGTAGTTATGATATCTACCGTGACTTGGTCTTTGGAAATGAACATTTCTATGACTACTTCTTTGAATCCAGTCCGATCAAGGCTATTTCAAGCTTCAATATCGGTTCGCGTCCAGCAGCTCGTAAGACCATCACTGAAATTGGCGGTTTGCGTGCTATCCCTTGGGTCTTCTCATGGTCACAAAGTCGTGTCATGTTCCCTGGATGGTATGGAGTGGGATCCAGCTTTAAAGAGTTTATTGATCAAGATCCGAAAAATATCGAGTTTCTTCGTGATATGTACCAAAACTGGCCTTTCTTCCAATCTTTACTTTCCAATGTGGACATGGTCTTGTCCAAGTCTAATATGAACATTGCTTTTGAATATGCCAAGCTCTGTGAAGATGAAGAAGTACAAGCTATCTTTTACACTATTTTAGATGAATGGCAATTGACCAAGGATGTTATTTTAGCTATTGAAGGTTATGACGAACTATTGGCAGAAAACTCTTACCTAAAAGACAGTCTAAACTATCGTATGCCTTACTTTAATATCCTTAACTACATCCAGTTGGAGTTGATTAAACGTCAACGTCGTGGCGAATTGTCGGCAGACGAAGAAAAACTGATTCATACAACCATTAACGGAATTGCAACAGGTTTGCGTAATTCAGGCTGATATTTTCTAAACTTCCTCTTTTTCTAGGGGAAGTTTTTGAATTGTTTAAAAAATTCTAAAAATAGTCTTGACAAGTAATTGAAAAATGATATAATTTAAACATTCAGAAAGTAATCATTGAAGTTTTTTAGAGAGTCTGTGGTTGGTGGAAACAGATAGATGAAAGTGATGAAAATTGGGCTGAATGTTATAAAGAATTTGAAATCATAAGAATTCGGTGAGCACACCTTACAGTGCAACTCGTGAAGCGAGATTGAGAGATAGGGGGATTCCCTATAATTGAGGTGGCACCGCGCATCGACGTCCTCACACAAGTTTTTTGTGTGAGGACTTTTTCTATTAGGAGGATGATGATGGAATTTAAACGATGGCATCGCTTGATGATGTGATTTAAAAAGCTAAGATAAAAGAATTAAGGAGAAAGAATATGAAAAATAAACGTTTGATTGGAATTATCGCTGGATTAGCAGTATTGGTAGTGGCTAGCTTGATTTATTCATCAATGAACAAGCCAGCAGCTAAGGAAGAGCAAAAGGTTGCTAAGGTTGGTGTCCTTCAATTTGTTAGTCACCCATCCTTGGACTTGATTTACCAAGGGATTCAAGATGGACTAGCTGAAGAAGGCTATAAGGACGATCAGGTAAAAATCGACTTTATGAACTCTGAAGGAGATCAGAGCAAGGTTGCAACCATGAGTAAACAATTGGTGGCAAATGGAAATGATGTTGTTGTTGGGATTGCAACACCAGCTGCTCAAGGACTTGCTAGTGCTACAAAAGACCTACCTGTTATCATGGCTGCTATTACAGATCCAATCGGTGCTAACTTGGTCAAAGATTTGAAAAAACCAGGTGGCAACATCACAGGGGTGTCAGATCATAACCCAGCTGAACAGCAAGTGGAATTGATTAAAACTTTGACACCAAATGTGAAAACAATCGGAGCTCTTTACTCAAGTAGCGAAGATAACTCAAAAACACAGGTAGAAGAATTCAAGGCTTATGCTGAAAAAGCAGGTTTGACAGTCGAAGCATTTGCAGTTCCTTCAACAAATGAAATTGCTTCAACAGTCAACGTTATGACTAGCAAGGTCGACGCAATCTGGGTTCCAATTGACAACACCATCGCATCAGCATTCTCAACAGTTGTTTCAAGCAACCAAACAGCTAAAAAGCCAATCTATCCAAGTGCCACTGCCATGGTAGAAGCAGGAGGTCTGGCATCTGTAGTAGTTGACCAACACGATCTTGGAGTGGCTACTGGTAAGATGATTGCTAAAGTTTTGAAAGGTGAAAAACCAGCTGATACTCCAGTTAATGTCTTCTCAACTGGTAAATCGGTTATCAACAAAAAACTAGCGCAAGAACTTGGAATCACCATTCCTGAGTCTGTTCTTAAAGAAGCAGGACAAGTGATTGAATAAAGATAAAGGAGGAGTTGGGGACATCTCCTCCCATTTTTACTAAAGAAAGAAATGAGTGAAAGATTATGATAGTATCCATTATTTCTCAGGGGATGGTTTGGGCGATTCTAGGTTTGGGAATCTTTATGACTTTTCGAATTTTGAATTTCCCTGATATGACTACTGAAGGTTCTTTTCCTCTTGGGGGAGCAGTAGCTGTAACCTTGATAACACAGGGAGTTAACCCATTTTTAGCAACCTTAGCCGCAGTAGGAGCAGGCTGTCTAGCTGGAATGGCGACAGGTCTCTTATATACCAAAGGAAAAATCCCAACCCTCTTATCAGGGATTCTGGTCATGACTTCTTGCCATTCCATCATGCTGATGATTATGGGGCGTGCCAATCTGGGTCTTCTTGGAACCAAGCAAATTCAGGATGTCTTGCCTTTCGATTCAGACCTCAATCAACTCCTGACTGGTTTTATCTTTGTTGCCCTTGTTATTGGTCTCATGCTCTTTTTCCTAGATACCAAACTAGGTCAGGCCTACATCGCTACAGGTGATAATCCTGATATGGCTCGTAGCTTTGGTATCAATACTGGTCGTATGGAACTCATGGGTTTGGTTCTTTCAAATGGAATTATCGCGCTTGCAGGGGCATTAATTGCTCAACAAGAAGGATATGCAGATGTTTCTCGAGGAATTGGAGTGATTGTCGTAGGGCTTGCTAGCTTGATTATTGGTGAGGTTTTGTTCAAGAGTTTGACCCTAGCGGAGCGACTCATGACCATAGTTGTAGGGTCTATCGCTTATCAGTTCCTCGTATGGGGAGTGATTGCTCTTGGATTTAACACGAGCTATTTACGACTATATAGCGCCTTGATTTTGGCAGTTTGCCTTATGATTCCAACCTTCAAAAGCAAATACCTGAAAGGAGTCAAGTTTAGCAAATGACAGCAATTGTAGAATTAAAAAATGCTACCAAAGTCATCACGAATGGCTTTGACGAGGAAAAAATCATTCTAAATGATGTTTCTCTTGAGATTTTTGAACATGATTTCATTACCATCCTAGGTGGAAACGGAGCAGGAAAGTCAACGCTTTTTAACACTATTGCAGGTACCCTACCTTTAACAAGTGGAAGTATCCGTATCATGGGCGAGGATGTGACGCATTTTTCACCAGAAAAGCGAGCTAAGTACTTGTCTCGTGTCTTTCAGGATCCTAAAATGGGTACGGCTCCTCGTATGACCGTTGCAGAAAACCTTTTGATTGCCAAGTTTCGTGGTGAGAAGAGAGGGCTCCTGCCTAGAAGACTATCAAGTCATAGAGAAGAGTTTCAGGCTACCATTGAAAAGGTTGGAAATGGCCTTGAAAAACATCTGGACACTCCGATTGAATTTCTATCAGGTGGTCAACGTCAGGCCTTGAGTCTTTTGATGGCAACCTTAAAGCGACCAGAGTTGCTCTTGTTGGATGAACACACAGCAGCACTTGACCCAAAAACTAGTGTGGCCTTGATGGAATTAACAGATGAGTTTGTCAACAAGGATCATCTAACAGCCTTGATGATTACCCACCATATGGAGGATGCGTTGAAGTATGGCAATCGTCTGATTGTCATGAAAGAAGGTCGTATCATCCAAGATTTGAACAAAGAAGAAAAAGCAAAAATGAAGATTTCAGACTACTATCAATTATTTGAATAAAGTAGAGAATTTTTCGTCAAAAAATAGAGAAGAAAAACTTAGAAATATGGAAGTGTTTCTGAGTTTTTTATCTTCCCATTCTATCAAGAAAAATAAGGCAAAGAGAATTACGGAAAGTGTATGAAATGGTTTACTTTTTTTCAGAAATAAGCTATACTAGATAACGTGAAACTATGATAAGATGGAGGTATTGTGTATGGTTGACAAACAAGTCATTGAAGAAATCAAAAACAATGCCAACATTGTGGAAGTCATAGGTGACGTGATTTCTTTACAAAAGGCTGGACGGAACTATTTAGGGCTCTGTCCTTTTCATGGTGAAAAGACCCCCTCTTTCAATGTTGTTGAAGACAAGCAGTTTTACCATTGTTTCGGTTGTGGGCGCTCAGGAGATGTTTTTAAGTTCATCGAAGAGTACCAAGGTGTATCCTTTATGGAAGCCGTTCAGCACTTAGGTGAGCGTGTCGGTATTCAACTAGCTATGCCTATCCAGTCTCGTCCTCAACAGCTTTCTCCTCATCAAGCTCTATATGATATGCATGAAGAAGCAGCACGCTTTTACCATGCAATCCTCATGACGACCAAGATGGGAGAAGAAGCAAGGGCTTATCTCTACAAACGTGGATTGACGGATGATGTCCTGAAGCACTTCCAAATTGGACTAGCTCCAGCCGAGAGAAACTATCTTTACCAACGTTTATCTGGCAAGTTTGAGGAAAAGGATTTATTGGATTCGGGCTTGTTTTATTTGTCAGATGACAATCAGTTCTTTGATACCTTTTTCGGACGTATTGTTTTTCCTTTGACCAATGACAAGGGACAGGTCATTGCCTTTTCAGGTCGTATTTGGCAAGAAACGGATAATCAGACTGCCAAGTATAAAAATAGCCGTTCGACTGCAATTTTTAATAAGAGTTACGAATTGTATCATTTGGACAAGGCTAAAAAAGCAACTGGAAAGATAGCAGAACTCTACCTGATGGAAGGTTTCATGGATGTGATCGCGGCCTACCGTGCTGGTATAGAAAATGCTGTGGCTTCTATGGGAACAGCGCTGAGCAAGGAGCATGTTGACCACCTTAAACGCTTTACCAAAAAAATTGTTCTCAGCTATGATGGTGATAAGGCAGGGCAGGCAGCGACAGCCAAGGCACTAGAGGAGTTAAAAGAGTTTTCAGTGGAAGTTGTCCGAGTACCTGATGCCATGGATCCAGATGAGTATTTGCAAAAGAATTCTCCAGAAGACCTGGCTTACCTTTTAACCAAGACTCGGATTAGTCCCATAGAGTTCTATATTCAGCAACTCAAGCCAGAAAATAGTGATAACTTGCAAGCGCAAATTGAGTTCATTGAAAAGATTGCGCCCTTAATCGCCAAAGAAAAGTCTATCACTGCCCAGAATTCTTACATCCACATTCTGGCGGATAACCTACCTTCCTTTGATTACCAGCAGGTGGAACAGATTGTAAATGAAAGTCGGATTGTTCAAAGACAGGAGAGGGTCAAGGAGCATCCTACGCCAGTAGCGATTAGTTTGCCTGTGACGCGGCAACTGACAGCAGTTATGAGAGCGGAGGCTCATCTCCTTTATAGGATGGCTGAGAATCCAGTTGTTTTAAATGACTACCGATTAAGAGAAGATTTTTTCTTTGATACCCCAGAATTTCAGATTCTTTACGAATTATTAAGTGTAGAGGGAGAAATCGGATCAGAGGAACTGTCTCATCAGACTCCTGAGGTTGAAAATGCCTGGTACCATGTTCTTGGTCTAGATTTGCCAACAGAGATGTCGCCTCAAGAACTTTCTGAAGTCGAAGCGACTCGTAATCGTGCCCTCCTCAGCAAAGACAATTTAAGGATTAAAAAGAAAGTGCAGGAAGCTAGTCATGTAGGAGATACAGACACAGCCTTGGAAGAATTGCAACGATTGATTTCCCAAAAGAGAAGAATGGAGTAATAATGGCAACAAAACAAAAAGAAGTAACCACATTTGATGTGCAAGTAGCAGACTTTATCCGTAACCACAAAAAAACAGGAACAGCAACAGACGATGAAATCAACTCAAGTCTGGTTATTCCTTTCACTTTAGATGCAGACGGCATTGAAGACCTTTTGCAACGGATTCAGGATGCTGGAATTTCTATCACGGATAACGAAGGGAATCCAAGTGCACGTGTCCTTAGTACAGAAGAAGAGCCTGAACTCAGTGATGAGGATTTGATTGGCTCAACCTCTGCCAAGGTGAATGACCCAGTCCGTATGTATTTGAAGGAAATCGGGGTCGTTCCTCTCTTGACCAACGAAGAGGAAAAAGAATTGGCCCTAGCAGTTGAGGCTGGTGATATCGAAGCCAAACAACGTCTTGCAGAAGCCAACCTTCGTTTGGTGGTTTCTATCGCTAAGCGCTACGTAGGACGTGGTATGCAATTTCTTGACTTGATCCAAGAAGGCAACATGGGCTTGATGAAGGCAGTGGATAAGTTTGACTACTCTAAAGGATTTAAGTTTTCAACTTACGCAACTTGGTGGATTCGTCAGGCAATCACTCGTGCTATCGCTGATCAGGCTCGTACCATTCGTATCCCTGTCCACATGGTAGAAACCATTAACAAGCTTGTCCGTGAACAGCGGAATCTCCTTCAAGAATTGGGGCAAGATCCAACTCCTGAACAAATTGCTGAGCGTATGGATATGACACCTGACAAGGTCCGTGAAATCCTAAAGATTGCCCAAGAACCAGTATCACTTGAAACACCGATCGGTGAAGAGGACGATAGCCATCTTGGGGACTTTATCGAAGACGAAGTGATTGAAAATCCAGTAGACTACACAACTCGTATCGTCTTACGCGAGCAGTTGGATGAAGTCTTGGATACTCTCACAGACCGGGAAGAAAACGTCTTGCGCTTGCGTTTCGGTTTGGACGATGGAAAAATGCGTACTCTTGAAGATGTTGGGAAAGTCTTTAACGTGACTCGTGAGCGTATCCGTCAGATTGAGGCTAAGGCTTTGAGAAAATTGCGTCAACCAAGTCGCAGTAAACCCCTTCGTGATTTTATTGAAGACTAAGAGTGAGGAATAACATGGCTTATACAGAAGAGCAAATTGAAACGATCAAAACACGCATTTTAAATGCTTTGGAAGAAGTCATCGACCCTGAGTTGGGGATTGATATTGTCAACCTAGGTTTGATTTATGAAATTCGTTTTGATGGTGAAACAGGTCACACTGAAATTGATATGACCTTGACAACTATGGGCTGCCCACTGGCTGACCTTTTGACAGACCAGATACATGATGCGATGACAGATGTGCCTGAGGTAACCAATACCGAAGTTAAATTGGTCTGGTATCCAGCTTGGACAGTTGAAAAAATGAGTCGCTATGCACGTATCGCCCTAGGAATTAAATAAAGACTAAGAATAATGTGAGAGATGATTGGAAAATAGGGTAAATTTATCCTTTTTCCTCTGGTCTCTCTTTCTTTTGCTGATTTTCTAGAAATAAAATGGTATAATGAAAGGTATGGAAAACGAAAAATTGCGTATTAATATGCTAAGTTCAAGTGAAAAAGTGGCTGGTCAAGGAGTATCAGGAGCCTACCGTGAGTTGGTACGTCTTCTACATCGTGATGCCCAAGACCAGCTAATTGTTACGGAGAATCTTCCTGTTGAGGCAGATGTAACTCACTTTCATACCATTGATTTCCCTTATTATTTATCTACATTTCAAAAGAAGCGATCTGGGAGAAAAATTGGCTATGTGCATTTTTTGCCTGATACGCTTGAGGGGAGTTTGAAAATTCCATTTTTCTTAAAGGGAATTATCAAACGTTATGTTTTTTCATTTTACAACCGAATGGAACACTTGGTAGTGGTTAATCCCATGTTTATCGAGGATTTGGTGGCAGCTGGTATTCCACGTGAAAAAGTAACTTATATTCCAAACTTTGTAAATAAGGAAAAATGGCATCCACTGCCAGCTGACCAAGTAGCAAAACTTCGTCAGGAAATGGATTTAGCTGAGGATCAGTTTGTTGTTGTTGGTGCGGGTCAGGTTCAGAAACGTAAAGGGATTGATGACTTTATCCGTCTTGCTGAGGAATTGCCAGAAATTACTTTTATCTGGGCTGGTGGTTTTTCATTTGGTGGGATGACAGATGGTTATGAACGCTATAAAAAAATCATGGACAATCCACCTAAAAATCTAATTTTTCCAGGTATTGTTCCTCCAGAGCGAATGCGAGAGCTCTATGCTTTAGCGGATCTCTTCTTGCTACCAAGTTACAACGAATTATTCCCGATGACCATCTTAGAAGCAGCTAGTTGTGAAGCACCGATTATGCTAAGGGATTTAGATCTATACAAGGTTATTCTCGAAGGGAATTATCGTGCTACAAGTGATGTTTCAGAGATGAGAAAAGCTATTCTCGAATACAAAGATCGTCCTGAAAAGTTGAAAGACTTAAAAGAAAAAGCTAGAGAAATTTCTAAAGAGTACTCGGAGGAGCATTTACTGGAAATCTGGTTGAAGTTCTATCGGGAGCAGGCGGCTTTGGGCAAAAAGTGAGGTAATTTATGCGAATTGGTTTATTTACTGACACCTATTTCCCTCAGGTTTCTGGGGTTGCGACCAGTATTCGAACCTTAAAGACAGAGCTTGAAAAGCAGGGACATGCAGTTTTTATTTTTACAACGACTGATAAAGACGTGAACCGATACGAAGATTGGCAAATTATTCGCATTCCGAGTGTCCCTTTCTTTGCATTTAAGGATCGACGATTTGCCTACCGAGGTTTTACAAAGGCGCTTGAAATCGCCAAGCAGTATCAACTCGATATCATTCATACGCAAACAGAGTTTTCACTAGGTTTGTTAGGGATTTGGATTGCAAGAGAGTTAAAAATTCCTGTTATCCATACCTACCACACCCAGTACGAAGATTATGTGCATTATATTGCGAAGGGTATGCTGATTCGTCCAAGTATGGTAAAATATCTGGTACGGGGCTTTCTTCACGATGTTGATGGAGTGATTTGTCCTAGTGAGATTGTTCGGGACCTTCTCTCTAAGTACAAGGTCAAGGTTGAAAAGCGGGTTATTCCAACTGGTATTGAGTTAGCTAAATTTGAACGGCCTGAGATTAAGGAAGAGAATTTAGCTACTCTTCGATCTAAACTTGGGATTAAAAAAGACGAGAAAATGTTACTGAGTCTTTCTCGTATCTCCTATGAGAAAAATATCCAAGCGGTTCTAGTCGCCTTTGCGCAGGTTTTGAAAGAAGAAGACAAGGTGAAACTGGTTGTTGCTGGTGACGGTCCTTATCTGGACAGTCTGAAAGAACAAGCCGTCCAGTTGCAAATTCAAGATCAGGTGATTTTTACTGGTATGATCGCCCCAAGTGAAACAGCCTTGTACTATAAGTCGGCAGACTTCTTTATCTCTGCATCCACTAGTGAAACCCAAGGGTTGACTTATCTAGAGAGTCTAGCTAGTGGAACGCCTGTCATCGCTCATGGCAATCCTTATCTGGATAATCTGATCAGTGATAGGATGTTTGGAACCCTCTACTATGGAGAACAGGACCTTGCAGGTGCCATCTTGGAGGCTTTGATTGCCACTCCAGATATGGATGAGCAAAAGTTGGCTGACAAGTTGTATGAGATTTCGGCTGAGAATTTTGGGAAACGAGTTCATGAGTTTTACCTTGATGCCATTATTTCAAATAATTTTGAACAAGAATTGCTCGATGGAGAACCTATGAGTCAACGTTTTCTAAAAACTATTTTATATCTGCCTCAACAAGCAGTCAGCGTCCCGGTAAAAGAATCTAAACGCATTCTGAAAGCGTCTAAAAAACAGTTGTCCAGTATGCGAGACTACTGGAAAGATTGACAAAAAGTAAAAAAGGAGGAATAAAAGATGGCGAAAAAATTTATGAGAAGTGGGAAAGATCAAAAAATTGGAGGCGTTTGCGCCGGTGTTGCCCACTATTTTGATATTGATCCGACGATTGTCCGTGTGATTTGGGGAGTTCTAGCCTTTTGTTATGGAGCGGGGGTTCTTGCTTACTTGATTTTGTGGGCAATTGCACCTGTTTCTACAGAATATTAAATTAAAATTATAGAGTGAAAAGGAGAAACTATGGCTTTTGGAGATAATGGTAACCGTAAAAAAACAATGTTTGAAAAGGTGACACTTGTTGTCGTGCTCATCATGTTGTTTGTGACCCTTGCTGGTATCTTTGCAACGGCGCTTGGAGCTTTTAGCAGATTCTAAGCAAGTTGTTTAGACAGAAACAATGACTAATGACTGGGATTTCCCAGCCTTTTTAAAGCGAGAAAAAATATGAGTATGTTTTTAGATACAGCCAAGATTAAAGTCAAGGCTGGTAATGGTGGTGATGGCATGGTTGCCTTTCGCCGTGAAAAATATGTCCCTAATGGCGGACCTTGGGGTGGTGATGGTGGACGTGGAGGGAACGTCGTTTTCGTAGTAGACGAAGGCTTGCGTACCTTGATGGATTTCCGCTATAACCGTCATTTCAAGGCCGAATCCGGTGAAAAAGGGATGACCAAAGGAATGCATGGACGTGGTGCAGAAGACCTTCGTGTTCGCGTACCCCAAGGAACGACTGTACGTGATGCTGAGACAGGGAAAGTCATTACAGACTTGATTGAGCACGGTCAAGAGTTTATCGTGGCACATGGCGGTCGAGGTGGTCGTGGAAATATCCGCTTTGCAACACCAAAAAATCCTGCACCTGAAATCTCTGAGAATGGAGAGCCGGGTCAAGAACGTGAGTTGCAACTGGAATTAAAAATCTTGGCGGATGTAGGCTTAGTTGGTTTCCCATCTGTCGGAAAGTCAACTTTGCTTAGTGTCATCACTTCAGCTAAGCCAAAAATCGGTGCCTACCACTTTACGACAATTGTTCCTAATTTGGGTATGGTTCGTACGCAGTCAGGTGAGTCCTTTGCTGTTGCAGATCTTCCAGGTTTGATTGAAGGGGCTAGTCAAGGTGTTGGTCTTGGAACCCAGTTTCTCCGTCATATCGAACGCACTCGAGTTATCCTCCATGTCATTGATATGTCAGCTAGTGAAGGACGTGATCCTTACGAAGATTACCTTGCTATCAATAAAGAATTGGAATCATACAACCTTCGTCTGATGGAACGTCCGCAGATCATCGTGGCTAACAAGATGGACATGCCCGAAAGTCAGGAAAATCTGGAAGCCTTCAAGAAGAAATTGGCAGCTAACTACGACGAGTTTGAAGAACTACCAGCCATCTTCCCGATTTCTGGTTTAACCAAGCAAGGGTTGGCTACTCTTTTGGATGCGACAGCTGAATTGTTGGATAAAACTCCTGAGTTCTTGCTCTATGATGAGTCTGATATGGAAGAAGAAGCTTACTATGGCTTTGATGAGGAAGAAAAAGCCTTTGAAATTAGCCGTGATGATGATGCAACTTGGGTGCTTACTGGTGAAAAACTCATGAAACTCTTTAACATGACTAACTTTGACCGTGATGAGTCAGTCATGAAATTTGCTCGTCAGTTACGTGGTATGGGGGTTGACGAAGCCCTTCGTGCGCGTGGAGCCAAGGATGGAGATTTGGTACGAATCGGCAAGTTTGAGTTTGAATTTGTAGACTAGGAGATTGATATGGGAGATAAACCGATATCATTCCGCGACGCAGATGGAAATTTTGTTTCTGCAGCAGACGTATGGAATGAAAAGAAACTAGAAGAATTGTTTAATCGTCTCAATCCCAAACGTGCTCTTCGATTGGCACGGACGAATAAAGAAGATACACAGTCAAAGAAATAAAAAATTCCCGTGATTTTAAATCACGGGATTTGTTCTATTCGCTAAAGAAAAATGGTGGCGCATATTTTTTAAGACTTTCAAAACAAGCTTGCGCTTTTGTAGCATCTTCACAGATGATCATGCAGACATCGTCTCCGCATAGTGTAGCAACAACATCGTTGAAATCTAGGGCATCAATGACAGCTCCAAAAGACTGAGCCAAACCTGGAAGAGTCTTTAGAATGACTTGGTGCTGGACAGGACGTAACATGACAAGAGCATCTTCCATATAGTTTTCCAAACGTTTCTCCCATTTAGAAATAGAACCAGTATTTAGTACATAGTAGGACTGATCTTCTTCCCGAACTTTCGAAAGGTTCATAGTCTTGATATCACGAGATAAAGTTGCTTGTGTGACTTGGATATCATTCTCAGCTAGCAAGGCTTGTAATTCTGCTTGGGTATGAATTTTATTTTTTGAAACGAGGGCGCGGATAAGTTGGTGTCGATGTTCTGATTTGTTCATAAAGTAAGTACTCCTTTTAAAAGGTACAGTAAGCGTGGACTGAACGAAAACGTCAGTCGGGTGGTAGGCGGTATTGTCACGTATGATGATGTCAAAGTCAGTAGTATAAAGAACTAGACGGAGAGAATCTCCTTCTTTTAACTTGTCACTAGTTGGGGGACAGATGAATGATATATCGATCCGTCCATCACCATTGATGTTCTTTAATGACAGTGAATCATCTAATTAGGGTAGCATTCTGTCACGGCTTGTTGTGAATTTTCTATAAATGTCAATTCACAGAGATTTTCCAACATGTGGTGTGGTAGCGTGTATGATAAATGGTGACACATGTTGGTTGGATGTTAGTATCTTTTGTCCAAGGTTCATCTAGAGGCTTATAAAAAGCTCTTATTTGAACTGGATTTGATACGAAGTTTATGTTTAGTTGGACTGTTCACGTGGAAATCCTTGGTTATAGGAAGTTAAATGGATAATTTGACTGCCTTTTCCTTGGAATACTTCCATATTGAAAGTCTGGCACATTATACCTTTTGACAAGGTATACTAAGAGTAGACTGTTCAAGATCGACAGTAAGCTGGTAAGCGGTATTGTCGCGTATAGTGATTTCAAAGTCAGTCGTATAGAGGACTAAACGGAGAGTATCTCCTTCTTTTAACTTGTAAATAGTTGGTTGTAGTTCAAGTTGCACATCCATCCATTCATCTGCAGTAATATCCTCTACTAGGAGTAAATCTTTCCTATTTTGAAGATTGAGGTAGCCTTTAGTGATGACACGTTGGGCACTTGGATTGAAAGGTAGTTCCAAGAGATTTTCAAGCATGTGGTAGCGTCCGTTGTCAATGGTTCTAGCACTTAAAACCGCTGGATAAGGCTGTAGGTATTTCTTTTGCCCAAGTTCGAGCAGTTGGGCTGATAAGAGCCCCTTGTTTGTACTTGATTTGATACGAAGTTTCATCTCTGCTCGACCATTTAAGTGTATGTCTTGACTTACTGGAAGGTCAATGGTGATCTGATTGGCTTTTCCTTGGTAAAGTTCTGTGTTAAAGGTCTGGTAAGTCTTGCCATAACGCTCAAAATCTTCTTGTTCATAGTGGTTCTGAATCACTTGTTCTTCAGTTCCAAGTGAGAAAGTATGCAATTCATCTTGCTTGCCAAAGTCATCAAGACTCTGCCATGTTTGAGGTTCGGTATTGTCTTGCCAGATAACAGTAGGAAGCTGATAGTCTGATGCAAGTCCTAACAATTTCTTACTTAACAAGGCATTCATGGACTCGCGGAAGTCAATCGACTGCCAGTTATTCATATAAACATGGGCACCATGATGGAAAAAGAGGTGCTTGTTGATATGAGCTGGAAGAGCATGAAACATCTGGTAAACATGAAGTGGTTTGACGTTCCAATCCTGAGAACCATGCGTAAAGACTACCTCAGCTTTAACCTTGTGAGCATTGAGTAGATAGTTGCGGTCATGCCAAAACTGATTGTAGTCACCAGTCTTGCGATCTAATTGTTCTTTTACCTTTTCTAAATCCGCTTTGTGGGCTTCATTAGCACGGATATAGTCACCGGCTAAGAGATTGCGGGAGTAGGTTAATTCAGCAAGTGAGTCAAAATCCTCACCTGGATAACCTCCAGGGCTGGTTACCAGGCCATTTTCACGATAGTAGTTGTACCAAGAGGAAATACCTGCTTCTGCGATAATCACTTCCAAGCCATCAACTCCAGTGGTCGCAAGACCATTGGACATGGTACCTAGATAAGAAAGGCCAGTTGTGGCAACTTTGCCATTGGACCAATCAGCCTTGACCTCACGCTTGCGCGTGTGATCCGTAAAGGCACGGCAACGTCCATTGAGCCAATCAATGACATTTTTATAGGCCTCAATCTGCAGGTAGTCACCGTTAGTCATCAGACCTTGGGAATCTTTGGTGCCAACACCCGATACATAGAGATTGGCAAATCCACGTGGGAGGAAGTAGTCATTGAGTGTGTAAGAGCTATTGATATGAGATAGCTTTTCTTCAGCTTCTGAGACGACTTCTGCTTGACCATGAGGTTCAACTAAATTCAGCTTAGGTTCCTCAAGTTCAATGGTGTGGGGAGGTTTGACCTCCAAGTCTCCTTCCATCTTGTAGAGAGCCTTGTCGCTGGCTTTGTCGTTGGTTCCTTGGTGATAAGGGCTTGCAGTCATAACGGCTGGAATCTGCCCATCATAGCGAGGACGAATAATACTGACCTTGACTAAATCAGGAAGACCGTCTTTATCAGTATCCACACGACTCTCTACATAAACAACTTCACGAATGACATCATGACTAGAGAAGGTTGCCAAGCTCTTACCGTTAAAGTAGTGGTAGTGATTGTCTTCTGCAATAAGTCCATCACTAACAAGTTGGTCGATGAGCGTATTCCCCTTTTTGGTTCGAGTATTGAGCAAATGGTAGAGATTTTCAATCAAATCTCCATAAATAATAGGAAATCCAGTTTCTTTACGGAATTGTTCAGCATCCTCAAAGTCAATAAGATAATTGAAGCCTAAAAGTTGAAAAACTACGGTATAGAAAATATCAGCTGTCAGCTCTTTATCAGACTGAAAGAAGGTAAGTAGATCCGTTTCTCTATCTGCAGCTAGGGTAGATAGAGCGTAATCGGTATTAGTATAGGTGAAGAAACTCCAACGAATGAAGTCTTCAAACTGTCTTTTTATAGGCAGTTTAGATGATAGCTTCAAGCCAAGACTCTCGAGTTCATCTAATAGTTGAGAACGAGGAGTGGGCAAGTAGCTGAATTGATTAAAACGCATGGCGCTCTCCTTTGAAGTGATAAATTTATTATATCAAAAAAAGAGGAAAAATGGAATAAATAAACTCAAATGAAATAAATTTAAAAAATAAGAATGAACTTTAAGCAAGTTATTATAAAATATTGAATAAATCTTCTAATTAAAAGCCGCCTTGAAGATATTTATATGTAAATTTGCATAAGGAATATTATTTCAATATTCGTCACTTAGCATAAAAATGTCCAAAATTACTATTAAAAATATTATAAGATATAGATATTTTATTCTTCTTAATTTTCATTTTCAAGAAACATAATGGATGAACAGTTGAAAAAATTTCAACAAGGTTTTGAAAGAAAGAGTCTGAGCCAGTTCATTATGGAACTTAAAATGGTATAATAGTACTATATTTAAAGCAAGGAGGAGATGGAATGATTGCACAACTCGATACCAAGACTGTTTACAGTTTTATGGAAAGTGTGGTTTCGATTGAAAAATATGTACATACAGCTAAAGATTATGGCTATTCTCACCTTGCTATCATGGATGTGGATAATCTCTATGGAGCCTATCACTTTATAGAAGTGACTCGAAAATATGGAATCCAACCTTTAATTGGTCTCGAAATAACCTTGATTATAGACGAGAAGGCGATCTCTTTCCGTTTTCTAGCTCTATCTACCAAAGGTTACCAAGAGTTGATGAAGTTATCCACTTTAAAAATGACTGGACGAAAAAATTGGTCTGACTTTACCAGCCACTTTGAGGATGTTGCTGTTATTGTTCCTTATTATGATGGAATCGATCAGCTGGATTTAGGTCATGATTATTTTATTGGGGTTAGTCCAGATACTCACCAAGAAGTCTTTACCAAACCTATTCTTCCACTGTATCAGGTCAACTCTTTTGAGAAAGAAGACCTACAGGTTTTGCAAATCTTGTCGGCAGTTAAGGATAATGTCAGTCTGAGAGAAGTGGATGTGCATTCACAGCAAGGGATCTTTCTACCAGCCTCAGACTTAGAAGCAAGATTTAAAAATCGCTTTCCACAGGCACTTGCCAATCTTCAAGATTTGATAGAGAATGTTAGCTACCAACTTGATTCAAGTTTAAAACTCCCTCGCTTTAATCCTGAAAGGCCTGCAGTAGAAGAACTTAGAGAGAGGGCTGAACAAGGCTTGATAGCCAAGGGGCTAACTTCCGTTATCTATTATGAGCGACTGAATGAAGAGTTGGCTGTTATTCATGATATGGGCTTTGATGACTATTTCCTAGTTGTTTGGGATTTGTTGCGTTTTGGACGTTCCCAAGGCTACTATATGGGAATGGGCCGTGGGTCTGCTGTGGGTAGTTTGGTGGCCTACTCACTTGATATCACAGGGATTGATCCGGTTGAGAAGAACCTGATTTTCGAGCGCTTTTTAAATCGCGAGCGTTACACCATGCCCGATATCGATATCGACATTCCAGACCTTTATAGACCAGAGTTCATTCGTTATGTTCGTGATCGCTATGGAAGTCAACATGTGGCGCAGATTGTCACTTATTCGACCTTTGGAGCAAAACAAGCAATTCGTGATGTTTTCAAACGTTATGGCGTTCCAGAGTACGAATTAACAAATATTACGAAAAAAATCAGTTTCCGAGATACGCTAACGACGGCCTATGAAAAGAATTTGCAATTTAGACAGGTCATCAATAGTAAGATCGAATACCAAAAAGCTTTTGAGATTGCTCGAAAGATTGAAGGTTATCCTCGTCAGACCTCTATCCATGCTGCAGGAGTCGTCATGAGTGACCAAGATTTGACGGACTACATTCCTCTAAAATATGGTGAGGATATGCTGATCACCCAGTATGATGCTCATGGTGTTGAAGCTAATGGGCTTCTAAAAATGGATTTCCTCGGTTTACGTAACCTGACTTTTGTCCAAAAAATGCAGGAATTGCTTGCGGAGTCAGAGGGTGTTCATCTAAAAATCGAAGAGATTGACCTGGAAGACAGTGAAACTTTAGCCCTCTTTGCAGCTGGAAATACGAAAGGTATTTTCCAATTTGAACAACCAGGAGCCATTCGACTCTTGAAACGGGTGAAACCACAAGTCTTCGAAGAAGTGGTAGCAACAACATCTCTCAATAGACCAGGTGCTAGTGATTATATCGATAACTTTGTAGCTCGAAAGCACGGCAAAGAAAAGGTGACAGTGCTGGATCCTGCCTTGGAAGACATCCTGTCATCAACCTATGGTATTATGCTCTATCAGGAGCAAGTCATGCAGGTAGCTCAGTGCTTTGGAGGATTCAGTCTTGGCAAAGCCGACATTCTCAGACGTGCCATGGGTAAGAAAAATGCCAAAGAGATGCATCTGATGAAGGAAGATTTTATCGCTGGTGCAGTTAAACTCGGTCATTCAGAAGAGAAAGCCAACCAAGTTTTTGCCGTTATGGAAAAGTTTGCAGGTTATGGATTTAATAGATCCCATGCCTATGCCTACTCAGCCCTTGCTTTCCAACTTGCTTATTTTAAAACCCATTATCCTGCTATTTTCTTTCAAGTCATGTTGAATTATTCGAGCAGTGATTATATTGTAGATGCTCTTCAGATGGGATTTGATGTAGCGCATTTAGCAATTAACAGCATTCCCTATCATGATAAAATCACCCAAAAGACAATCTATCTTGGTTTGAAAGCCATTAAAGGGATGCCGAGAGATTTTTCTTATTGGATTATTGAAAACCGTCCCTTCTCAAGTGTTGAAGATTTTGTCACACGTCTTCCCAAGAATTACAAAAAACTATCGCTTTTGTCTCCTTTGATTGAACTGGGGCTCTTTGATGACTTTGACAAAAATCGTCAGAAAATCCTAGTGAACCTACCTAACTTATTTGTTTTTGTTGAGGAGTTGGGTGGTCTCTTTGCAGATGCAAGCTATAGCTGGACTGAGGCGGATGATTTTACGGAAGCAGAGAAATTTTACAAGGAGCAGGAACTAATCGGGGTTGGTATCAGCGCTCATCCTTTGCAAACACTTGCCAAACAGGCCCTTTATCCGACAACGCCCATTGCTACTCTCACTGAGGGGTGTCAAGCAACACTTCTAGTTGAAGTGCAAAAAATAAAAGTCATTCGAACTAAGAAAGGCGAGAATATGGCTTTTCTACAGGTTCACGATAGTAAGTCTAAACTGGATGTGACTGTATTTTCAGATCAGTATCGAAAATTCGCTTCCATCTTATCTGAAGGGAAATTCTACTACATCAATGGCAAAGTTCAATCCCGAGATGGTCGTCTGCAAATGATTGCACAAGATTTGAAAGAAGCAGTGGCGGAACGATTCTGGATTCAAGTTAAAAATCACGACAACGATAAAGAAATTTCAACTATCTTAGAACAACATAAAGGCTCTATTCCTGTTATTATCAGGTATGTTGAGGAAGAAAAGACAATTGTTTCCTCCCAACATTTTGTAAAAAAAGACCCAGTTTTACAGGAAAAATTAGAGGGAATTGTTATGAAAACGATTTATCGCTAAAAATACGGAAAATAGAAGAATTTTCCAATTAAATGTGGTATAATCAGTAAGAATGTTAAAAGAAAAAGGAGCATAACCAAATGAAACGTATTGCTGTTTTGACCAGTGGTGGAGACGCCCCTGGTATGAATGCTGCCATCCGTGCGGTAGTTCGTCAAGCAATCTCAGAAGGAATGGAAGTATTTGGTATCTATGATGGATACGCAGGTATGGTTGCCGGTGAAATCTATCCACTTGATGCTGCTTCAGTAGGAGACATCATTTCACGTGGTGGTACTTTCCTTCACTCTGCTCGTTACCCTGAGTTTGCACAACTCGAAGGTCAACTTAAAGGGATTGAGCAATTGAAAAAACACGGTATCGAAGGAGTCGTAGTTATCGGTGGAGACGGTTCTTATCACGGAGCTATGCGCTTGACGGAACATGGGTTCCCAGCTATCGGACTTCCAGGAACTATTGATAACGATATCGTTGGTACGGACTTCACAATCGGATTTGATACTGCAGTTACTACTGCAATGGATGCGATTGATAAGATTCGTGATACATCATCAAGTCACCGTCGTACTTTCGTTGTTGAGGTAATGGGACGTAACGCTGGTGATATCGCTCTTTGGGCAGGTATCGCAACTGGTGCTGACGAAATCATCATCCCTGAAGAAGACTTCAAGATGGAAGATATCGTAGCAAGCATCAAAGCTGGTTATGAACACGGTAAGAAACACAACATTATCGTCTTGGCAGAAGGTGTTATGTCTGCAAATGAGTTTGGTAAGAAACTTAAAGAAGCAGGAGATACTAGCGACCTTCGTGTTACTGAACTTGGTCACATCCAACGTGGTGGTTCACCAACCGCTCGTGACCGTGTATTAGCATCACGCATGGGTGCACACGCTGTTAAACTCCTTAAACAAGGAATCGGTGGTGTCGCTGTTGGTATCCGTAACGAGAAAATGGTTGAAAACCCAATTCTTGGAACAGCAGAAGAAGGAGCTTTGTTTAGCCTAACAGCTGATGGTAAGATCGTTGTTAACAACCCACATAAAGCTGATCTTGAACTTTCTAACTTAAACAAGAGCTTGTCCTAATCAACTTTTATTAATCTAGTAAAATGACCAAAAAGGTCGAATTATATAAAGGAGTCACAAAAAATCATGAACAAACGTGTAAAAATCGTTGCAACCTTGGGTCCTGCGGTAGAAATCCGTGGTGGTAAAAAATTCGGTGATGACGGATACTGGGGAGAAAAACTTGACGTTGAATCATCAGCAAAAAATATTGCGAAATTGATTGAAGCTGGAGCAAACACTTTCCGTTTCAACTTCTCACACGGTGACCACCAAGAACAAGGTGACCGTATGGCAACTGTTAAACTTGCTGAAAAACTTGCAGGTAAAAAAGTTGGTTTCCTTCTTGATACAAAAGGTCCTGAAATCCGTACTGAATTGTTCGAAGGAGATGCAAAAGAGTACTCTTATAAAACTGGTGAAAAAATCCGTGTTGCAACTAAGCAAGGTATCAAATCAACTCGCGATGTGATTGCTTTGAACGTTGCTGGCGCTCTTGATATCTATGATGACGTTGAAGTTGGTCACCAAGTTTTGGTTGACGATGGTAAACTTGGTCTTCGTGTTTTCGCAAAAGACGATGCAACTCGTGAATTTGAAGTTGTAGTTGAGAATGATGGCGTTGTTGCAAAACAAAAAGGTGTAAACATCCCTAACACTAAAATTCCTTTCCCAGCTCTTGCTGAACGTGATAACGACGATATCCGCTTCGGTCTTGAGCAAGGTATCAACTTCATCGCGATCTCATTTGTACGTACTGCTAAAGACGTGAATGAAGTTCGTGCAATCTGTGAAGAAACTGGAAACGGACATGTTCAATTGTTCGCGAAAATCGAAAACCAACAAGGTATCGATAACTTGGATGAGATCATCGAAGCTGCTGATGGTATCATGATCGCTCGTGGTGACATGGGTATCGAAGTACCATTCGAAATGGTTCCAGTTTACCAAAAAATGATCATTACTAAAGTGAATGCTGCTGGCAAAGTTGTTATCACTGCAACAAACATGCTTGAAACAATGACTGAGAAACCACGTGCAACTCGTTCAGAAGTATCAGACGTATTCAATGCTGTTATCGACGGAACTGACGCAACAATGCTTTCAGGAGAGTCTGCAAACGGTAAATACCCACTTGAATCAGTAACAACAATGGCTACAATCGACAAGAACGCTCAAACTCTTCTTAATGAATATGGTCGTTTGAACTCAGATACATTCGAGCGTAACTCTAAGACAGAAGTTATGGCTTCAGCAGTTAAAGATGCTACTAACTCAATGAACATCAAATTGGTTGTTACACTTACTAAGACTGGTCACACAGCACGTTTGATTTCTAAATACCGTCCAAATGCTGACATTTTGGCAATCACTTTCGATGAATTGACTGAACGTGGATTGATGTTGAACTGGGGTGTTATTCCAGTAACAACTGAACGTCCTTCAAATACTGACGATATGTTTGATCTTGCTGAAAAAATCGCAGTTGAACAAGGTTTGGTTGAGTCTGGCGACGATATCATTATCGTAGCTGGTGTACCACTTGGAGAAGCTGTACGTACAAACACAATGCGTATCCGTACAGTACGTTAATCTAACTTTTAAAGCCTATCATATCAAGCTCCAAAGCTTGTGTGATGGGTCTTTTTTTTTGTGAACAAAAATAAAAAAAGAGGCAGGAAATAATCAAGAGTAATGGGAAAAAATTGAAAATTATGGTATAATAGAATGAAAAGACCTTTTTAGTAAATTTTGAAAGAGTATAACATGAGAAAAATTGTCATCAATGGTGGACGTCCATTGCAAGGTGAGATCACCATTAGTGGTGCTAAAAATAGTGTCGTTGCGCTTATTCCAGCTATTATCTTAGCAGATGATATTGTCACTTTAGATTGTGTTCCAGATATTTCAGACGTTGCTAGTCTTGTCGAAATCATGGAGATCATGGGGGCGTCTGTTAAGCGTTATGACGATGTTTTGGAGATTGATCCAAGAGGCGTTCAAAACATTCCAATGCCGTATGGCAAGATTAATAGCTTGCGTGCTTCTTATTATTTTTACGGAAGTCTTTTAGGGCGCTTTGGCGAAGCTACGGTAGGACTTCCTGGTGGATGTGATTTGGGTCCTCGCCCGATTGACCTTCACTTAAAAGCCTTTGAAGCTATGGGGGCTAAGGTGAGCTACGAGGGAGATAATATGAATTTATCTGCCCAAGGCAAGGGGCTTCATGGAGCAAGTATTTACATGGACACCGTTAGCGTTGGTGCAACGATTAACACCATGATTGCCGCGGTCAAAGCAAAGGGACGTACTGTCATTGAAAATGCGGCCCGTGAACCAGAAATCATTGATGTGGCTACCCTTTTGAACAACATGGGGGCACACATTCGTGGTGCCGGGACTGATATTATCATTATTGATGGTGTTGAGACACTTCATGGGACTCGTCACCAAGTCATTCCAGACCGTATTGAAGCTGGGACTTATATTTCACTTGCTGCTGCGGTTGGTAAAGGAATTCGTATTAACAACGTTCTATATGAACACTTAGAAGGCTTTATCGCTAAACTAGAGGAAATGGGCGTTCGTATGACGGTCTCTGAGGATAGTATCTTCGTTGAAGAGCAGTCAGACTTGAAGGCAATCAATATTAAAACTGCTCCTTATCCTGGTTTTGCAACTGATTTGCAACAGCCTATCACGCCGCTTTTATTAACAGCTCAAGGCCGTGGAACGATCATTGATACCATTTATGAAAAACGTGTCAACCATGTCTTTGAGTTAGCAAAAATGGATGCGGATATTACGACTACGAATGATCACATTATCTATAAAGGTGGTCGTACCTTGCATGGAGCAAGTGTTAAAGCTACAGATTTGCGAGCAGGTGCCGCTCTTGTGATTGCTGGATTGATGGCTCAAGGCCAGACCGAAATTACAAATATTGAGTTTATCCTTCGTGGCTACTCAGATATCATTGAAAAATTACGTAGTCTTGGAGCAGATATTACACTCGTCGAAGACTAAACCATTGAGGTGATTATGAATATTTGGACCAAATTAGCAATGTTTTCTTTTTTTGAAACGGAGCGCTTGTATTTGCGTCCTTTCTTTTTTAGTGACAGTAAAGCCTTTTATGAGATTGCTTCTGATCCAGAAAATCTGCAATTTATTTTTCCCAGCCAAGCAAGTTTAGAGGAGAGTCAATATGCTCTTGCCAACTATTTTATGAAGGCTCCTCTAGGTGTCTGGGCAATTTGTAATCAAGACAATCAGGAAATGATTGGTTCCATCAAATTTGAAAAAATCGACGAAATCAAGAAAGAAGCAGAAATCGGTTATTTCTTAAAAAAAGATGCTTGGTCGCAAGGTTTTATGACAGAGGCTGTTAGCAAACTCTGTCAACTTTCCTTTGAAGAATTTGGTATAAAACAATTATCCATCATCACTCATCTGGAGAATCAAGCTAGCCAAAAAGTAGCCTTAAAATCGGGATTTAGTCTCTTCCGACAGTTTAAGGGGAGCGATCGCTATACACGAAAAATGAGGGACTATCTTGAATTTCGTTACGTAAAAGGAGATTTCAATGAGTAAACACCAGGAAATTTTGTCTTATCTGGAAGAGTTACCAATTGGGAAGAGAGTTAGTGTTCGTAGTATTTCAAATCACCTAGGTGTTAGTGATGGAACAGCCTATCGGGCTATCAAAGAAGCTGAAAATCGGGGAATTGTTGAGACTCGCCCCCGCAGTGGAACCATACGTGTCAAGTCAAAGAAAGTAGCTATCGAACGGCTAACCTATGCAGAAATCGCAGAAGTGACTAGCTCTGAGGTTTTAGCAGGTCAGGAAGGGTTAGAGAGAGAATTTAGTAAATTTTCTATTGGCGCCATGACTGAGCAGAATATCCTCTCTTATCTCCATGATGGAGGCCTTTTGATTGTAGGTGACCGTACTCGAATTCAACTTTTAGCGCTGGAAAATGAAAATGCAGTCCTTGTAACTGGTGGTTTCCATGTCCAGGACGATGTTCTTGAGTTGGCTAATAAAAAAGGGATTCCGGTTCTGAGAAGTAAGCATGATACTTTTACAGTTGCAACCATGATTAACAAAGCCCTCTCAAATGTTCAGATTAAAACTGACATTTTAACAGTCGAAAAACTCTATCGTCCGAGTCATGAGTATGGCTTTTTGAGAGAAACGGATACAGTCAAAGACTATCTAGATTTGGTACGTAAGAACAGAAGTAGCCGTTTCCCAGTCATTAACCAACACCAAGTGGTTGTTGGGGTTGTTACCATGCGTGATGCGGGAGATAAGTCACCCAGCACAACGCTTGACAAGGTGATGACGCGAAGTATCTTCGTAACAGGTTTGGCAACTAATATTGCCAATGTTAGCCAACGAATGATAGCTGAAGACTTTGAGATGGTTCCCGTTGTTCGAAGTAACCAGACTCTACTTGGGGTCGTAACTCGAAGAGATGTCATGGAAAAAATGAGCCGTTCTCAGGTATCAGCATTGCCAACTTTTTCAGAGCAAATCGGGCAGAAACTATCTTATCATCACGATGAAGTAGTCATTACTGTTGAACCTTTTATGTTGGAGAAAAATGGTGTACTTGCTAATGGTGTCTTGGCTGAAATCCTGAATCACATGACCCAAGACCTTGTTGTTAATAGCGGGCGCAATCTCATCATTGAACAGATGTTGATTTATTTCTTACAGGCTGTTCAGATTGATGATACTCTTCGTATTCAGGCTCGCATTATTCATCATACTAGGCGCTCTGCTATTATTGATTACGATATTTATCATGGTCATCAGATTGTATCAAAAGCAAATGTTACAGTGAAAATCAATTAGAATCTAGGAGAAAAAATGATAACTTTAAAATCAGCACGTGAAATCGAAGCCATGGACAAGGCTGGTGATTTCCTAGCTAGTATCCATATCGGCTTACGTGATTTGATTAAGCCAGGCGTGGATATGTGGGAAGTAGAAGAGTATGTTCGTCGACGTTGTAAAGAAGAGAATTTTCTTCCTTTACAGATTGGCGTGGATGGGGCAGTCATGGATTACCCCTATGCCACCTGTTGCTCTCTCAACGACGAAGTAGCTCACGCTTTTCCACGTCATTACATCTTGAAAGATGGTGACTTGCTCAAGGTAGACATGGTACTGGGTGGTCCGATTGCCAAATCAGACCTCAATGTATCAAAACTCAACTTTAACAATGTTGAGCAAATGAAAAAATACACCCAAAGTTATACTGGCGGTTTAGCTGACTCATGTTGGGCTTATGCGGTCGGTACACCGTCTGAAAAAGTGAAGAACTTGATGGACGTAACCAAGGAAGCTATGTACAAAGGGATTGAGCAAGCAGTTGTTGGCAACCGTATTGGCGATATCGGTGCTGCAATTCAAGAATACGCTGAAAGTCGTGGTTATGGTGTAGTGCGTGATTTGGTTGGTCACGGAGTTGGTCCAACTATGCACGAGGAGCCAATGGTTCCTAACTACGGTATTGCAGGCCGTGGACTCCGCCTCCGTGAAGGAATGGTGCTGACTATTGAACCCATGATCAATACTGGTGACTGGGAAATCGATACAGATATGAAGACTGGCTGGGCTCATAAGACTATAGATGGCGGCCTATCTTGTCAATATGAACACCAGTTTGTGATTACAAAAGACGGTCCTGTTATCTTGACAAGTCAAGGTGAAGAAGGAACGTATTAAAACGAAAGGAGCTTAGCTCCTTTTTTTATATTCAGTTTAGATAAAATAGACAAGCGTAGCAAAGTTGTCACAAATTTTTTCTTTTGTAGTAAAATAGAATTAGAATTTTGAGAAAGTAGGTAATTCGTTGGAGTCGATTATATTTCTAGTATCCGTTTTTTTAGCTGGCATTCTGTCTTTCTTTTCACCCTGCATCTTCCCTTTGCTACCAGTCTATGCAGGTATTTTACTGGATGATCAGGGAAATTCAAAAAGCTTTCGATTTTTCGGAAGAGATGTTGCATGGTCAGGCTTAATTCGGACCTTGTGCTTTATTGCTGGGATCTCCCTCATTTTCTTTATTTTGGGATTTGGAGCTGGTTTCCTGGGGCATATGCTCTATGCTGATTGGTTTCGTTATCTTATGGGAGCAGTCATTATCCTCTTGGGCCTTCACCAGATGGAAATTTTGCATTTCAATAAACTGGAAGTACAAAAAACAGTCACCTTCAAAAAATCACAGTCGAATCACTATCTGTCAGCCTTCTTGCTTGGGATAACCTTTAGTTTTGGTTGGACTCCTTGTATCGGACCGGTTTTAAGTTCGGTCTTGGCTCTTGCAGCTTCAGGAGGCAATGGTGCTTGGCAAGGAGCTATACTAACCTTAGTGTATACATTAGGAATGGCCCTTCCTTTCATTATTTTGGCCTTGGCTTCGGGCTGGATTATGCCCTATTTTAGTAAATTGAAACCCCATATGATTCTACTAAAGAAAATCGGGGGAGCTTTGATTATTTTGATGGGATTATTATTAATGCTAGGGCAGTTAAATGCCTTATCAGGAATTCTTGGATAAAAGGAGAAAAAGATGAAAAAAGTTATTTTTGCTGGATTGAGCCTCATGTCTTTATTTTTGTTGATTGCCTGTGGTGAAAAAGAAACCAAACAGACAAGCAGTCCAAAACAACCCGCTGTACAACAAATCGCAGTCGGTAAGGATGCGCCAGACTTTACCTTGCAGTCTATGGATGGCAAAGAAGTGAAGTTATCAGACTATAAAGGGAAAAAGGTCTATTTGAAATTCTGGGCTTCTTGGTGTGGACCATGTAAAAAAAGCATGCCTGAGTTGATGGAATTAGCTGCCAAACAAGATCGAGACTTTGAAATCTTGAGTGTCATCGCACCTGGTCTACAAGGTGAAAAAACAGTTCAAGACTTTCCAAAATGGTACCAAGAACAAGGATACAAGGATATTCCAGTTCTATATGATACGCAAGCAACTACCTTCCAAGCCTACCAAATTCGTAGTATTCCAACGGAATACTTGATTGACAGTCAGGGTAAAATCGGAAAAATCCAATTTGGTGCTATTAGCAATGCTGATGCAGAAGCGGCTTTTAAAGAAATGAAATAAAGAAAAAATCGCGATTGTTCGCGATTTTTTTATAGTTTTTCATTGATAAAGCGGATGAATTGGTTCCACCAAACTTTTAAGAAGAAGGCTTTTTCAACTTTCTTTTCAGAAACCATTTCAAAAGATGGTTTTTCAGAAGTGAGGTAGCCTTGACCGATCAAATCTTGGTCATCATAGGTTAGAGTACCGACAACCTTTCCTTCTTCCAAAGGAGCAGTTTCTGATTTTGATTTTGGTGTGAATTGAAGAGCTGATGTAGTTCCGCTTCCAACTCGTTGGACAACTGCAATATCTGACTTAGCGACTGCAGGCACGCTGTCTTCTTTTCCATCAAGGACAGTAACCTTACTATCTTTGTAAGATTCACCTTTTTTAACAATAGTCTGAAGGCTAAAGTTTGCAGAGATATAGTCTAAAAGAGAAGAAGTAGCTGTAAATCGTGCATAAGGATTGCCGTTTTGTTGATCGGCATTTAAAACAACTGTAATGATACGCATCCCTTTTTCGACAGTGGTTCCAACGAAAGAAGCTCCTGCCTTATCAGTTGTTCCTGTCTTTAAACCGTCAATTCCTCCTCGGTAGGCTGGCATCCCCTCCAACATAGAGTTAGTTGAGTGGATTTCAAGTCCTGCAAAGGTAGAAGTTGGCTTTTTGGTGATTTCCAAAACCTGCGGATAATCTCGGATGAGGTTACGAGCAACGATGGCAACATCGTAAGCACTAAGTTTATTTTCCTCGTCTTTCTTAGAACCTGGATAGATGTTATCTCCAAGAGTCTCGTTGTTTAATCCAGTTGTGTTTACAATAGTTGCATCTTGGATTCCCCATTCCAAAAGTTTCGCCCTCATTTTGTCAACGAAGTCTTTCTCAGAACCGGCAATCTTTTCTGCTAGCGCAATTGCAGCACTGTTTGCACTGGATACCATTGTAGCCTCTAATAGTTGTTCAACAGTATAATTTCGAGCTTCCATAGGGACGTTACTTGCTTCTGAATTGGTGGTGAGCTGGTATGGATAGTCAGAAATATCAACAGGGGTTGATAGGCTGATGGTTCCTTGTTCCAAGGCCTCATAAACCAAATAGACAGTAACAAGTTTTGTAATAGAAGCAATCTCGACAGGCTGACTCGCATCTTTTTCATAAAGGATTTTTCCTGTTGTTGCTTCAACAGCAATAGCGTGCTTAGCAGCAACATCAAAACTTTGAGCTGAAACAGTAGAGATAGTGCCAAAAGTAAGAAGTGTTAGTAAGGATATAATTATTTTTTTCATATTAGCTTTATTTTATCATAAAGGGAAAAAATATTCTCACTTTTATGCTGAAGCCTTCGTATCTTTTTTTAGAAATATGGTAAAATAGATAGAAGGAGGATAGTTATGTTCCGTAGAAACAAGTTATTTTTTTGGACAGCCGAAATCTTACTATTAACCATTATTTTTTATCTTTGGAGAGAGATGGGGTCCATCATTACTCCCTTTGTCACAGTTATCAATACGATTATGATTCCATTCTTATTGGGGGGATTTTTCTACTACCTGACAAATCCAATCGTAACCTTCTTGGAGAAAAGATGTAAGATCAATCGTTTGATTGGTGTCTTGGTCACTCTTTGCGCCTTGATTGGAGCCATCGTGGTTGGTGTAGTTTATCTCTTACCTATTTTGATCAACCAGCTGACAAGTTTGATTATCTCTAGCCAAAATATCTACAGCAGACTGCAGGATTTGGTTATTGATTTATCAATGAATCCTATTTTCCAAAATATTGATATCCAAAAAACCATTCAACAGTTAAATCTATCCTATGTCGATATTCTCCAAAATATCCTTAATAGCGTTAGCAATAGCTTAGGAAGTGTCCTTTCTGCTTTATTTAGTACGATCCTCATTCTAATTATGACTCCGGTCTTCTTGATCTATTTCCTACTAGATGGCAACAAATTTTTACCGATGTTGGAACGAACAGTTCTCAAACATGACAAGCTGAACCTAACAAGCCTCTTGAAAAATTTGAACGCAACTGTAGCAAGATATATCAGTGGAATTGCGATTGATGCTGTCATAATCGGATGTTTGGCCTATGTGGGTTACAGTGTTATTGGTTTAAAGTATGCCTTAGTCTTTGCTATTTTTTCTGGAATTGCCAATCTGATTCCATATGTTGGTCCAAGTATTGGTTTGATTCCGATGATTATTGCAAATGTATTCACCGATCCTCAACGGATGTTAATTGCAGTTGTCTATATGCTGATTATTCAACAGGTTGATGGCAATATTCTCTACCCTCGTATCGTTGGAGGGGTTATGAAAGTTCATCCAATCACCATTTTAGTCCTTCTCTTACTATCAAGTAATATCTACGGTGTGATTGGCATGGTAGTAGCAGTACCTAGCTATTCTATCTTAAAAGAAATTACTAAGTTCTTTGCGAAATTGTATGAAAATCATAAGGAAGCCAAAGAACAAGAAAAAACAGAATCAGTTTAAAAATCAGGGAAACCTGGTTTTTTTACTTATATAAATAAGCTTTAAAACTAAAATATGATAGAACAGAGGATCTTGATAAGAAGCGGAAGAAAGGGATCCCATAAGATTTAGATTAATTAACAAAATATGTGTAAAACACTTGCAATTTAGCTGAAATTTGATAAAATAGTAAGGAAAGTTAGACTGTATTGCCTACTGTCTATCTATAAAATATATTTTATTGGAGGCTTTTACTCAAATGGCAAAAGAAAAATACGATCGTAGTAAACCACACGTTAACATTGGTACTATCGGACACGTTGACCACGGTAAAACTACCCTAACTGCAGCTATCACAACTGTTTTGGCACGTCGCTTGCCTTCTTCAGTTAACCAACCTAAAGACTATGCGTCTATCGATGCTGCTCCAGAAGAACGCGAACGCGGTATCACCATCAACACTGCGCACGTTGAGTACGAAACTGAAAAACGTCACTACGCTCACATCGACGCTCCAGGACACGCGGACTACGTTAAAAACATGATCACTGGTGCCGCTCAAATGGACGGAGCTATCCTTGTAGTAGCTTCAACTGATGGACCAATGCCACAAACACGTGAGCACATCCTTCTTTCACGTCAGGTTGGTGTTAAACACTTGATCGTCTTCATGAACAAAGTTGACTTGGTTGACGACGAAGAGTTGCTTGAGTTGGTTGAAATGGAAATCCGTGACCTTCTTTCAGAATACGATTTCCCAGGTGATGACCTTCCAGTTATCCAAGGTTCAGCTCTTAAAGCTCTTGAAGGTGACACTAAGTATGAAGACATCGTTATGGAATTGATGAACACAGTTGATGAGTACATCCCAGAACCAGAACGTGACACTGACAAACCATTGCTTCTTCCAGTCGAGGACGTATTCTCAATCACTGGACGTGGTACAGTTGCTTCAGGACGTATCGACCGTGGTACTGTTCGTGTCAACGACGAAATCGAAATCGTTGGTATCAAAGAAGAAACTTCAAAAGCAGTTGTTACTGGTGTTGAAATGTTCCGTAAACAACTTGACGAAGGTCTTGCCGGAGATAACGTAGGTGTTCTTCTTCGTGGTGTTCAACGTGACGAAATCGAACGTGGACAAGTTATCGCTAAACCAGGTTCAATCAACCCACACACTAAATTCAAAGGTGAAGTCTACATCCTTACTAAAGAAGAAGGTGGACGTCACACTCCATTCTTCAACAACTACCGCCCACAATTCTACTTCCGTACTACTGACGTTACAGGTTCAATCGAACTTCCAGCAGGTACTGAAATGGTAATGCCTGGTGATAACGTGACTATCGACGTTGAGTTGATCCACCCAATCGCCGTAGAACAAGGTACTACATTCTCTATCCGTGAGGGTGGACGTACTGTTGGTTCAGGTATGGTTACAGAAATCGAAGCTTAATTCGATTTAGTTCCCAGAAGAACAATTATTTAAGTCAGACACTAAAAGAATCTTGCTTTGCAAGGTTCTTTTTTTCATTCAAATGATCTTAGAAGGCCTTCTAGTATAGCGATATGATAGATTTTTTGGTATAATAGAGGTTATGGAAATCGAAAAAACCAATCGCATGAATGCGCTTTTTGAATTTTATGCTGCGCTTTTGACAGATAAGCAGATGAATTATATTGAACTCTACTATGCAGATGATTACAGTCTTGCGGAGATTGCTGAAGAGTTCGGTGTCAGTCGACAAGCTGTCTATGACAATATCAAGCGGACAGAAAAGATTTTAGAAGACTATGAGATGAAATTGCACATGTATTCAGACTACATTGTTCGCAGTCAGATTTTTGATCAGATCTTAGAGCGTTATCCAAAGGATAATTTTTTACAGGAGCAGATAGAAATTTTAACAAGCATTGATAATCGGGATTAATCATGGGCAGTGTAGTTATTTATCAAGGATTACCTTGCAAACTATTAGCCGCAGAGGAACCATTTCCTACTCGACTACAGATTATCTCGCCCAATGATATCTCCAAAGCTATGCAAATAGGTTTTAGCTGTTGGGGATATCCAAATGAAATCATGAAAGAAATCACACCCGAAGAACTTGAGTGTTTGCAACATTTCGGACGATTTCCACTGAATTGAGTAAATAGGAGAAAAAAATGGCATTTGAAAGTTTAACAGAACGTTTGCAGAACGTCTTTAAAAATCTACGCAAAAAAGGAAAAATTTCTGAGACTGATGTCCAGGAAGCGACCAAAGAGATTCGTTTGGCCTTGCTGGAAGCCGACGTTGCTTTGCCTGTTGTAAAGGACTTTATCAAGAAGGTTCGTGAACGTGCAGTCGGACACGAGGTCATTGATACCCTCAATCCAGCCCAACAGATTATCAAAATCGTTGATGAGGAACTCACAGCTGTTTTAGGTTCCGATACGGCAGAAATTATCAAGTCCCCAAAAATTCCAACCATTATCATGATGGTCGGTTTGCAGGGGGCTGGTAAAACAACATTTGCTGGTAAGCTGGCTAATAAACTCAAGAAGGAAGAAAATGCTCGTCCTTTGATGATTGCTGCGGATATTTATCGTCCAGCAGCTATTGATCAGTTGAAAACACTTGGACAACAAATTGATGTTCCTGTCTTTGCACTTGGAACAGAAGTACCAGCTGTTGAGATTGTTCGCCAAGGTTTGGAGCAAGCACAGGCCAATCACAACGACTATGTCTTGATCGATACGGCAGGGCGTTTACAAATCGATGAACTTCTTATGAATGAGCTTCGTGATGTTAAAGCACTGGCTCAACCAAACGAAATCCTCCTTGTCATTGATGCCATGATTGGTCAGGAAGCGGCTAATGTTGCCCGTGAGTTTAATGCTCAGTTAGAAGTGACTGGGGTTATTCTTACCAAGATTGATGGGGATACTCGTGGTGGTGCGGCTTTGTCTGTTCGTCACATCACTGGTAAACCTATCAAGTTCACTGGTACGGGTGAAAAGATTACAGATATTGAAACCTTCCACCCAGACCGTATGTCAAGCCGTATCCTTGGTATGGGGGATATGCTGACCTTGATTGAGAAAGCTTCTCAGGAATACGATGAGCAAAAAGCCCTTGAAATGGCTGAGAAGATGCGCGAAAACACCTTTGATTTCAATGATTTCATTGATCAATTGGATCAGGTGCAAAACATGGGGCCAATGGAAGACTTGCTCAAGATGATTCCAGGTATGGCCAACAATCCAGCACTTCAAAACATGAAGGTGGATGAGCGACAGATTGCGCGCAAACGTGCCATCGTGTCTTCGATGACTCCTGAGGAGCGTGAAAATCCTGATTTGTTAAATCCAAGTCGTCGCCGTCGTATCGCTGCAGGTTCAGGAAATACCTTTGTCGAAGTCAATAAATTCATCAAGGACTTTAACCAGGCCAAACAGCTCATGCAAGGTGTCATGTCTGGGGATATGAACAAGATGATGAAGCAGATGGGAATCAACCCAAATAACCTTCCAAAAAATATGCCAAATATGGGAGGGATGGATATGTCTGCCCTTGAAGGCATGATGGGACAAGGTGGAATGCCGGATATGTCAGGTCTCGGAGGAGCAGGCATGCCAGACATGAGCCAGATGTTCGGTGGCGGACTCAAAGGTAAAATCGGCGAATTTGCCATGAAACAGTCTATGAAACGTATGGCCAACAAAATGAAAAAAGCGAAGAAAAAACGTAAATAAAAAAGGAAAGCAGAAGTGCTTTCCTTTTTGATATAAAATATGTGCTTTCTATGATTAGGCAATTTTCCTAATCGAAACATTTACTAAATAGAAAGAGAGATTTCAAATCCATGCATCCATTCGGATTTTACTGCGATGTCGATTTTTAAAGCATCTGCTAATTGTTTGACAAGATAGAGACCCATGCCTGTTGATTTTTTCCTTGTCTCACCTGAATCACCTGTAAATCCTTTTTCAAAGATATGAGGGAGGTCGCAAGCTTTAACTCCACACCCATTATCCCTAATAATCAGACTTTTGCGCCCCTTGTCACTTGACATAGAAATCTTGAGTTCTGGCTTGTCAGAACTATATTTAAGGGAATTGGCTAGGATTTGAGAGAGGATAAATTCAAAACTGCGTTGATCGGTGTAGTAGTTTCCCTGTATATTTTCTAGCTGAATCGTAAAATTCTTTTCTTTAAGCAAGGGATCAAAGTTTTCCAAAAGATCCTGAATACACTCTTGGAGGTCGACATCTTCAAATAGAAAATCATTTTTTTCACTTTTAACCCTGTAATAGAATAGTATCTGTGATACATTTCCTTGGATTTGATTTTTTACATAGTCTAACTTAAAAGCTGTATTCTTTGGCAGCTGGTCACTTTGGTTATCTAAAAGGAGGGAAAGAAGCGATAGAGGGAGTTTGATTTCATGAGCCCATTTTTCAACATAGTCCTCGTACTCGGCTAGTAATGAGTTGAGTTTTCCTATTTCCGCCTGCCTTTGGTAAAGCGCATTTGCTATTTCTTTGATGCTTTCTTTCTCTGAGTCACTTGATAAACGCAATAATTCCAGCTCCGTATCCATCTTAGGATTGGCTATGAAAGCCTTATAAGTAGCTACTTTTTTTCTTTCTTTTCTTATAAGTAGGAATGATAGGATAAAAAAGAGAAGGACTGTAGCTATAAGATAGAGAAAGATGAGAGCTTGAAACATTCTCACATCTGAGAGCCAAAGCAGAATCGCTGTGAATAGATCAAATGCTAAAAGAACAAGTAACCAGGGCAGATAGGTAGCCAAATATTTAAGATTCTGTTTCATCTTGCCTTTCCTCTTCCAATTTGTAACCGATGCCTCTGACGGACTTGACTTGAAGCGCAATGCCAGCCTGTTTCATCACCTTTTTGAGCCTTGCAATATTTACTTGAAGAGCATTTTCATCGATGAACTCAGTTGTGTTCCATAGTTTCATACTTAGTTCTTCTTTTGTGACGACAGGAGCATTAGTAACCAATAAGGTTTCCAACAATTTCCCTTGATTTTGGGGGAGTAAAATCGAGTGTCCATTGATATAAAGGGTATAGGTCTGTCTATCCAGCAGAAAATTATCTTTTTCAAGTAGATTTTGTCTGCCTTCATAGCGTTTCAAGATATTTTCTATACGTGCCAAAAATCTTTCTTTCTTGAAAGGCTTTGTTAAGTACTCGTCTGCCCCTAATTTCAGGGCGTAGATTTCATCTTTTAATTGTTCACGAGAGGTGAGAATCAATATGGGCACAGAGCGTTTGGACTTGAGATTTTTACAAATTTGAAAACCTGTTTCTCCCGGCAAATTCAAATCCAGTATGATTAGATCCGTATCGTATTGCAGCACTTGCTGGCTTGTATCTTTGAAGTCAGTCAACTTATCAACTTGATAACCCGCTTTCTCTAACAAGATGACAATTTCATCTCGAATCAAGGCTTCATCTTCAATTACCAGAATATGCTTCATATCGGTTCCTCCTTTTCCTATTTTATTCTACCCTATTCTACCTTATTCTACCTTATTCTACCTTATTCTTCTCTTTTGGGTTCCATTAAGGACAACAAGTACTTGTTGCTATTTTTCTTTACAATTCTGATATAGATGACTTCAAATCCAGCTAACAGCAGTACTATCAGCATAGCTGTCATAAATTTCTGCCCCATGGCCATTCTTGCACTAGCCGGTACTATTCCTGTGAGGAGGGAGCTCACTCCGAAGCTACTACTGAGAAGTGCAAGGGCTATTGGCAGACCGAAATACCAGTTGATTTGTTTTTCTGACGATTTACAAAGAGTTTCGTAGTTAGCTCCAAGATGGATCAAGGTTTGATATCGTCTGTAGGATTGTCTTTGTCCCATCAAAAACTGGACGCCGATGATTGTATTTGCAACGACAAGGAAAATGATTGCCAGATAAATAGTAATATAGCTAGCAGAGATAATGTAAAATAATTGTCTTCCCATATTTTGTATATAACTTTCATAGCCAAGAGAAGTTTGATTCAGCTTTTCATTTGTATCTGAGATAGCTCTCATCAGGCCTTTTTCCTTGACTAGCTCAGGAGCCAAGATACCGCTGACATAGTTCGAATAGTGACCGTCTGTATAGTTCATAAAGACTTCATCTGTGACTATGAGGGCAACAGAGAGGGTGATTTCACGATCCGTTACAATCGGTAAAGACTGTACTTCGCCAATCAATTTTATATCATTTCCCATGACGTTGATTTGAGGATTTGTCTTTAGGACAGAGTTAACCAAGTTCTCATCAGGGAGAAAATCTTTTCCCATATACAAGTAGGCTTCCTTACTAGTTAATTCTAAAGGAGGGAGATTGGCAGCTTTTCTAAGTTCATTGTATTCGGAAACTGGTATGAGGTGGGAAGTAGTAGACTGTTTAAATCTTTGGAGCAAAATTTCCTTGTTCTTGCTGCCTTTTTGCTTTTTCAACTCATTGATGATCTCTTCGAAGGACACGGACTCGTTTTCTTTTGGTTTCCCGACTTTGATTTGTAGAATCTTTGAGAACTGTGATGCTAGTCCTTCTGCTTCAAGCTCTTTTTTAACTGTATTCACATCAAGATTTTCATCTGTATCCTGCTTGCTATCTCTGAATGTATAATCCAATACGTGGATTTGATTGCCTGAATTGCCACTTGCAATTGCAACACCTGCTCCAAAGAGGCACAAGGCAGAGAAGATTAAGAGGGAGCAGATGGCCAGTATAGTTGAGCGCTGGATAACTAATTCTTGAATCTGTCTAAAATTATAGGCATGAAGTTTTCGAATGCTTCCAAGCTTAACCAAAAAGTCTATAAATAAACGCATACCAAAGAAGAGTAGGATAGTTCCCAGAGTTCCTAAGAGAACGGTGATGCCCATTGTTATGACATTTTCCCAAGCTCTTCCACTCATACCCATGTAATAGGCTGTTCCAAGAAGTAAAATTCCTAGGACAGAAGCAAGAAGGTACACCCCCTTGGGGAGTAGTTTCTTCATCCCAGAAGGAGAATAGGCAAGAAGATCTCCGATTTCCTTATTGGCCGTCTTTGCACTTAAAAGGACAAAAACAGCTAATTTTACGGCTAGGAAGCCGATGACTGTATAGACTAGAGCTGTGGTAGATAGAGAAAATTGATGTTCAATAATCCCTAGTCCCACAATTTTAGCGGTTATTAGGCTGATTAGTTCCGAAATTAAGATGGCAATAGGAAGGCCTATTCCAAGAGCAAGGATGCTATTTCTCAAATCCTCGAGTAGGAGAAGTAAGAACAGTTTACCTCTTCGCATTCCCAGTGTGAGATAGACACCAAATTCATGTTTTCTTCTTTCCATCTGCATACTGCTTGCGAAGTAGACTAGAAAAAAGAGGATAAAGAGTGTTGCTACATAAAGAATAGGAATCATGCTAAAGAGTTTATTTACAGCATCACTTTCTATTTGTTTGAGAAAGATCATCACATCTTGATGAGACAAAGAAAGTATGATGTAAAAGGAGATAATAGAAAGAACCATGGAACTGAAGTACAAGCCATTATTCTTTCGATCTCTCTTGCTATTTCTTGAGACTAGTTTAGAAAACATTTCCATCACCTCCAGCCAGGGCAGCCATGACCTTTAGTATTCTGTGATAGAAGTCTTCTTGACTTTCTCTTGGATAATCACGACGGATTTCATGGAATAGTTTTCCGTCTTGGATAAACAAGATGCGGTTGCAAAAGCTGGCTGCGACGGAATCGTGGGTCACCATGAGAATGGTGGTTTCTTCCACTTGATTCATTTCGGATAATTTTTGCATCAAAATGGTCGCATTTTTTGAATCCAAAGCCCCAGTGGGCTCATCCGCAAATACAATCTTAGGGTCTAAAATCAAGGCACGAGCAGCAGCTACCCTTTGACGTTGACCACCTGATAATTGAGATGGGAACTTATTCAGAAGTTCAGAAATATCCAGATACTGGGAAAGCAATTCTAATCGAACCTTGCTTTCGTTAGCATCGACCTTGTGCAAAGACAAGGGGAGTAAAATATTTTCTTTGGCTGTAAGATTGTCCAAGAGCTCAAAATTCTGGAAGAGATAACCAATTTCCTTGCCACGATAATCAGCTAACTGGTTCCCTTTTAACTGACCTAAATCTTTTCCTTGCATTTGAATAGAGCCATCAGTTGGCTTTATGATTGTAGCGAGACAGTTAAGAAGGGTTGTTTTTCCAGAACCGCTACTCCCCATAATTCCTAAGAACTCACCTTTTACAACCTGAAAAGATATGCCATCCAAGGCTTTGGTAATATTGGGCTCTTTCCCATAATGCTTTTTTAATGATTCTACTCGTAAAATGGTTTCCATGTGAAACACCTCCATCTTTTGTTACTTTCATTATAGTATGAATCAGAGTAGAATAACACTTACGGATGATGTAAGAAATCTTTATCGTTAACTTCTATAGTCGGTTTATTGGACTTATACTTATTATATTATAGCATGATTTTAGGGATTTAAAAGGTCACAAGCTACAGCTATGATCAGCTTTCCAATCTAGTGGAGCGCATGACCAGCCTCGGAGACAAGGAGACCTATACCTACAATGTCAATAACCAGCTCGAAAAAGTAACCAAGTCCGATGGGAAAACCATCAGCTATGACTACAACAAGCTGGATCAACTACTCAAGGTGGAGTACTCTGAAAAGCAAGAGGGTCAAGTCCTCTACACCTATGATGCGGATGGCCGTCGGGTGTCAATGAGTGACCTGACAGGAACTAGTCAGTACGCGACCAACGAAGAAGGCGAGATTACTGGTGTTCGTCAAGGAGATGGTAGCCTGATCCAGTACGAGTATGATGCTTATGGCAATATCTCGAAGATGATTTACCCAGATGGCAGTACGGTATCTTACACTTACGATGAACTGGATCGCCTGACTTCCGTGACAGATGTCAAGGGACAAAAGACCAGCTATAGCTACAACACAGCAGGAGATCTGACGGAGGTTGTTCGAGGAGATGGGACCAAGAGCTTCTTGACCTATGACAAGGATCACCGCCTCACCGAACTCCGTCACATGGACAAGCAGGATAAGCTCATCTCTAGCTATGGCTATGAGTATGACGATGGAGGCTATATCGCCAAGGAAACCATCAAGCAGGATGGCGAAATCCTAGCTCATACCTATACTTACGATACTCTGGGTCAAGTGGAAAATATGACCGTATCGGATGCATCTGGTAAGGAACTCTCCAAGCTCTCTTACACCTATGACCTAGCGGGTAATAAACTGACTAGTAGCGAGACAGTCGATGGTAAGGAGAGCCAGACACGCTTTACCTATGATGACCATAACCGCTTGACCAAACTGGAAGGGCCAGATGGTACCATCACCTATACCTACGACAAGAATGGCAATCGCATCGCTTCTGAGAAGAACTCAGAGAAGCTAGACTACATCTACGATACAGAGAATCGCTTGCTTGCGATCAAGGACA